>JBAXXX010000142.1:0-5974 GCA_037127695.1 Verrucomicrobiia bacterium | reverse complement strand
CCATGCCGATGACACCGTTCATCGGCGTCCGGATCTCGTGGCTCATGTTGGCCAGGAACTCGCTCTTGGCGCGGCTGGCCATCTCGGCCTTTTTGGCCAGAGCAGTCGCCAGCACGCTGGAATCTTCCAATTGGCGGTTGAGCTCAAGCGTGTGGCTTTGCGAGACCGTCAGCGCACGATTTTTGCGCGAAAGAACGATAATCGTCCAGGAGACAAACAAAACGAGAGCTGTTGCCAACCCGACCAGGCAGCCAAGAATCAAGCCCCGGTTCAGCTCGTAAAAACTGAGTCGGGGATTCAACAAGACCGCCTGGTCGCGAACATTGGCCGGCAAAATAATTCGGTCCTTTTCGAGCGCTCGATCGTCAAAGAGAAAAACGTTTGGGCTTTTGAGCACCGGCGGCAGGCTGGCGACCGGCGTTCCGTGCAAGTTGTCCAAGAGCAGGCGGGCAGCTTTCCGTCCATGCTCATGTCCGCTCGTCACCCACCCGCCCAAGACCCCTTCCATCACATACGAATCTTCCATGCTGATGACGATGCGCCCTGCCCCGGCGATGCCTTTCACGATTTCTGGCAGAGGAAGCACCTGCCCATTCTCGTCGGCCATGCCGCCCACCGTCGTCAGGATGACGTATTTTCCCGGCAGGGTCCGGAGCTTTTCCAAGGCCGTGTCCAGCCGCTTTTCGGCGATGAAGGTCGCCCGGAGCCCGAGGGCTCCCAATACCTTCTTCGCCTCCTTCTCGATCGGGACATACGTGCTGCTGCCATCGCCCACAAAGATAAGGTCGTTGGCGTCCTTGTCGAAGCTCCGCAGCCAATCGATATTGGGGACGACTTCCTTCAGCTCGAAGACCCCGGTGACAAGGGAGGAGTCGAGAGTTTTGAGCGCGTCGTAGTTATTCACCCCGGAAAAGAAAACCGGCGTGCCGGGGAACACGCTCGCGAGGTGGTCGCGTGCAAACAAAAGAGAATCGTCGTCGGTGACGTAGATCGCAGCCGGGTGATACCCCGCGTATTTCATCGCCAAATAGCCGGCGAATTCGTTCGCGTAGGTTTCGTCATAGCGCCGCCGCTTGGTATCCAGATACTCGGTGCAAACAGAAGCATTCCCCCCGGCATCCGCTTCGAGCGCCTCCATGAAGCCCTCGTCCTGGCTTTGCGTCCACGGGTAGTGCTGCGAATACGAGTGGACCACGAGGATCGACGTTGTCGGCGCTGCGGACAGCGCCCCTGCGGCGAGCAGCAAGAGTGCAAAAAGGATTCTCATTGGCTGGATCTGCCAGGGGAATATTATTGGGGCTGGTCGTCGAGCGCCGCGACTGGCGATTCGCCAAATCCGGCCGCGCGGAGGAGGCCTTCGATATCAATGACGAGAGTGAGGCGTTCGAGCAGGGTGGCGGCTCCGAGGAGAGCCGTGGAGCTGAACATCTCTCGGTCGAGCATGCTGGTTTCGAGATCGGCGGAATCTACGATCTCGCTGCCGATGATGCCGACAGGGAGCTGCCCTCCCCTGGGCACAATAACAAAGATTTCTTCCCCGTAGGGAGCGGGCGGGGTGACTGGGAGGAAATGGCCGGGCCGGATAAGCTGGAGGGTGGGACCGTTATTCTGCCGCAGGCATTCCCGGCCTCCGATCCGCTCGATGCGGGTTGCGGGAATGTGTTCGATACGGGTGATGCTGCTGAGGGGAAGGGCGAACCGCTCGGGAGAAGCGTCGGAAAACACGAGAACTCGCTCGCTACCTGGGCGGGCCTGCAAAGTTGCCGGAGCTTGGAGGGCGGCAGAACCCAGCACTTCCGAGGGAAGGCGGCCATGGGCGAGGGCGGCAGGATCAAGGATCAATGCGATATCCCCCTGCCCCAACAAGGTGGCTCCCGAGTAGATGGTCACAGATTTGAGCTCGCGCCCGAGGGGTTTGACCACGATCTCCTCCGTGTTGGAAATGTCATCCACCAGCAAGCCGAAGCGGGCATGGTCAAGCTGGAGCACGAGGACGTAGCGGATCTCGGGAGCCGCCTGCGTTTGCCCGAGGATCGCAGCCAAGTCGAGCACCGGCAGGAGCTCCTCGCGCAGGCGGACCACCAGCCCGCTCCCAAGAGATTCGAGCGGACAATTCGGACCGGGCACAACGATTTCTTCCAGGTTGATCTGGGGCACCGCAAATGCCAGCCCGCCGCACGTCACCACCAGCGCGGGAATAATCGCGAGAGTGAGCGGAAGCCGGATGATCACGGCCGTGCCCCTGCCGGGCTCGGTCTCGAGGGCAACGTCCCCGCCGAGCTTCTCGATGTTGGCCTTCACCACGTCCATGCCAATCCCCCGCCCGGAATCCGCGCTGCAGGAATCGGAAAATCCGGCCATAAAAAGGGTCTGGCAGGCTTCGGCAGCAGACATGTGGGCGGCCACTTCCGGGGCGAGCAAGCCTTTCTTGATCGCCTTGGCCTTGAGCTTTTCGGGGGCGAGCCCCCGGCCGTCGTCGCGCACTTCGATTTGCACGCGCCCGTTGAGGTGGGCGGCCGCCATGCGGATGCGCCCGGCGGCGGGCTTGCCGAGGGTTTGGCGCTCTTCGGGAGTTTCGATGCCGTGGTCGGCGCAGTTATGCACGATGCGCGCCAGCGGATCCGCAAGCCCTTCGATCAGCATGCGGTCGAGCTCGACATCGTCCCCGACAATGTCGAGCTGGATTTCCTTGTGCAGCTTTTGGCCCAGGTCGCGAACGATGTTCGTGAATTTCACGAAGAGGTTGCCTATCGGGTGCAGGCGGGCCCGCATGATCGTGCTCTGCATCTCGGAGGTGACCAGATTGATCTCCTGCACGATCGAGCGAAGCCCATCCACGGCGGAGCCTTCCTTCTCGGAGAAACGCACGAGCTTGTTGCGGCCGAGAACCAGCGAGCTCGCAAGGTTCATCAGCTTGTCGAGCAGCTCGGCGTTGAAACCTGCCGGTTCCTCTTGCGCCGGGACGCGCCCTGGAAAAACTCTCGTGGGCTCAGCATTGGCGAGATCCATCCGCCCAGCGAGGTTGTCGGTCTCTTCTTCGAGGATGAGGAAGGTTTCATTCATGCGGTCAAAGCTTGGGAGGTGGGTTCGGTGGCTTCGGCGGATAGGAAGGAGCCGATTTTCAGCACGATCGCGAGGGTGTCGCGTAGGGCGACGACTCCGCATGTGCATGCCGGGTCAATCCCGCTGAGTGCTTCCGGAGGGGCCGGGAGGATCTCCGTGCCCGGGGGGATGATTTCCCCGATCGCGTCCACCAAGATGCCGACCATGTCGGAGCCGACCAGGCTGGCATCATCGGGAGGGATCGGCAGGGTGGCCAGCTCGGCGGCGGTCTTGAAGACGATGCACCGTTCGGTCGGCAGCGTGCCGGGGGGCAGCCCGAGCCGCGCGTCCAAGTCGAAGGCAGTTAAAATCTGCCCGCGCAGGTGGACCAGCCCACGCACGACCTTGGGCGAGCAGTTCACGACCCTCACAGGCGGGCAGCGCAGGATTTCCCGGACCCACAGAAGATCGCAGCAGAAGACCCGTCCGCCTGATTCAAATGCCAAAAGCGGATTCTGATTTGTCATATTGGCTAAACTTTGAACTGTCCCGCAGTTTTATTGAGCCGCTCGGCCACTTTCGAGAGCTCGACCGTGCTGGTCTGCACGTTTTCGCCGCCTTGGCGGATCTCACCCACGGCGGCATTGACCCCAGCCAGGTCTTGGGCCATCGATTTGGAGACGGTCGCCGTCTGGGCGATCCGCACGTTGGCATCCTTCACCCCGAGCGAGGCCTGGGCGATATTTCCGGCCACGGCCTTGGTTACCGACGACTGTTCTTCAATCGCGGCGGCGATGCTGACAATGATCGAGCCGACATCGTTGATCACCCCGGAGATCTTCTCGATCCCGGTGATCGCGCTGTCGGTGGATGCCTGCATGCCGGAGATCTTTTCTTTGATGTTCTCGGTGGCGGTGGCCGTCTGGCGGGCCAGCTCCTTGATCTCGTTGGCGACGACGGCAAACCCCCTGCCGGCCTCGCCCGCGCTGGCTGCCTCGATCGTGGCGTTGAGGGCGAGCAGGTTTGTTTGGGAGGAGATCCTGGTGATGGATTCGGTCACCTTATCGATCTCCTTCGCGGCCCCTCCGAGCTGCTGCATGAGAGCGGAAACGGCTTCGGCCTGGGCAGTGGCCTGCCCGCTGATCGCGCGCGCCTGTTCCGAGTTTGTGGCAATTTCGGCCACGGTGGCGCTCATCTCTTCAGTGGCGGCAGCCACGGAAGCGAGGTTCGTCGACGTCTGCTCCATGCTGGCGGCCACCGAGATGGTGTTCGCGCTCGCCTCTTCGGCGGCTGCAGCCACCGCACAGGTCTTCTCGGAGACGGATTGCACGAACTGTGCGGCATGTGTGGAGACGGTGGAGATCCCTGCGGCCGACGTGCTCACCGTTTTGGCATTGTCGATGATCTGCCCGACGACTCCCTGGAGTTTTCCGACGAATGCATTGAACGATGTCGCCATGTCGCAGATCTCGTCCTTGCTTCTTATTTCAAGCCGCTTGGTCAGATCCCCTTCGCCTTCGGAGATATCCTTGAGCATGTCGGCCGTGCGGCGGATTGGGTTAGCGATGCCGCGGGCGAC
This sequence comes from Verrucomicrobiia bacterium, assembly GCA_037127695.1. Classification (GTDB taxonomy): domain Bacteria; phylum Verrucomicrobiota; class Verrucomicrobiia; order Chthoniobacterales; family Terrimicrobiaceae; genus QYQL01. The sequence goes on along the minus strand of JBAXXX010000142.1, from coordinate 1,353 downwards.
CAGCACCCAGAGAAAGGCGGATCCCGCCAGGCACAAGATAAACACGACTGCCAGCAGCTCGTTACTCCGTCGATTCTCCGACTGGATCGCGACGACGCTCTCGTTCGCTTCCTCCTCATAGCACCCCGCAGCGATGATCCAATCCCATGGCGCATAATGCAGGAACCTCACCATCTTCATCCGAGCTGCGGGATCTGTGGGGTTCTTCCATGGGTAGTGTTCTTCTGCAGTTTCGCCGGGCTTTAGAGCCAAAGCTTTCTTAACGATCGCCTGGATAAACAGGTTGCCGCTCGCGTCTTTGGCCTCCCAGATGACTTCGCCGTTTCGCTTGCCGCCTTGCGAAATGACATAGGTGCCCTTAGAATCGATCACATAGACATAGCCAGTCTTGCCAACCGCCGTGTTCATGATCGCCCGCTTCACGCTCTGGGCGCTGCTCTCAGGGACACCCACAAACAACATCCCCACGACCTTGCCGTCCGGATCTTTGATGGGCTCGTAGGCAGCAACATACCAAGCGTTGACCACGAAGGCACGACCCACGAACCGCTCGCCTTTAAGCACTGCCTGCACCACGGGGTTGGGTTTACCATCGGGGTTGGCGGATGGAATGAATGTGTTGATGGCGCGTGTGCCATCCTTCGACTCCACATTCGTGATGACGCGCAGCATGTCGCCCGCCTCGTCCATCCGCTGAAAGATCGTGCAAGCGCCGCCCACCAGCGACCGCACCTTGTCCACAACAGGGGATGGGGTTTTCAGATCGGCATTGGGGGTCACCGCCTGCTGTCCGATGCGCATCTGAGGCAAGCCAACCGGCTGCACCACTGAGGTGAGCGGGTTGCGAGCCTGCCACGTCACGTTGTCCAGCCCGAAGGAGATGCCCCCTGCAGCGGACAGCTCGTTGGCTGCGACCTTCAAATCGGAAGCAACCTTCTGCTCCAGCACTTCCTGCTGGCTCTCCACCATGGACTTGACCCCTGCGACGATGTGATCCAAACGCTCGATCCCCATTTTGCCACTTTCGCGGGAGGCCGTCCTCTCGACTTTCCCCGCCTGCCAGACCGAAATCACACCAAAAATGATCAGCGGAATCGCCGACCCTAGAATACCTATCAATAGAAGTTTTTTCTTAATCTTCATAGGGATATGGGACTAGCCTTTTCCTAGACCTTGAACCGGTCGGAAGTGGCTTTGAGCTGCTCGGCTACCCTTGAGAGCTCCACCGTGCTGGTCTGCACGTTCTCGCCGCCCTGCCGGATGTCGCCCACGGCGGCATTGACCCCCGCCAGGTCGTGGGCCATCGACTTGGAGACGGTGGCCGTCTGGGCGATCCGCACGTTGGCATCCTTC
>JBAXXX010000141.1:0-6187 GCA_037127695.1 Verrucomicrobiia bacterium | reverse complement strand
GACTATGGACTGGGGACGGACGAACCCCGCCAGGGCAGGAATGCAGCAACGGCACTCCTCTCCCCTTTGCCGTAGTTCTCTGGCCTTTTTCCCTTTCTTGACTCGACGTTCGAGCCCGTTAATCTCGCCGCGACCATGGAGACTTCTTCCAGAGAAAGCTGATTATGTGGAAAGGACGATTCCAGCAGGAGGCGTCGGACCTCCTCAAATCCTACGGGCAATCCGTCACGACCGACTGGCGGCTGTATCGGGAGGACATCCGGGGGAGCATCGCACATGCCCGCGCGCTCGCAAAGGCCGGAATCCTGACCCAGGAGGAATTTGACAGGATCGCATCCGGGCTGAATGAGATCGGAGCGGAGATCTCCTCTGGAAGCTTCGTCTTTAGCGAGGCGCTCGAAGACGTCCACATGAACATCGAGGCCGAGCTGACCAGGAGGATCGGCCCGGCCGGCGCGAAGCTCCATACCGCCCGCAGCCGCAACGACCAGGTCGCGCTGGATTTTCGCCTCCACCTGCTCGGGGCATGCGAGGAGATCCTCGGCGGAATCCGGGGGCTGCAATCCGCCCTGAGCGGGCTTGCAGGCAGGCATCCGGCGGCCGTGATGCCCGGATACACCCACCTGCAGCGCGCGCAGCCGGTCCTCTTTGCCCACCACCTGCTGGCATATGTCGAGATGCTGGATCGGGATGCCGGACGAGTGGGAGATTGCGCGGTGCGGATGGACTCGATGCCGCTCGGCTCGGGCGCGATCGCCGGATCCACGCTGATCCTGGACCGCGAAGCCATCGCCGCAGAGCTCGGATTTTCGAAGGTGACAAGGAACAGCATGGACGCTGTCGCAGACCGGGATTTTGCCTGCGAGCTGCTCGCGGCGCTGGCGATCCTGGGCATGCACATCTCGCGGCTCAGCGAGGACATCATCCTCTGGGCGTCCGCAGAGTTCGGCTTCATCGAGCTGAGCGACCGGCACACGACCGGATCCAGCCTGATGCCGCAAAAGAAAAACCCGGACATCGCCGAGCTGGCGCGCGGAAAAACCGGCCGCCTCTACGGGAACCTCATCGCGCTCCTGACCACGATGAAAGGCCTGCCCCTCACTTACAATCGGGACATGCAGGAGGACAAGGAGGGGGTCTTTGATTCCGTGGACACCGTCCTCTCCACTCTGGCCATCTTCTCGGAAATGATCGGCGCTTCAAGGTTTCGGGAGGGCCGCGCAAGGGCTGCGGCCTCCGATCCCCTGCTCCTTGCCACAGATCTGGCCGACCGGCTGGTCGAGGGCGGGGTGCCGTTCCGACAGGCGCACGAGATCATCGGGCGGCTCGTCGCCCGCGCTCAGGAGCTCGGCTCCCCGCTCGACAGGCTTGGCCCTGCGGAATTTCTCGCCGCATCGCCTCTGCTCACTCCGGATGTGGTTGCGGCAAACTTCGACCTGGCTTCCGCCCTTGCGGCCCGACGCGCCACGGGCGCCCCCTCGCCGGAAAATGTCGCCCGCGAGCTCGCCCGCCGTGCCGCCAGCTCCGCCGGAATCCCAGAATGAACCTCAAGCGGCTTTTTGATTTCCGCGAGATGCGCGACGAGTCGAAGCCGTTTCTCGTCCACCTCGAGGAGCTGCGGGCGATGCTGATCAAGGCGGTCCTTACCCTGTGCGCCACGATGACGCTCTGCTTCGTTTTCCGCAGCGAGATCGCGTCGCTTGTCCAGCGCCCGCTGGTCCTTGTGGACCCCGAGCGCGCCGCCAACCTGCAGTCGCTCGGAGTCGCCGACTCGTTCACGATCTCGATCGACCTGGCCTTTTATGGAGGGATCATCCTCGCCCTTCCGCTTCTGCTCCTCTTCCTCGCGGAGTTTGTCCTCCCGGCGCTCACCCCCAGGGAGAAGCGGATGCTCTATCCGGCATCCGCTGTCGGGTTCGGGCTGTTCCTCGCAGGCGTCGCGTTCAGCTACTTTGTCGTCCTCCCGCAAACGCTCGAATTCTTTTTTAACGACGCCCGGTCCATGCACTGGCAGCCGACGTGGACGGCGCGGGAATACTACTCGTTCACCACTCAGTTTGTCATCTCCTTCGGGCTTGCGTTCGAGCTGCCGCTGGCCGTCCTCCTGCTCGTGAAGCTTGGCATCGTGAACTACGAACTGCTCCGCCGGACGCGCCCGTTCGCCCTCGTCATCATCTTGGTTTTAGCTGCGATCATCACCCCGACATCCGATGTCATCACCCTCCTGCTCATGGGCGCCCCAATGTATTTTCTCTACGAAATCTGCATCGCCATCTCCTGGTTTATGGGCCGCCCCGACGGAAGGCCGCCGGGCTAGCCGAGATCAATCACAAGGGGGCAGCTCAGATCGCGCAACGCTTTGGTGGCCAGAGTTGGCGGCTGACGCGGATTTTCCAGGAGAAAGGCTTTTCACGGAACGAAGAAGCGGGCACGATTGCCGGATGGGGAAAATTGAGGAGGTTTGCTGATGCCCGCGCTGCCAGGATTTCGTGATTTTTATCCTGAGGATTGCGACCGGCGGAACTACGTCGTCGAGATCTGGAGGTCGGTTGCCCGGAGGTATGGGTTTGTGGAATACGACGGCCCGACCTTGGAATCCGCCGACCTCTACCGGAAGAAGAACGAGGAGGGGGCCGAAATCCTCGAGCAGCTCTATGCGTTTCGCGATCGGGGGGATCGCGAGGTTGCACTGCGCCCGGAGATGACCCCCACGCTCGCGCGGATGGTCGCGGCAAAGGAAAGGCACTTCCGCAAACCGATGAAATGGTTTTGCGTCTCGAATTTCTTCCGCCACGAGAGGCAGCAAAAAGGCCGCCTGCGCGAGTTCCTGCAATTCAATGCGGACATCATCGGCGAGAGCTCGCCGGAGGCGGATGCGGAAATTGTCGCCCTTGCGGTGGATCTCATGCGCGGGTTCGGATTCGGCGCTGAGCACTTTGTGGTGCGCCTCAGCGACAGGCAGGCGTGGAGGGGGTTCCTCGCCTCGCGCGGATGCGACGAGGCGCAGGCGAAGCTGGCACTCGAGTGCGCGGACAAGATCGAGCGGGAGCCTGCGGAAAAACTGGATGAGAAGCTTTTGCCGGCCGGGCTCACGGTCGCGGATCTGCGGGGGTTTATTGCCCAGGGCAGCCCGGAGGCCTTCGCCCCGATCCTCGCGGCGCTCGATGCGCGCGGCCTCGCAGGCTTCGTCGAGCTGGACCTCTCGATCGTGCGCGGCCTCGCCTACTACACCGGGGCCGTCTTTGAAGTTTTTGACCGCTCAAAGTCGCTGCGGGCGCTGGCGGGTGGCGGGCGGTACGACGGCCTGATCCAGGCCCTGAGCGACGGCGCAGCGGACCTGCCGGCGATCGGGTTCGGCATGGGGGATGTCGTCCTCGGCCACCTGATTGACGAGACGCCTGCGGCAGATGAGCGGCGGCGGTCCGCAAGCCCCAAGGCCTGCGAGATTTATGTTGTGATCGCTGACGAGGCGCGACGCGCCGATGCGATGCGCGTGGTCCAGGAGGCGCGCGACCTTGGCTGGCGCACAGACTTTTCGCTCAAGCCCGCAAAGGTCGGGCGCCAATTCCAGGACGCCGAAGGCCTCGGGGCAGCGCGAGCGATCCTCGTGGGCTCGGAATGGCCGCTGCTGAAAATCAAGAATCTCGCCACGCGGCAGGAAGCGGCTTGCGACCGGAGCGATCTGGCCGGGCGGCTCGGCAGGCCGCAGGGTGCCCGGTTCAGCTGCGGTGGCGCTTGACCCGGATCAGGGCGAGCGATTTTTGGAGCGAGGCCTGGACGGTGGCCAGCTCCTCGTCGCTCATCTTTTCCGTCTTCATTGCAGCCTCGGCCCGGCTGACGGCCTCCTCGGCGGCGGACTCGTCAATGTCGCTTTCCTTGACGGCCATGTCGGTCAGGACCGCGACTTTGTCGGCGCCGATCTCAACGAACCCTTCCCCGACAGCAAGCCGGATCTCTTCGCTGCCTTTTCGCACCCAGAGCTCGCCGGGAACGAGCTGGGTCATCAATGGCACGTGCTGCGGAAGCACCCCCAGCTCACCCTCAATGCCGGGAATCACCACGTAATCCACATCGTCTGAGTAGATCTTTTGGTCGGGAGTTACAATTTCGAGGCGAAGCACGGGAAAATGAGGTGGATGGCGGCGGGAAGAAACGAATCAAATCCGGACAATCAAAGAGCTAGACCTCCTTGATCATATCGATGCTTCCCTTCATATAGAAGTTCCCTTCGGGCACCTCATCGTGCTTGCCGTCGAGGATTTCCTTGAACCCGCGGATGGTTTCGCTGATCGGAACATATTCCCCCTTGGTCCCGGTGAAAACCTCGGCCACATGGAATGGCTGGGAGAGGAACTTCTGAATTTTTCTGGCGCGATAGACCGTGAGCTTGTCGTCCGGAGAAAGCTCGTCCATGCCGAGGATGGCAATGATATCCTGGAGATCCTTGTAGCGCTGGAGGACCGTTTGGACCCCGCGGGCAACCTCGTAGTGGTCCTCGCCGATAATGTCTGGCGAAAGGGCCTTGGATGTCGAGGAGAGCGGGTCAACCGCCGGGTAGATGCCCAGCTCTGCAATCGAGCGCTCGAGCACGATCGTCGAGTCGAGGTGAGCAAAGGTATTTGCCGGCGCCGGGTCGGTCAGGTCGTCGGCCGGAACATAGACCGCCTGGAACGAGGTGATGGATCCCTTCGTTGTCGAGGTGATCCGCTCCTGCAAGTCTCCCATCTCCGCAGCAAGCGTCGGCTGGTAGCCGACCGCGCTCGGCGTGCGCCCGAGAAGGGCCGAAACCTCCGAGCCCGCCTGAGAAAACCGGAAGATGTTGTCGATGAAAAGCAGGACGTCCTGGCTCTTCTCGTCGCGGAAATACTCGGCCATCGTGAGGGCGGTGAGGGCGACGCGCAGGCGCGCGCCAGGAGGCTCGTTCATCTGGCCGTAAACCAGCGCCACCTTGGATTTTGCGAGGTCGTCCTGATTAATGACGCCGGACTCGCTCATCTCCGCGTAGAGGTCGTTGCCCTCGCGCGTACGCTCGCCGACGCCCGCAAAGACGGAATACCCGCCGTGGCCTTTGGCGATGTTGTTGATGAGCTCCATGATGACAACCGTCTTGCCGACACCGGCCCCGCCGAAAGCACCGACTTTTCCGCCTTTGGTAAACGGGCAAATCAGGTCGATCACCTTGATCCCCGTCTCGAGAATCTGGGCCTTCGTATCCTGCTCGATGAGCGGAGGCGCCTTGCGGTGGATCGGATATTTTTTGTCAAACTTCACCGGGCCGCGCTCGTCGGTCGCCTCGCCGGTGACATTGAAAATCCGTCCGAGAACCCCCTCGCCAACCGGCACAGAGATCGGGGCGCCGGTGTTTGTGATTTCCATGCCGCGAGAGAGTCCCTCGGTCGAGCTCATCGCAATCGCGCGCACCCAGTTTTCCCCGAGGTGCTGCTGGACCTCAAGCGTCAGCCGGTTGGTCTGCCCCGCGGCCTCAAACGTGATTTCCAGGGCATCATAGATTTTTGGCAGCGCGCCGGACGCCGGGTTAAACTCGACATCCACGATCGCGCCGATGACTTGAACGATTTTTCCTTTGTTATTCATACGGGTGGGCTGCTCCTGGAGCAGGGGAACGAAGACTTTTAGCTGCACGATCCGCCTTCGACAATAGGATTTTTCCGCAACGATCAAAATCCTTTTGATTTCCGCTTTCCTTCTTGCGCAATCCGCTTTACGACCGAGCAGACCATGGGAATCCTCGCTTCCAGCTTCAAACTCCGGGCCAACGCTCCAGAGGGCCGAAAACGAATTCCTGACAGCCATTTGCACAACCCCATGAACGTGACTTTCGACATCACCCGCACAGGCGGGCAACTCGGGCCGGTCAAATTCCGCCTCGGACGCCAAATCGTTGAGCCTTTCTCCACCGCTCCGTGGTGTGACAAGCCCGGGGCTGACAAGCTCATTCCCCTGCTCCGCGAGTTGCGGGGAGATTTTTTCTGTGCGCCGTTTGGTGCCGGGCCAGCGTGGCGCGGCGAGGCGCACCCGCCCCACGGCGAGCCCGCCAATGCCACGTGGAAAGTGCATCCATCTGAATGTGGACGCCTTGTCGCCACGCTGCGGACACGCGTCCGGGCCGGCAAGATCACCAAGATCATCGAAGCCCGCGAAGGCGAGACCAACCTTTACCAGACCC
>JBAXXX010000140.1:0-6261 GCA_037127695.1 Verrucomicrobiia bacterium | reverse complement strand
CCCTTCCGGGCTCCGCCAGCCTCACTTTTTCCACGCTTGCCGCAGGCAAGCCTCAACAAGTCTCCCCCCGAACGCCTGCCGCGGCGAGCGGTGCGGGGTTTGGGGGCGCACAGCCCCCATCAAACTGGTTCGTTTTTACCCACAGATTTCTTTGAAGAGCCGTTTTTTCAGGGATTTCTGCGTGCTGGCAGTGGAATGAGATGAGGAGCCGATATTTGGCAACTCACTTTTGAAGATGCTTGGAGTCTGAGTCGGCGATGCAACCCCCAGTCGCTGTTTGACCGTCGCCAGCAGGAACGGGACGATGACATCCATGCTCTTGCCTACCCCATGTCCCTGGGTCTTTTGCAGCGCAACCGTCCACGGGGCCTTGCCCTGTCCCCGCTCCGCATTGGCAATCGAGCCTTTGACCCAGTCTGGTTTGTCCGTCCCTCCGATGGCAAAGACCATCGGGATGTCCAATGTCTTCACAGAAATTTCGCCGCCGGGACCGCATGTGCCGGTCGAGCTCGCGAACGCCGCCACGCGTTCGGGAAAAAACACGCAGTAGCGGGCTGAGACATTCGAGCCAGCCGACACGCCCCAAAACGCAAGCGGTGCCTTTTTGAGCTCCGCTTTGCCGCTCAACTCGCTGAGATGTTCCACGGCGGTGTTGATGCATTTGGCCACTTCTCCGTGGGCGTCGTTCTGGTAAGGGAAGGGTTCTCCGTTGCTGAATTGACAGGCCAGAATGGCGAAGTCGAGGTCGGTCGCCAATTTCTGCCACTGGGGAGCATCGGCCATCCCCCGGCCGTCGCCATGTCGCCCCGGAATCAAGACGAGAACTCCGGAGAGCGGTTTCGTTGTATCCGGAATCCATCCGCGAAAAGCAACGGTGTTAATTTGGACTTCCTTCAGGGGATCCGCAGCCCAATCGTGAGTGACCGCATCCGCCTTGCCGCAGAAGATCATGGCGAGGATCGCCACGCAAAAACTCAAACAGATATTTTTCATCGAATGCGATGATTGCCCATCACGCCAACGCATGAAAGAAGGAATCCCTTCCGATCATGGCTGTGCTCGCATCTGGATTTCTCTAAAGAATCAGTCAGGCGGAGCAGGATTCTTTTCAATATCCCCCGCCGAAAACTCCCGCCCGATCAGCTTGAGCATGACGACGGCGACGACCTGCATGGCCTCGCAGTCCCAGAGGTGGTTTGGGCGATTGCCGATCTGCTTCCAGAGCCATTTTCCGCCGGCCTTGACCCGGTGCTCGCTCTCCATCTGGGCGAGATAGTCATCGTCGATGTCGTCGGGCACCTCCCAGGTCGAGCCTTTCTCCGGGCGTTGGTTGCGGCGGAGTCGGGCGAGAATGTCTTTGCAGTTGAGGTTCGACCAGTAGAAGACCGAGCAGCTTTTGTTGTGGGAGAGAACAACCTTGCGACGGGGCGAATAGAACCGGTGGACAGGTTTGCCGTCACGGGTGCGGTGGACGAATGTGGCGCGGCGGTCGCCGATGAGCGCAGTCCAGCCGTAGTCACCGCAGTGGCGATAGACCTCGTAGGCGGCATGACCGGCATCGAGGAACACGAGGTTCGGGTGGATCGTGAAGCGTTCCTGCAATGTGCGAATGTCCTCGAACGTGAGGATCCGCTCGTTCCAGATGAGTCGGGATGAACCGTTTTCGCTCCATGCCCGCACCACGGCGAAGAGGTGATCCATCTGCACGTCCACGGTGAGCACGCGCAGGGGAGCGGAAATTGCGGCCGGGTCATACGGGCCGGGGATGATGCGGCCGTTTTTGTCGAACGCCGCCTCTTCGTCCCAGAGTTCACCCTTCCGGTAGCCGGTGCGCTCGATTTCGAGTTTGTAGTCCTCGCTCGTCTCGCGCCACGGGATCGCGAGCCGCTTCTGGTAGAATTGCTGGAGAAGGGAAAAATCGCCCTGCCGGGAAACCGCCTTCGCCCGCAGGTAAAGTTCGGCGAGCCGCCCCCAGCTCATCGCACAGAGGGAATTCCAATGGAACCCGGCGTTCTCTGGCGAGGCGTTCGGGTTCTGGGCGACAAACTTCCCCGTGGCATTGAGTTCGCGCCTGACCCGGTCGGTATCCTCAAAGTAGTGATTGCAGCCGGTGCAGTGGAGAGATGTGGTTTTCTGCACTTCGCCGTAGTCCCAGTCGTAGTCGTCACTGCGAGCGGATTTGCTCCACTCGATATTCTCCCATTTGAACGGCTGGCGCGTGCCGCATTTCGGGCAGGCGAACGTCCATTCCCGCTGGTCGGTCATCTCGAATTTCCGGGATGTGTCGTCGCCCTCCTCTCCGGCCTGGCTCATGAAGAGGCATTTGCCGAGCCATCCGAACGCGGCGACGCGGGCTTCCGCTTCCGCCATGTGGCCGGTCGGCCACCTCCATGTCTCGTCACCAACGAGGTAGCGGATCGACCGGCGTTGGAGGTTCGTTTTGTTGTGCGCCCCAAGAATCCAGAGCGTCATGCCATTGGAAAATTGGATCGCAGCGGTTTTCTTTTTGTGCCGGTCGCGAGGATAGAGCGCCCGCACCGGGGCGCATTCATCGAAGAGCTTCTGGAGGCGGGATTCGCTTTGGTCGCGGGCGTCCTCGTCGGTCTGGTCGAGCCAGAGGGCGGGGCCGGGCAGGTTCGCAATGATGTAGGAAATTCCGATCTCACCCACGCTCGTCTTGCCGCACTGGATGGCGGCGATGATCGAAACGATGCGGATGGACGGATCGACCAGCGCCTCAAGCGGCTCGCGAAGCCAGGGCGAATGCTCCGAGCGGAACCTGCCCGGCACCGGCGAATACGGGATCGAGGTGATGTGCTCCTCCGCCCATGCCCACGGTGGCCTGCGGTCGGGCGGACGCCAGACAGCACGCCAGATTTTATCCAGCTTGTTCATTCTGGCCGTCGTGGAGGAGTGCCGCGAATTCATCCACGGCGATCGAGAGTTCCTTGCGGATCGCGATCGCATCGAGGCCTGAGAGGATCGGTGGGATTTCCTGTTCGAGCCGTTTCCGCAGGAGCGCCACCGCCTGCCCGACGTGGTATGCCCACCGGGTCTTCACATCGTCAAGGAGCACGTATTCGCCCTGCTTCACTTGGAGCCGGAACTCACGCTCCATCACCTCTGCCAGCAGCTTCCGGGCTTTGAGAGACGACTCGACATCCGAAATGTCTTCGTCGTTTTTGAGCCCTTGCTGTTTGACGAACTCCCGCCAGGCTGCCACCTCATGCGTGCCGTTCGCGTTCGCCTCCGGTGCGTTTTCGAGCTTCCGCCAAGAGTGGATCGCCTGCCGCGTCACCCCGAGTGCCTCGGCCAGCTCGTTGTAGTTCGCCGCGAGCGTGATCCCGCTCGCCACTGACCCGGAGGCCATCGCCTGAAGCATGTTGCGCTCGGAACGGGTGAGCTTTCCACCCGCTTGAACGCGCTGGATCAGGTTGGTGAAATCACGGTTGAGAAGTTTGCGAGCGACCTCGGGCGGAATCGGTTCCATCCACGCGGGATGGAGTCAACCGGCCTTACATTTGCGATAGGAAACCAGACAAGCGAGGAACGACGCAACGCAGACGGCCTTCAGAAGCAGAAGCGGCCAAGGTTCCCACCATGCACCAGTTTTCATTTCGATGAAGTCGGAGACGCCGAAGAACAAAAAACTCAATGAGGCCCAGATGGAAAAGCAGCGGTATTGGCGTTGCTTCAACGCCTTGATTGCAAGGATGAGGGCAATCACGACCCACATGATGCCTTCGCAGAGATTGAAGATTTGATCTATTTCCACTCGTTCACTTTGTGCGCCCAGAGAGCACCTGTAAGATCGCCTTCAGCCCATACCCGTTCGGCATATTCCGAGCGATTTCCCAGTTCTGGAGCGTGCGGATGGAAATCCCAAGGTGATCGGCTGCATCCTGCTGGGTGAATCCGTTCTTGGCCCGCCAGCGTTGGATGGTCTTTTGATATTCCTTCCGCGTCATGGGCGCAATCCTACGCGAGACACGCACCGGGGTGTCAAGCCGGGCCGGTTGACAGCACGGGCGAGGCTGTGACCGTCCATTGCGCCCATAACCAGCTCGTTGATCCCCGGAAACTCAAACCGAACCCGGTCAACCCGAACCGGCACAGCGCCCACCAGATCCAGCTTCTGGCCGCGATCATCCAGGAACAAGGGTGGCGGTCGCCGATCACGGTGAGCAAACGGAGCGGGCTGATCGTCCGCGGCCACGGCCGGCTCGAAGCAGCCCTGCTCATCGGTTGCGAAACCGTGCCAGTGGACATCCAGGATTACGAGTCTGAGGCGGCGGAGTTGGCCGATCTGCTCGCCGACAACCGGCTTTCTGAACTGGCCGAGCTCGACGAGGACGATCTCAAGCGGGTCGTGGATAAATTGCGGGAAAGCGATCCCACGTTCGACATCGAGTTGACCGGATTTATGGAGGACGAGATCGCCAAACTTTTCGCAGACGCTGATCCCGCCGAAGACCTAGAAACGATCCCGCTCATGGAATGCCAGGCATTCGAGCACCATGACTACCTGGTTTTTATCTTCCATGACCTCCGGGACTGGATGCTCGCGCTCCAACTCATCGGCGTGAAGGAAGTGGATTATTCAATCACCCGCAAAACCAAGAAAATCGGCATCGGCCGCGTCCTCCATGGAAAAAGACTTATCGAACTCGCGCAAAAAGCGGCCAGTGCCGCCCCCGCTCCAACCGCAGGGTAGTGGCGTCACGGCGGATTCATACCCCGCAAATCCGGGGTCCGAGCCGGACTGGCAGATGACTCCCGGCCCTGCAACCCTGCCCGCCCCTGTAGTGGATTTCCCGGAACTCCGTGCGATTGCGATCCGCGTCGTCATCATGAGCCGGAGCCGCCAGCGCTCGATCACAACTCACCGGCTTTTCCCCTCGGCCACGCTCGTCGTGCCGGAATCCGAAATCGCCAGTTACGCGCACATCCCTCTTGAGAAAGTCGGGATTCCCGACGCGATCAGCGGGGTGAGTGCCGCGCGGAACTGGATCGTCGCCCACTTCCCCGAGGAATGCCTGGTCATGATGGACGACGACATTTCGGCAGCAATGTGCATGGTCGCCCTGAAGGTTCGGAAGCTCTCGGTCGAGGAAACCGCCGTCATGGTGGAAAATACCGCCCGATGCGCATTCGGGGCTGGTGCGCGGCTATTCGGCTGGCATCAGCGCAGCGACCCACGGCTTTTGCAGAGGAACGATCCGTTTGGCGTTCATCACTGGATGGGCGGGGCAGTTGGGGTGATCGGAAAAGAAGTGAAGTGGGATGAGCTCCTCAAGTGCAAGTGCGACATTGATGCCGCGCTCACGGAGTTGATGCGCAACCGGCTTGTGTGGAATGAAGCCCGTTTTTGCTTCGCCCAGGAGCGCGACAAAAACCTCGGGGGTAACTCCCTGTTCCGCTCGGAGGAACGCATCGCCGCCGAGAAGCGCTACCTCAAATCGAAATGGAAAGCGCACATGCGGTTCGAGAAATACAAAAGCCAGGATCGCGTCGTTGTGGACGTGAAGAGGCGGCAGTCGGTTCACCTGGACGCCTGAAAATGATGCATCCTCAAAGCACCCCCGGAACTGCTACGGCCCCGCGCCTGCCATGCGATACTCTTTTTGTAATGAAGAAAATGGTGTCATTCAGCGATTTACATAACGTTTACTCTACGAGAGGAGGAAGGCATGGAAAAGCCACTCTTCCGCCTTGGGCCACCTGATATGGAACTTTGCACGATCAGGAACTACAAATTCAGCGAAGTGTCGTCGGCGATGCAGAAATCAATCCGCCGCGCCGACACCCAGCTTGCCGGATACTGGGCGTTGGAACTCTGGGCGAGCGGGTTTGGCAACTACGTGTGGAAGCGGCTCCTCACTGTGAGTGCGGAGGATTGCTGGGGCCTGATTACCGCCGAGGTCAAGGCGCTCCACGATTCCTACCTGATCGTGAACGACAACGTGCCCGCCCGGAAGGCCAAGGGCAGGATCTTCATTTCCAAAGCGGTGATCATCCTCTGCGCGGTCAAGAAAAGCCGCGACCCCGACCACCTTCAAAATCTCGTCTATGACCAGATGAAGGGAGTGGATGCCAGCACACTTGCGGACGATCTTCGCAAAGCCCCGGAATACATCCCCATTCCCGACTATGCGTTTGACTGCCACACCCGCAAGGGGAAGGCGTCAGGAGCCACCAAGGCTCAATTCTTCAACGCCGAGCATGCCGCCCTCCAGCCATTCCAGCCGGGGCTCTTTGATC
>JBAXXX010000139.1:0-6404 GCA_037127695.1 Verrucomicrobiia bacterium | reverse complement strand
CTCCCCTACGTGGCTTCTGGGACTTCAATGGGTGAGATCAGGATCTCTGAACTTTGTTTTGCGGAGATGAAGAACCGCGTGATCTCCGCCAGATTTCTCGACGGTGGCGCGCCGGTTGCATTCGAGCAGAAAGACAACCGTCTGTTTTTGCAAGGATTGCCCGTTCCTCTGCCCGACCCCATCGCCACGACAATCGTCCTGCAAGTCGAGGGCGAGCCCGAGCCGATCACGCTGCAAACCTCGTTTTGGATCCCCGGTGAACCTGCCACCTGACTGATAAAAAAATGACCACCCCCATCTTTCTCGACATGGTTCACCACAATCCGGGTGAACCGCCATTCCAATCCCGATTTACCAATCCGAAGGAGTTGTCAGCCCTCGGCTACACCGGGCAGGTCCTCAAGCATCTGAATGCCTGCATTCCCCTCGGCTTCGGGGAGGCGACCGAGTTCCCTGGAACGCCGGAAGAGGAGGCGTGGTTGGCGGGGGCCAGCGCGATGCGCGATGCGGAGATCGCGGCGGCGAAGCAGGCCGGGATCGAAGTTCTCTATCACATCGATCTCTTTGTCCTGCCCAAGCGGATCATCGAACGGCATCGGGAGGAGCTTTGCGATGGACACGGGAAAATTGATCTCACACGACCGGCGACTCTGGAGCTTCATCGCAAGCTGATTGTCGGTCTGTTCGAGAGGTATCCGGACGTCACGGGGTTGGTCATCCGTGTTGGCGAAACCTACCTCTTCGACACTCCGCATCATGGCGGTAACTCGGCTGTTCCGCTGCATGCTGGATCCATTGACCGCGAGGAGAAGATCCGGCGATTCAGAACTCTGCTCCAAATGAGCCACCTCTACGAATCCCTGCTCTTTGGATCGTGAAAAGCCAGGCGCTCCTCTTCATTGTGGCCGGCCTGATATTTCCTGCGGTATTGGCGTGGGGACAAGACGGTACAGGAAGTGATACATTGGCCAATCTGCCTCGGATCTCCCGCGTGACCCTCGAACCGCAGGGGCAAGCGGCGGAGTTTGTTCAGGAAGGGGGGGCGCTTCGTCTGCAACTGGACGGATTCACCTGCCACCAAATGATCTCGCTTCAGGAATCCTGAGTGCCCAAGGATACCAAGCCAAACATCTCCATGAAATTAGCATCCGTCTTTCAAAATCACGGCGTCCTCCAACGGGATCTTCCGCTGCCCATCTGGGGGCATGGCGACCCGGGGGAGTGTGTCACGGTAAGCCTGGCCGGCCATGAAGCCCGGACCGAAGTGGACACCCGGGGACATTGGATGCTGCGCCTGCCGCCTCTTCCGGCCGGAGGACCACACGAGCTAAGAGTTGAAGCCGCATCGGGCCAGGCGGAGATTGCCGACCTTCTGGTGGGCGATGTCTGGCTCTGCTCCGGCCAGTCCAACATGGAGTGGAAACTTCTACAGTGCGGGTCGGAGTGGATGGCGGACTCCCCGGATCTTCCGCAAGTGCGCCTGCTCACCGTCACAACCCCGGCCATGTCCGGCAGCGCGGAGGCGGTGGACGGACGATGGACGGCTTGCACCCCGGAGTCGCTGGCGGAATTCTCAGCGGTGGGCGGCTATTTTGGCCGGGAGATCCACCGCGCGCTCGGAGTTCCGGTGGGGTTGATTTGCAATGCCTGGGGAGGTTCTCGCCTGCAGGCATGGCTCAGCCGGGAAGCCCTGATGCGTGATCCTGCGGGGCGTGAGGAGGTGGGCATCTATGAATCGCTTGCCTGGCGAACCGACCACAAGGTCCGGAATCAAACATTCGAGGAGTGGGAGCGCACGGGCGCGCCGCAGGATCCGGGAAACCTTGGATTGGATCGCGGATGGGCCGGAGCCGGTCTTGACGATTCTGACTGGCCCGGCATGCCGGTTCCCTCCAACTGGCGCAATCAAGGGCATCCCCACAGCGGGATTTTCTGGTTCCGACGAACGGAAATCGTGCCGGAATCCTGGCTGGGACGCGATCTCGTGCTCTGTCTGGGAGCTATCGACAAGCATGATGACACCTGGGTGAATGGCGAACTCGTTGGATCCATGAGTTGGGAAACCCCCGGTGCCTGGTGCAAGCGTCGGGTCTATCCCGTGCCGAGCCGACTCATTGGCTCCGACCGGCAGGTGGTGATCGCGGTGCGTGCCCGATCCCATATTTATGATGGCGGCCTGACCGGACCTGCGAGCGTGATGCGTCTGCATCGGGCGGACGATGCTTCAGATGCGCTGTCTCTGGCAGGGGAATGGCGTTACTGCGTCGAGCATGACTGGGGTGAAGTCGTGCCGCCGGAGCCGGACTGGGGAACCGGCAACCATAACTCTCCGCATATCCTGTTCGACAATCGCCTGGCTCCTCTGATCCCTTACGGGTTGCGGGGGGTGGTGTGGTATCAGGGCGAGTCCAATGTCGGGGAACCCGGGCTCTACCGGCGCATGTTGCCCCTGATGATTCATGACTGGCGCAGGGCCTGGGGACAGGGCGATTTTCCATTCTTACAAGTTCAACTCGCGAACTTCGGCGAGCCCCCCGGGCAGCCAGGCGCGAGCGGCTGGGCGGAATTGCGCGAGGCCCAGTCGGGAGCTCTGGAGGAAGCTGCCACGGGCATGGCGGTGGCCATCGACATCGGCGAGTCTTACAACATTCACCCGCCAAACAAACTCGATGTGGGACGACGACTGGCTCAATCGGCCTTTGCGGTCGCCTATGGCCAATCCGGAATTCCATCGGCTGTCAAGAACCCGTCGGTTCCAGAGCCGGTGGCCGTGCGATACGCTTGGGCCGATAATCCCGAGGGCTGCAATCTTTATAACAAAGAAGGTTTCCCCGCCCCGCCGTTTCGCAGCGACTCATGGCCTGCTTGATTTTCTAAAATGAGCACTACCGATAAAATGTCCCAGCACCGGGTTGCCACCATCGAACCCTGGCACATCACCGAGGAACAGTTCCGCCCGGAGCGCAATGAGATCGCGGAGTCCCTGTTTTCGCTAGTCAACGAGTATATGGGGACGCGGGGGAACTTTGAGGAGGGCTTCGGGGGAGAAACCCTCTGCGGCTGTTACATCGGTGGCATCTACGTCAAGGAGCAGCAGGCGTATCCGTGGAAACGGAAGGCGTTTGCGGATTTTGTGAACTCCATGGTGAACACCGCGAACTGGCTGGAGATCCTTGTCGAGGTCGATGGCGAATCGCTCGATCTCAGTTCTTCCCAAGTCTCTGAATACCGGCGGTCACTCGACATGCGGCAGGGAATTCTCTCGCGCCAGTTGGTGTTCACCAGGCGGAGCGCTGACGTGACCCACCTGTCCTGGGAACGTTTCGTGAGCCATGACGACCCGCATCTCGGAGCGATCCGGCTGTCGGTTCCGGCGATCGGACATTCGCGCCCGGTGAAGCTCGCCTTTGCGATTGATCGACAGAAAGAAACCCGGGACCACGCCACGAGCAGGGTGCGACCGCCACCTGGACGCGCACCTATGAGTTCATCATCCGGGATCAAGGAGCCTATAACAGCCCGCAGGGCCATTTCTTTTGCGGGCGAACTCCGCACGAAAGCGCCCATGGGAACCCCGAACCCCAGCTCGGGAAGATGTCAAAAGAAATGGCCCTGTAACAGCCGGTTATGCCGACTATTTCCAACCAGAGGATTGAAAATGCCATGAGAAAGATAGTGATCACCCTGATGCTGGGAGCCGCTGCCGCGCTGCTTTTTCCTTCCGCGCTTCCCGCCGCCGACACCGAATCCACGCCTTTTCCCGGCGTGCGCCACGTGCGCCGGCAAACGACCGCGCCGCGCGAGATCGACATGCACATCGTGCTTGTCGATCTGAACCGTCCAGGCGTGAGGATCACGACGACCGGCCCCAATGACGACCCCGACACCCAGACCGACTTCGAGACCACGCGCCAGTTCGTGAAGCGGACCGGAGCGCGCATTGGCATCAACGGCGGCTTCTTCGGCTACACCCGCAAGGCCGTGGAGACCGGCAAGGGCGACCTCTGTTCGCTGGCCGTCTCGGACGGCAAGCTCGTTTGCGGCTGGGGGCACAACCAACATGACGCCGTCAACATCGGAGCCGACAACACCGTCACCTTCGTCCGGCGCGCCAACGACGACAAGACCGGCTCGGCGACCAATCCCGAAGTCAAACTTTACAACGCCATCGCCGGCAACGTCCGCCTGATTGAAGCCGGCAAGATCCTGGCCAAGGACGGCAATCCCACCTATCCGCAGACCGTAGTCGGCCACACCGCCGACCACCACCTGATCCTCTTCGTCTCCGACGGCCGCCAGCCCGGCTTCAGCGAGGGGATGACCTACGAGGAAGTGGCGGGAGTCCTCAAGGAGTTTGGCGCGGTCGATGCCATTGCCTTTGATGGCGGCGGCTCCGCCACGATGGTCATGGCCGACGGCAAGGACGGCGAGACCAAAGTCCTCAACCGCCCCTCCGATGGCAAGGAGCGCGCCGTCGGAAACAACCTGGGCGTGATTATCTCGGACAAACTACAACAATAACCAAGAAGGATTAAATGCCGCTATTGGCACACCCTGTCTTTTAACACTCAGGAGGAGAAGCACTCGAAGGCGTTTTACAAGAAGCTGCGGCTGGTGGCGCTTGATGGCACGCAGTTCTCCGTAACCAACACCGCTGCGATTCTGTCCTCGTTGACCAAGGCGACGCTGGATTATCTCTACCGGAAAAATGAATATGCGGATCTCCTATCCGATGCCCTCCCGGACCTCATTCTCTTGGATGTGAATCTGCCAAAGATGGGTGGTTTCGAGGTGCTGCGCCAGATTCGGGAGAACGAAGAGCTCAGGAGGATTCCCTGCGTTATGCTGACGACATCCTCCGCCTCTTTGGATATCGAGGCTGCTCGCAGCCTTGGCGCTACAGGCTACCAGATCAAGCCGGTAAGTGCCGAGAGGTTCACAGACTTGCTGAATAACTGGCCCAGCAATCTGGCATGTTTTTCACAGCCGCCCCATAGGAACGGCTAACCAACTGAGGAAAGATGGACGGGGAGTTTTGAACCTGCCCTCTGGCAGTGGGTGAAAAACAACAAACGTGGAGCCCCCTCCTGAAGCGAACAGAAGCAGTAGTGGCGCGATCAGAGTTCCTTGGCAAAGGATTCCAAATCCGCACACCGAATCGCCGCACGATGTAGGGCATGCAGGCGTGTGGAATCTGCGATGTGCTCGATTTCCTCGCGGAGTCCACCAGGAACTCGATCAAAGCGGATTTCCAGAGCCTCGACGACGGCCTGCTGCTGGGCGAGAATCTCACCCTGCTGCCGACCTTGGCTGAGGGCTTGCTCGATCGCGATTTCTTCGGTGTCGATGAGGTAGGGCATGTTGTTCTCTTTCTGAAAATCTACCAACTGTTTGCGGAAAAGCAAGGCTTGGGGTTTTGGCAGGCGCATCATCCAGGCGATGAGCCGGTAGGCCTCATTGATGGCTTCCTTGCTGTAGCCGTGCTCGTAGAGGCTGCGCGTGAGCAGCCAGCGGGCCGCACTGCGTTTGTCTGGGTTGCGTCTGGTTTGGAGCGCGGCGATCTGGGCTTTGGCCGCGAGCGCCGGCAGTGAAAAGTCGTCCGCAAGGCGGGGGAGGATGTCCAGCAGCTTGCAGCACGGGAACCGGAACGCGACCTCGCATCCGAGCCGTTCGTATCGGTATTCCGCCGGCCTCCAGTGCGGGTCGAGATCGGCAAGGATCGCGAGCGAGATCACGTCCTCCCCGCACGCGCGACGGATCCCGTGAAAGCAATGAAACACCCGTCGGGAAAAGTCATCTTCCTTGGAGCTCTGGACTTCGAGGTGCAGGTAAAGCGTCTGGCTGCCTCCGTCGCACATGGCGACCCGGATGAGGACGTCCACGCGGCTGCTGCCTTCGGGTGCCTCGATCAGGAGCTCGCGCAGTTCCTGGTCGCGAAAGTCCGGCGGCTGCGACCAGTCAATGGCCGGGCTGATCGCCGGAAAGTAGCAGGTGAGGATCTCGGGAAGCCTGAGGTGCAGGAGGTCTTTCCATGCCCCATCGTAATCGGAAGCCATACGAGGAAAAGTAGCCAGACGATCAGCACGGGGAAAGCGAAATCCGGAAAGCGGTTGAGCCGGAAATCCTGTGCATAGAAGAGGATAGGCAGTGAGGCGAAGCTGCCGGCAAAGGTGTCTTCCCTGTCGAGAGGTTTTCTCTTGTCCGGCGCGGTCACAGACCACCACACGAGGCCGGATTATCCGCCGGAATGCGCCAGAAGCCCGTCGCGATCAGAGCTCCTTGGCGAAGGATTCCAAGTCCGCACACCGGATCGCCGCACGAAGAAGAACATGCAGGCGGGCAGAATCTGCGATGCGCTCGATTTCTTCCCTGAGCCCTTCGGGCACCCGATCAAACCGGATTTC
>JBAXXX010000138.1:0-6407 GCA_037127695.1 Verrucomicrobiia bacterium | reverse complement strand
ACGAGCGGGGGAATGGGTTTTCTTTGCCATCACCTACGATGGCACTCTCAAATCCGACAACGCATCGTTTTACTTCGGGACGAAAAATGATCCCGTCATCCTCAGCTCCAAACAGACCATGGTCGCCGGCCCGGTGAAACCCAACGACGTGATGCTGTTTCTCAGCCGACCGGACCGCCCCTTCCGCGGACTCATCGACAACATTCGGATTCACGGGGCCGCGGGCGGTTCGGAGGGGGCACTGTCAGAAAAGCAACTCGAATCGATTCGGGCGTCGGACATCACAGGCAAGCAAACCAGATGAGCCGAAACCGATTCCGCCACCTTGCATCGTAAAGTGGCCTGCCGCTTTGCTACCCCGCCACCGGCTCCCACCACTCAAGCCACCCGATTTTATGTTAAACGATAATCCTGCTCAGCGATCCATGACCTCTTCCGCGACTCCTGAGTTCCAACGCCGGATTCTATTGGCGACTCCCACCCCGCAGGTGAAGGACTTCCGCCTGCTTGCGGAACGTGCCCGGGCCATTGGAGCGACTCATGTCCTCGTGAGCGATCTGCCCAAAAGCCGATGGCAATGGGAGGCGGACATGGCGGATCCCTACCCGAACTGGGGCATGCTCCGCCCATCCATTTTTAAGGTCGCCGTTCCCGAGGAACTCCAGCCATGGGTGCCCTCCGATTACGCCGCCCGCAACCTGGAAATTCTCCACGAGCGCGGCGAAATCCTCCGCGAATTTGGACTCAAAGCGGTTTTCGTCGGCATTGATCCCTCGTTCCTGCCCGAGGCGGCCTTCCGCGCTCATCCCGAGTGGCGGGGTGCCCGCTGCGAGCATCCGCGTCGCGCCCGCAAACCCTACTTCAGCATCAATATCGACCACCCGCAGGTGCTCGACATGTTTCGTCGGGCTGTCGCGGAGATTTGCCGCGCCGCCCCCATCGAAAATTTCGACATCCTGGCCAACGACTCCGGGGGCGGCATCCCGTGGTCAGCCAACCTCTACCATGGAGCCAACGGTCCATCGAACTCACGCCAACGCCGCATGCCCGAGCGCGTGGTCGCATTTCTTTCCGCAATCCAGGCTGGTGCCCGCGAGGCGGGGCTGGACCCGGTGGTGAGCCTCCAATTCGGCTATGACGACGGGCGCGAAATCACCCGCGATGTCGTGGATGCCATCACCCTCGAGCTGCTTCCCGGCCAGATCGTGGGTGGACGCACGCGGGAGGGACGCATCCGCACCATTCTCGTCGGCGAGGAAATTCTCTACAATCCTGTCAATCCCGCCGTCGGCATCCCGCTCACCCTCCGTTGCACGGCCCAATTGGCCGCCCTGCGCGAAGCGCCCGAGGCCAATCTCTACATCCGCCTGCCGCTGGGCGAGCCCCAGTGGACTTACGACGTGCTGGGCGACTTCATCCGCCAGGGCCACTGCGGCCCGGTCGCCACGCTGCAAATTTTGGCCCGCCACGGCGAAGCGCGGCTGGGCCTCGCCAACACGGACTCCTTCATCGAGCTGCATCAGGCAATCGCCAGCGCGTTGTCCCATCTCCAGTGCGTGGGGGTTGAACCCCTGCTCCTGCTTGGGGGTGTCAACCAACGATGGTTCACCCGGCCCTTGGTGCCTTTCCCGCAGGAGCTCACGCCCGAGGAAGCCGATTTTTGGCGCAAATTCCAGTTCCAAGCGACCAGCGCGGAAGAAGCCGATGACATTCTCAACCAGCAAGGGTTTACTCCTTTCGAGGGATTCGGCGGGGTCTTCCTCGGCACCATCGCACTGAACAAGGTCGAGGCGGAGCTGGAAAATGCCGAAAACCTGGCTGCCGGGCTCATCCCGCAAGCCTCGGCCAATGGCCAAGCGGAGCTGGACCTGCTGGTCGCCCGCCTCCGCGCCTACCGCCACATGCTTCGCTCGGCCCGCAACGCCGTCCGCTACCAAGGCATCCTCGACCTCACCGATTTTGAAACCTCGCCGCCCCAGCGGACGATCTGGCCCCTTGAAGGCGACGAGCGACTTCGACACCTCAACACCATCGCCCGCGACGAAATCGACAATTGCTATGAGCTTGCCAACTTGATCGACCAGCATGGGGAGCAGGTGGTGCAGAAGGCCGGCGGGGATGTCCAGGAAGACATTTTCATCCTACCGGAGAACCTGGCCGGGCAACTCCGCCGCAAGGCCGAGATCACTCTGGATCACCTCAACGATGCCTATCGTCTCTACGAGAGACGCCAGGGAGCATGAGCATTCATGGCTGATGTTTTTTGCCAGTCATGGGCTGCACGTCTTCTCTGGGCGGTGTTGTTTTCCCAGATTATTTTGGCAGTAGGTTGCGACCGCCCGAAACCCGAAACGTCCGCCTCTGGTGATCAAGCCAGGGAGACTTCCCTGGCGTCGGACTCGCACCTTCCAGCCACCCCAAAAGAGGTGGGCAACCTCTATCTGCGCTTGATCGACCGCAGCTTGGAGACCAACTGGCAGCGCGAAATGCTCCGCTTGAACAAGTGTCTGGATAACAAGACCGCACCCAGTCGATTCTCGCTGTTCTTCTTTTCCGCCGCGGCCTACCGGGCTGGAGTCACGGAAGGCGAACCGCTCTCTCCCGGGCGCCGGGCGGAGTTGCAAGCAGGCGCCAAAGCCGCCCTGCAAGCCTTTGTTCAAGCCATTCGCACGGATCACACCGCCATGGCCGATCAGTTGCTCTTCAGCGTGGATACGGTTTGCCGACTATTTACCTTCCTCGACCAGCAGAGACTCCTGACATCCAGTGAACGTGATGCGGCCCTTGATGCAATCGGCAAAGGAGCCGCCGCCGCCCTCAATCTGAAATACGAGCGCGGGGCGTTCAACCGGTCCTTCCACCTTGCCGCCGGCCTCGCCGCCGCACGCCACCTGCTTCCCGACCACCCCAACGCTCCCGCCTGGCATGCCTACATGGAAAATGTCTGGAACGACTTCGCCACACCCGGCGATACCTTCGAGGATTCCAGCGGCTACAATGGCCTCTGGAGCCTCACCGCCATCGAGCTGGCTTCCGCCCTGGGGCGGGACCTCTCTCCCTACGAACCCATTTGGGACCGCATGGCGGCGTGGACCGCGCCCAATGGGAGCCTGCCGGACTTCGGCAACGCATCCTATTTTTACCACGGGGCAGCTTCGTGGATCGCCGCATGGGAAAAGCTCGGAGCCCACTTCCAACGACGCGATTTTCAGGATCATGCCGCCCGCATCGCCGCCGCCCTTGATCGCGCCGAACAATTCACGGACTACGAACTTGACCCGCTCATCCTCGCCCACAAGGCCGTCTCCGCGCGCGTGCATCCGCGCCCCCCGCAGCTACCCGCCGAAATCACGACGCGCCGCACCGAATGGGGGGCCACGGTGCCCGACAAGCTCGTGCTCCGCTCCTCCACAGAGGACGGCAAGCCGACCTTCGTCTGCGTGGACCTCCACGACTTCGGCTACCACGGCCATGCGGACGCCGGTGCCATCAGTCTCTTCACCTCCGGCGACCAAGTCCTCATCCACGAGCTCGGACGCGAGGCCATCGAAGTCAGGGACCACTTCTCCGCATGGGCCGCCCCGGACTCCTCCGCCTTTTTTGTCCCTGGAAAAGCCTTCCCCGACAAAACCTTCGTGGACTGGCTCATCAATCATAAATGGCCCGGCACCTACATGGGTTCTTACACCCCCAACCTCCACGAAGTCACCAGCCTGTTCTTCCGCCTCCAGGACGTGCCCGATCTCGGCGACCAAACCGTTGCATTGGAGGTCGAAGGCGTCTGGGGGATTCTTCCCGACGGAACCGAAACCCGCATCGCCGGCCCCTCCGTTGGCCAAATCGCCCTCTACGCCAACCGGACCGATGAACGGGCTTTCGTCAGCCTGGGGAAATTGGCGACAACCGATTTCGTCCCGTTCGAACGCCTGCGCGTTCGCTGGAAGGCCGATGATACGCGGGCCGTCGTCCATCTGGGGATCAATGGAGCCAGCCTCAACAGAAATCCGACATCCCCCGAGGGCTCGCTTCGCGCACGCGGAGCTCAGCCAGTCATCAATGCCTGGACGGGCGCGCACGCTTCCGGAGGTTTTCAGCGCCTCATGACAGACTCCATCGGGCGAATCATCGACCACACGCGCACCTTGAAACTCGATGGGGAGACCCTGACGGTGGAGGATCGCTTTGCGCCCCGCCAGCCCGGGCACTACACCATCGGCCCGCTCTTCCACGGCCACTCCCTGACACTCCTCGGGGATCGGGCCATCAAAATCGATGCGGGAGTCCGCCAGAAAAATCTCCGCCTGCCGGGCACCCCGCTGGAAGTTTCTTTCAGCAGTCCGGGTCCCCTCCAGCTGCTCCAGTCCAAATGGCCCACCCCGAGCGGGATGAATGAACACCTGGCGGCAATTGTCGATCAAGACTTCGCTCCCGGCGATTCTGTCACCGTGACTTCCATTCTGCGCTCCTCTCCACCTCACTCTTCCACCGCGCCATTCAACGCTCCTTCCTCGGAACAACCATGACCCCATTAGTTGCTTCGCAGGCCCGGTCGAATCCCTGATCCGCAACCTTGCCAACTTCCAATATCCTTCATATGGCCATCGATTTTTCTCCCGAACGCTGGAAGCAGATCAAAGAAACCTACAGCCGCTGGTGGACTGGAAAACTGGAGCGGCCGCTCATTCCAGTGCGCGCGGGGGGGCGTGATCCCGGCCGGGCCAAACCGGCCATCCCGTTCTTAAGCCAGGCCAATTGCCATGATTTTTCCATCACTCCGGAGCAGATCATCGACCGGATCGATTATGATCTCTCGACTATCCACTACCTTGCCGATGCGTATCCTATCTGCGGAATGCACTGCTTCGGGCCCGGGATTGCTGCGGTGTTTATGGGGGCAATCCTCGATAACAGCACCGGTCGCGTTTGGTTTCATCCTCCTGCCCGCAAGCTGCCTATCGGCGAAATCCATTTTCGTTTCGATCCAGACAATGTCTGGTTCCGGCGAGTGTGCGACATTTACCGGGCCGGGATGCAGCGCTGGCAGGGACAGGTTCTGATGTCGATGACGGACCTCGGAAACCCCATGGACCTACTCGCCACATTCCGCCCCGGCGAGGAGTTGCTCATGGACCTTTACGACGAACCAGAAGAAGTGAAGCGGCTCGTCTGGGAGGCCCACGAAGCATGGCACCAGTTTTTCAATGCACTGAATGACGTGCTGCGGCCAGTCAACCCCGGCTATTCCGACTGGGCGGGAATTTACTCGGAGAAATCGGCTTGTATCATCCAGTGCGATTTTTGTTACATGATCAGCCCGGATATGTTTGAAGAATTCGTCCTGCCGGAGCTGTCGGCGCATTGCCGGAGGCTCGGGCGATCATTTTACCATTTGGACGGCATCGGGCAGCTCCCGCATCTCGACTCGATCCTTGCGATTCCAGAACTCGGTGGCGTGCAGTGGGTGCCGGGAGACGGCAAGCCCGATTGCAGTCATTGGCCGGAGGTCTATCAAAAGATCGCGGCAGCCGGAAAAAACATGCAGGTTTGGGGTGGATTCGATGTTCTTGATGCCGTGATGGGCCAGATCGGAACCGGTAAAGGGATTCATCTCGCGGATGGCCCGGGACTCCTGTCGGGAGAGTTGAGGGACTCGCCCGATCTTCGCAAGAAACTGGCATCTTATGGAATCGCTTAATGCCCGTGAGAGTAACCCAATTAAACGCTACACGGTGAGATCCACATCACATTCGATACCGGCCAATGCCCTACAGTCGAACGCTGAGGCCTGCAAACTCGCCGGAATGAATGACTACATTACCAAACCTGTGAGTGCCATGGTGCTGCGGGAAGTTGTTCAGAAAAGGATGGCAGTTGAGTTTGATGAGGCCGATTCAACGACTTCCAAAGTCTGCGCCTGATTTTACCCCGGATCGGGACAAGAAAAAATCCGGCAGCCCGTTTCCGGAACTGCCGGGGATGAGTAGAGCGTTGTTATTTGACGTGCGCCGAAACGAGCTTGGTCATCTCGAACATGCTGACCTTTGTCTTTCCGCCGAAGACCGCTTTGAGGGCGTCTTCCGCGTTGATCTGGGTCCCCTTCTTTGCGTCCTGAAGGTTGTTCTTCTTGATGTAGTCCCAGAGCTTCTTGGTCATTGCGCTGCGGGGCAGCGGCTTTGATCCAACGATGACACCGAGCACGGCATCCGGCTGGTTGGGTTTCATCAGCGCGGTAGCAAAACATCGATCACGTAATTACGAGTCCCCAGTTCCTCCCAGCTATGAGGCCGGGAGATTCACAAAGACACAGCCACCGCGTCTCCCCAAGACGCGTTCAGAACAAAGATCATAAAAGAAGTTCCCCCCGAACGCCCCTGCGGCGAGCAGTGCGGGGGATTGGGGGCGCAAAG
>JBAXXX010000137.1:0-6446 GCA_037127695.1 Verrucomicrobiia bacterium | reverse complement strand
TGGAGGGACGGGCTCTGTCCCGTCCGACTTTTTCCTTCCGCATTCCAATTCGCGAAGCGCCCAGGCGTCCGGCTTTTACCACAGCAGGACATTTCTCTCGCCTTGATATGGCCACGCTTCAACGCTTTCGACCAGATTCGCACGCACGGGATTCCGCAAAACATACTGCCACTTTTCCGTATAGTTTTCCGAGCGTCGCAATTGCGTGTCCCAAAAATCTCTCTGCCAGATCGGCGCGTCTTCGGGACGCGGCCAATGCCGGGCGGCATGGGATTTCCAGCAGGCGACCCATTGTTTGAGCGGGCGCGGAGGGAATTCCGCAGGCGCGCAAAAGAGATGAAGGTGATCCGGCATGAGCACATAACGACCGACCGACCATGATGCCACCGAGCCCCATGCCTCGCAAAGCGCCGCATGCGCACACGGATCCGCAAGCACCGGCTTGCGGCCCGCCGTGCAGACGGTCAAAAAAACAATCGTCGGCACGTTGAACCCCTCATGCAGACCCGGATGCGCGGGATGTCGCCGACCGGATTCGTCCATCAGCAAGGATTCCGGGAATCCCCTCGCGCAAGCAATGTAAATCCGGGAAAACAAGTCGGCGCTGACGGAGCAGCGCCCTCCAGCGATTGCCCTGGAGGGACGGGCTCCGTCCCGTCCGACTTTTCTATCGGGGAAACAAATCGGCGCTGACGGAGCAGCGCCCTCCAGCGATCGCCCTGGAGGGACGGGCTCCGTCCCGTCCGACTTTTCCATTCCGCATTGCGAGCGAAGCGCGCCATGCAACGTTGCGTGGATGGCATACAGGTTTTCCCTATCGCAGATTGCAGGATCGCTTAAGTTGCCAACGATGCGGCGCTGGAGGAGAGTGTGTTCGTTATGAAAACACCAACTAGCAAACTATCGGTTCAATCAGCTTTCAGCTTGGTTGAATTACTCGTTGTGATTGCGGTCATCGCGGTCATCGCGGCGATTGCCATTCCCAACATCGCAAATATCACCGGGGCGGCCTCGGCTTCAAAGGATATGCGGAACGCCCAAAGCCTTGCCTCTGCATTCAACGCGGCACGAGCCGCCGGATACAATACTGACATGCAGACTAAAGCGCTTGCGGTTGCGGATGTCGTGGCTGGGATTACGGGAACTGGAACTGGTGCCGGCGGAAACGGGGCTTCCACAGGCATGCGTTTCGGGGTTCCGAATTTGGCGGCTGGCGAGATAACCGCAGCGCTGACCTACCTGGTCATTGACACTCCCGGGACGGCTAGCACGTTGTCCTACGACCAAGCGGGCGGCCACTAGGCGACGAGCTCAGGAACGTCCAAGTTCAAATTAGCAACCAAACAAAGGCGGGCTCCGGAGAATCCTGGAGCCCGCTTTTTACTACTCAGAACAACTTGCAGGCCAGCTCGGAGAACCCACAATGAACCTGCCCATCCTGCCGAATTGGCCGCCCCTGCGATTTCTCCCGTCTGGAGTGGTGAGCCGTTTATGAAACCAGCTTCCGGATTTTCCTGGGTTGAGGTTCTGGTGGTGATCGCGGTGCTGTGGATTATTGCGGTGATCGCAATTCCGAATCTGCCCGTGCTGATCGAGGCGAGCCGGATGGCGAAGAGCCAGCGCGAGGCGATGGCACTTTCCAGCTTGTCACTCGCGGCGCGGAACAGCGGGTATCCAGGCTGGAGCAACCGGTCGGACGCGCTCCGCGGCCTGCTTTCCGGCGTGTCTGTGACCAACCCTGCCGACCAGCGCATCGTGATCCGCTTTCAAAATAAGGCTCTGACCTCCCAGGAGCTCTCGGCCGCTGCGGCTTACCTGACCTCCGACGGCACAACGCTGATCTACGTCCCCGCCGGCGGGCAGCCGACGAACCACTGACCTCAGCTGGTTACCCTCGCGGGTCGAACGCATCGCGAAGCGCATCGCCGAGGAAGTTCAGCGCCAGAAGAGAAACCGACATGCAAGATGCGGGAAAAACCAGAAGCCACCAGAAGCTTTTCATCGGGTTGATCGCCCCCGCACCGTCCGCAAGCAGCGACCCCCAGCTCGCCTGTGGCGCCTGGATTCCCAAGCCCAGAAAGCTCAGGAACGACTCGTCAATGATCACTGCCGGGATCGTCAGCGTCAGGTAGATGAGGATCACCCCGGAGAGGTTGGGAAGAAGGTGGCGGAGCAGGATGGCGACATGCGATTGCCCGAGCACCTTTGCCGCGGCGATGAACTGGCAGGATTTCAACGAGAGCACCTGGCCGCGCACGATCCGGGCCATCGTCAGCCACTCGATCACCCCGAGCGTCAGGATCAAAATCGCAATCCGCGACGAGAGGACCAGCCACTCCCATCCCATCCCGCTGGCAAAATTCTGGATCTGGGCATTGAATGCGTTGATCGCGATGAGGATGAAAATCAGGCGGGGCACCGAGTAGAGGACGTCGACGAGGCGCATCATCCATGCGTCCGTCCGCCCGCCTGCATATCCCGCCACAAGCCCCCAGGCCGTCCCGATGAGGAGGCTTACGGCAGCGCCGCAGAGGCCAACGAGGAGGGAGATCCTCCCTCCTGTGAGCACGCGGTAGAGCAGGTCGCGGCCGTTGAGATCCGTGCCGAACGGGTGGTCCCACGACGGCGGCGCATACTGGTTTGGCCCTGGCTCACCCAGGGACGCAGGCAGGAAGGCCGGCCAGACCACGCATGCCAGAACGACGGCGGACAGGATGGCTGCCGAGACCCAGGCGGCCGGGTTGCGCAGCAGGCGTCGGATCGCGCGCGGATCAGCCACGGACCCTCCGATCCAATGCCCCGTAGCCGACGTCCACCGCCAGATTGAAAAGCACGAGCAGCACGCAATACACGATCACCATTCCGCCGAGAAGAAAACCGTCGCGGTTTAAGATCGAATGCACAAAAAACCCGCCGGCTCCCGGGATATGAAAGATCGTCTCGACGACGATCGATCCGGTGAGGAGGTGGGAGGCGAGCGGGCCAAGATACGATACGACCGGAAGGATTGCGATCCGCAAGGCGTGGCGATAGACGACGGCCGTCTCGCGGAGGCCTTTTGCCCTGGCCGTGCGGACAAAGTCCTGCTGCAACGTCTCGGCCATGCTCCCGCGCATCAGCCTTGCGATGGCCGCCATCGCAGGGGCCGCCAGCGTCACGGCAGGGAGAACCAGATGCTCGATATTTCCCCATCCGCCGACCGGCAGCCACCCCAAATCAAGCCCGAAGATCAGGATGAGGGCCGGACCGACAATATAGGAAGGCAGCGAGATCGCGGCCAGAGCGAGAAACATCGCCCCCGCATCCCGCCAGGTATGCTGGTGCATCGCCGCAAACGTCCCCAGCCAGATCCCCCCGAATGCCGCGAGGGCAAAGGCGACCCCGCCCAGGCAGAGCGTCACCGGGAGCGTCTGAGCAAGGATCTCGTTCACCGAGCGGTTCCGGTATTTTGTCGAGAGCCTCAAATCGCCGCGAAGCAAATCTGCGACATAGCCGGAGTATTGCTGCCAGAGGCTTCCGTCGAGCTGGTATTTCGCCAGCAGCTGCTTCTCGATCGCCTCGGGAATTTTCCGCTCGCCGTCAAACGGCCCGCCCGGTGAAAGCCGGATCAGGAGAAACGTGATCGAGACGACGCAAAAGAGCACGGCCACGAGTGCCCCCAAACGTCTCAGCAACGATAGAACCATCCCCTTCCATACTTTTCCCGCATCATGTCAGCGAGGATTTTTTCAGCCGTTCCTGAGGAGCGCCGCCGCTTCAAACTCGCGCAGGCAAGCGCGCAGGCCGCGCGGATCCCGGAGCAGCGACGTGCCGACGAGGGCGGCTTGGAACTCCTCCCGCACCCGGCCAAGCGTGGAGGGGGTGATCCCGCTTTCGGCCACCCGCAGGCATCCGGACGGAAGGTTTCCCGCCAAACCAAAAACTCCGAGGTCGATGCTGAAATCTTTTTCCGATGCCCCCGAGCCGCCGACAAACCCGGACTCCGATTGAAATTTCCGGCTGTTGATGCCGGCGATCCGCGCGCCTGCCGGGATCGAGCCCATCTCATCGGCGGTGTGGACCTCGAAAATCGCCTCCATCCCGAGCTCCCGCGCGAGGTCGTAAAACCCCCGCATCTGCGCAGCATCAAGGACATTTGCCATGAGAAGGATGGCATCCGCCCCGAAGGCGCGCGCTTCGCGGACCTGGTATTCGTCCAGCAGGAAATCCTTGCGCAGCACCGGTTGGGGCACGGTCGCCCGAACCGCTTGGAGGCGGCCGATATCCATCCCGAAATGGTGCTGGTTTGTGAGGACCGAGACGGCGCGCACAATAGGAGATTCCGCATACGCGCCGGCCGCCTCGCGCACGTTCTCCTCCCGCATCGGGCCGACGCTCGGCGAGCGTTCCTTGATCTCTGCGATCAGCCCGAACGACGAGGCCAGTGCGGCGTGGAAATCTCGCGGCGGAGCGGCATCCGCGACCATCGCCCGGATGTCCGCTGCCGTTCGCAGGAGCTTGGCAGCCGAGACCTCCTCCCGCACGTCTTCCAAGATCGTATCCAGAATGGTTCTCATGGGTATTGCACGATGCTCGGCCACGCGCCTTTGACGCTGCCGTAGTGGCGCGTGAGCCGGAGAAATTCCGGCGACGCAGGGTCAGGGCAGACAGGTTTTCCGGAGGCGTTCAGGTAGAGGCAGCCGAGCTCGTCTGCGGGCAGGCGCGCGATCAAAGCGCGTGATTCGTGAACGATGCCGATCCATCGTTCCTTCATCGCAACAAAGTCAAAAGGCTTTTCGAGCCGGACGTCCACGAGGTCTTCCTTCCGGAATTGATTTCCCCGCAGCGCCCAATCCAGGATGAATTCCGGCGTCAGCCCCGGGTCTTTGCCTGCCGCTGCCCAGACAAGTGCCGCCAGGTGCAGGTGTTGTTCATGAAGAAACAGGGCGTCGAGGAAATCGCGGATCTTCTGCCGCCCGGCCATCGCCAGAATCTTGTTGGTGGCGGCATCCCAAAAACTCAGCCGCCATCCCATCTCCACGTCAGGCTCGATGGGGAAAAAGCGGAACATCGCGTCCTGCACCCATTCCATTTTCGTTTGAGTTCCGGCTCGTGAGACCAACGCGCGCCGAAACTCCGGCTGGACGCGCCCGACAGGCGCGACTTGGAAGCCCGCCTTTTGCAGCGCCGCCACATCCGCCTCATAAGCCGCCAGCAACTGCTCCGGCGCGTCATGAAAAATATCCACGTCCTGCGAGCGGCGCGGAGAATCCGCAGCCTGATGCAGCACCGTCGCGCCGCCGATAAAACTGTCCGGGTTGCGATTGGCCGCCAACGTGCGCAGCACTTCGAGCTCGAAATCTCCTAGCGGCATAACTCGGCAACAATTCGATACCCGCGATGTCCGCCATTCTGACGGAGATTGCGGATGATCCAGGGAATGTCGGCCTCCACCACCTCATGTTCGGGGTCGGAAGACCAAAAGCATTGCGCATAAAATTCCTTGAACACACGGCGAGCGAGTTCGAGCCGGCGCACTTCAGGAATTTCCTGCGTTGAGTTCATCATGATCGCCTATTCCACGGGGTCCGGCTCATCGCGCTTCGGATAGCTGCCGAGGACTTTGATGGCGCGGCAGCTTTTCGAAAGCTCCCTGAAGAGGTCGTTGATTTGGAGGTCGCGGATGTGCCTGTCGGCTTCGACAAAGAAAAAGATGTCCTCGCTCCCCTTTGAGGCAGGGCGGGTGGCGAAGTGGTGGAGGTTGATGCCGTGCTCCTTGAAGGGTTCCAGCGCGGAGACGAGGGCGCCCGGCTTATCTTCGATGCGCAGCATGAGCATCGTCTGGTCATGGCCGGATGGCGGGTTCGCCTGCCTCCCCAGGACGAGGTAGCGGGCGGTGGATCGCGAATCTTCCGAGGGCGAGTCGGGGACAATCTCCGCGCAGATCGAGAGGTCGGTTTCCCCCAGCGCATCGAGCGTCTGGTTCACGGGCCCGTGGTCGGGATCTTCCAGCGGCACGACTCCGCAGTCGGCGCGGTCGCAGGCAACCTCCTCAAAAACCCCGGCAACTTCTGCGGAAAATAAATAGCGCACGCTCGAACCAAATTTCCCATGGGCCGCCTGGTAGGCAGGGCTTCCAAGCGGCCCGACGCAGGCGATCGCCACATCCTTCTCCACGGCGAGGGCGGCGGACATGATCTCACGGTAGATGGCGCGGATCGCCTCCGGACGCAGGGGGCCCTCGCTCCGGTCAGCCAGGTTTCTCAGAAGCATCCTTTCCCGGCCGGGCGAATAAATCGGGAGGCAGTCCCGGCTCTTGATGACACCAATCTCGCGGGCGATCGTGGTGCGCTCGTTGAGAAGCCTCAGAAGCTCGCCATCAATCCTATCGATCCGCTGCCTCAGCTCAGCTAGCTCGCTCCTGGGGATTCTTCGCCTTCCGCTGGCTCTGGCGTTGGCTCGGGCGC
>JBAXXX010000136.1:0-6480 GCA_037127695.1 Verrucomicrobiia bacterium | reverse complement strand
ATTTCCAACAACCTCCGAGCCTACCTCCTCTTCCAACCTCCGTGTACACCGTGCCCTCCGTGCGAAATCTTCTTTGTCCCCGGATGAGCAGATCTCACACGGAGAACGCTGAGACACACGGAGGAAGAGTATTTCCAACAACCTCCGAGCCTACCTCCTCTTCCAACCTCCGTGTACACCGTGCCCTCCGTGCGAAATCTTCTTTGTCCCCGGGAAGTAGGCTCTATGGAAAGAGGCCCAGCAATTTGCGCGCTTCCAGCTCGCCGATTCCAGAGGCTACCATGCGATCAATGGCTTTCTGGATACCGATCTGCTCGCCCTTTTCCAGGCCGATCTGCTCGCCCTTTTCCAAGCCGATCTGCTCGCCTTCCGCCCGGCCCTCCGCCCGGCCCTCCGCCCGGCCGATTTTCTCACCTGCGGCAAGCGAGTCGGCGATGCGTGTGCGCTCGACCCGGACGACATCCCAGTAGCGCTCGTAGGCATCCAGCTCGCCCTCGGTGAAGGCCGACTCGCGCAGGTATTCCACCGCCTCGCAAATGTTCTTGTCCTCCAGGATCTCCGCCGACACCTCGGCCGAGTGGTCCCGGATTTCCGTGAGATACCTCAGCCAGAGAACGCGCAGCTTTTTCTCGCCCATCGTCTTGGGCCGGAAGTTTGGCAGCTCCACAAAAATGAATTCGAGGCCTTTGATCTGGCGTTCGGTATTGGCGATATTGACGATCTGGAAGTGGTGGTAGTATTCGGTTTCGGCCTCCGGGGTGAACCGGTCGTCCACGAGGTTGAGCGAATACACCGGCTGCAGGAGGTTGTATTGCTCTCCGGTGGCGAGCTGCTTGACGTAGGCTTTCGAGGCGTTGAAGAGGACCCGGCTGTGGAAGCTTTCCGTCCAGAGCATCTGCATCTCGACGAGGAAATGGCGCCCGGAGGCATCGACGCACCGCACGTCCACCGTGCTGTTCTTTAAGATCGGGATTTGCGGGACGAGCTCGGGGGTGAGGTATTCCAAGGAGACGATCTGCTGGTCGGGGCCGAGCGGGAGGAGCGCGTTGAGAAAGCTCCGCAGCAGGTGCGGGTGCTCGCCGAAGACCTTCTTGAAAGTCAGGTCGTTTTTGGGATCGAGGTAACGCATCGGCTGCCAAGGTAGCCCGGCGGGCAGAGGGCCGCAAGGAATTGTGCGACCCGGACAACGATCCATGGACGCTCGACCCATTCAATTTTCAGATGGAAAAGGAAGGGCAGCCGAAGTATAAACAAGATTGCCATGATGAATGCCTCCTCCGTTTCTCCCATTGTCGCCGCCCTGCTCTTCGTTCTCATCCCCCTGTCCGTGCGGGCGCAGTCCCCGGGCGCGGCGACGGCAAACGACGCGGCGTATGCGCTCTTCTCTGCGGGCGACTACGGGTCGGCCGCAGCCGCCTACCAGCAGATCTTGAAGGATTACCCGACCGATGCCGTGGTGCCGGTGGCATCCGTCCAGCTCGCGTTCGCCCAGTATTTCCTCGGGAAGCTGGACGACGCGCAGGCGACGCTCGCCAAGGCGCTGGGGTTCCCCGGCCTGCCGCCGGAGATCCTGCAGGTCGGAGATAGCTTCATGCCGCAGATCCTCTCCTCCAAGGCCGCCTCGCTCCCGGCGGGCGACGCAAAGCGGAAGGCCGCCTTCGAGGAGGCGATCAAAAAGTTTACCGAGTTCCTCGCAAAATACCCCCAGTCCTCCGACGTGGAGAGCGCGGTTTCCGGGCGTGCAATCGCCAATTTTCAGATCGGAAATCTCGATAAGGTCGTCGAGGACCTGCAGTCGAATCTGCAGAAGTTTCCCGCAAGCGGCACGATCGATTCCAGCAAGAACCTTCTCGCCCTCGCCCTCGCCACCCAGGGCGGCGCGGAGCTGACAAAGGACGGGGGAGACAAGGCGAAGGGCATGGGCCTGCTCAAGGAGGCGGAGACTCTCCTCCAGCAGATCATCACCGGGAAAAAAGATTTTGCGATCATCAACGACGCGGATTTTCAGCTTGGGGAGATCCTCTTTATGCAGGCGGCATGCAGCCCGGAGGCCGACCGGCCGGCCCTCTACCAGAAGGCGCACGATGCCTACATGTCGATCCTGCCGCAGGAGGAAATCATCAGGCTCCAGCAGGAGAAGGTCAGCGGCTTCCCGGCCCTCAAGGCGGCCGCGATCCGGGCGAACAGGATGGATCTGAGGAAACAGCTCGACAAGGACAACGAGCGGGAGCTTCGCAAGCTCGAGGAAATCAAGGCCAAGCCGGATCAGATCGCGGCGGCCATCCTCAAGATGGGCGAGATTTTCTACAACGCGCAAAAGTTCAACGAGTCGCGCGTCGTGATCCGCCATGCGGCACCGTTTCTGACGACCGACGACGAGAAGATGCGCGCGCTCTACTTTAAGACGATGGGGTATGCGGTGCAGAATTCGATTGAGAACGCGGTGCAGGGATACAACGAGTTCGTCGCGGCGTACAAGGGCAAAGCCATCGCGGAGAGGCTTCCGTTTGCGATGGGAAACATGTATCTGGCCGCCGGCAACGCGACCGAGGCGATCCGCTACTTCGACGACTCCGTCGCCCAATACCCGAAGGGCCAGCTCGCCGGGCTCTCGGTCGTCAGCAAGGCCCAGGCCCAGGTCTCCCTCAAGCAGCTCGACGAGGCCCTCAAAACGTTCAAGGAATACCTTGCGAAAAACCCCTCGCCGGAGGTGGCGGTCGTCGCCCAATACGGGCTCGCAGGGATCTATAAGGACACCGCAAAGTGGGATGACGCGATCGCCGCCTACAAGGTCGTGAAGGAGAAGTTCGCCGGCACCCCGCAGGCGGTGGAGTCGGATTACTGGGTCGCGATCTCCACGCAGCAAAAAGGGAACAATGCCGGGGCTGTCCCGCTTTTGGAAGCATTTATCAAAGCCAATGAAAAGCACAGCCTGACCCCGCTCGCGATCTATTCGCTTGGCGGGGCGCAGATCGCCCTCGGCAAGTCGGACGAGGGGGGAGCGACGCTCGCGGTGCTCGCGGAGAAGTTCCCCGACAGCCAGGCGGCACCCTACACGTATTTCATGCGCGCCCAGCTGGCCGGCACCGCACAGAAGGCGGACGAGGTGGACGCGCTCATGCGCCGGTTCATCGAAAAATACCCGGCGGACGACAAGGTCTTCTTCGCTTACGACTCGATCGCTCAGAACGCGGTGAAGGCCGGGCGGACGGACGACGCAATGGCCACCTACAAGGAGTTCGTGCAGCGCTACCCCGAGAACCCGCAGGCGGCCGGATCGCTCGTCAAAGTGGCCGAGCTTCAGCGCGGGAATGCGGAGCGCCTTGCGGTCAACTACTCCTCGCTGTCTGCCGCCGACCAGACGAAGTGGAAGGAGGCCGTCGAGATGTCGGTCTCGACCGCCGAGGAGATGCTGGCAAAATACCCGGCCAGCCCGGATCTCGCCCAAGGGCTCCAGGCCCTCCTCGCCGCCCAGCGCCTCCTCATCCGGGCGGAATTGAAGACCGATCCGCAGGTCGAGACCTACCTCCAGGAGCTCGCGGATAAAACTTCCGATGCCGGTGCAAAGACAAAAATTCTTTTTACGATGGCGAGCTTTATTTCCGAGAAGGACAAGCCGCGCGCGCTCGCCAGGATGAACGAGGCGTACGATCCGGCCGTGGTCTATTCGGCGAGGGATCTCGACATCTACGGGCTCGCATTGGTCGGGGATAAAAAATATGACGAGGCGGAGAAGGTTTTCCAGAAGCTCGCCAAAGATTATCCGAACCCTCCGGGCACAGCAGCCGGGGCGAGCACCAGCCTCGTCCAGGAAGCTCAGGCCACCTCGATCTTCGGGCTCGGACGCGTCGCCCAGGAGAAGAAGCAGACCGTGGAATCGGGCAAGCTTTTTCAGCAGCTCAAAACCCTTTACCCTTGGTCGCCTAAAGTCCTCGAGGCGGACTACGGGATCGCCGAATCCCTCCGCGCGGATAACAAGCTGGACGAGGCTCTCGCGCTGCTTCCAGCGATCATCCGCGCCCCCAACGCCAACGCCGAGCTCCGGGCCAACTCGTTTCTTCTCGGCGGAAACATCATGAAGAAAAAGATGGAGGACGCCACGGATCCGAAGCAGGCCAAGCAGAAAACCGAGTTCCGCGAGCAGGCGATTGATTTCTACACGAAGATCGCGCAGTTCTATTCCGGCGTGCCGATCGCGGCTTCCGAGGGCCTCTGGCAGGGGGGGCAGCTCCTCGAGCAGCAGGCCAACGATAGCGCCGATCCGAAGTTCAAAGCCAAGCAGCTCGACCGGGCGAAGGGGGTCTACAAGCAGCTCGCTAAAGATTACCCCGAGAGCCCGTATTCCCCTAAAGCGAAAGAGCGCCTGGCGGCGCTGGGCGCGCCTTAAGGCGACTTTCGATGACGCGCCAGAATCGTGCGGGCGCGCTTCTCGACCGCCTTCCGAAGATCTATCCCGATGCGCGCTGCGCGCTGGAGTTTTCCAGCCCGCTCGAACTGCTCGTCGCAACGATCCTCTCCGCCCAATGCACCGACCGTCGGGTGAACCTCGTCACCCGGGCACTCTTCCTGCGATGCAGAAATCCGGAGGACTACGCATCGATCCCGCAGGACGAACTCGAGGGGATCATCCATTCGGCCGGCTTTTTCCGGAGCAAGTCGAAGAGCATCCGGGCGATGGCCTCGGAGCTGATCTTGAAGCACTCGGGCCGGGTGCCCAGGACGCTCGCGGAGCTCACCGCCCTGCCTGGCGTGGGAAGAAAAACCGCCAATGTCGTCCTCGGAAATGCCTTCGGACTTTGTGAGGGGGTTGCCGTGGATACGCATGTTGCCAGGCTTTCCCAGCGCCTCGGGCTCACGAAGTTTTCCGACCCGACCCGCATCGAGAGGGACCTCATGAAACTTTTCCCCATGGAGCATTGGGCTGGCTTGAGCCACTGGCTGATCAGCCATGGGCGGCAGCGGTGTGCGGCGCGCCGGCCGGATTGCGCCGCATGCCAACTGCGCGACATCTGCCCCTCGGCAAACCCGACATGGACAGCGAATGCGCAGCCACAGACACCCTGACCTCGCCCGGAGATAAAGAGGCGGCGAGGAAGTAAAGAACCTCGGGGCAAGCCCCGAGGCATTTGGAGGGACCGGCTCTGTCCGGTCCGTTGCTATCCACGGACGACATGGAGGTCGTCCCTCCAGCACCACAGCCGAAGCAAGCTTCGGGCCATCAGACCAAAAGGGAATCAGAGCCCCTCTTCGATGCGAAAATCTGAGCCCACACGGTCGAGACGACTATGCTCCTTGGGCCTTTCCCCGGATCATCCCATTTCCTCCCCCTCAGGATTTTTGAGCCAGGGGATGCCGCTACTGGGTGCCGGACATCATCGAGCCCATCACTCCCGGGCCCTCCCATTTTTCCGGACGGTTCCACGGGATGTTGCCGCCCGCGTGCTGAGATTCCGGAGCTCCATCGGACGCGCAGCCGGAAACCGTAACCAAGGCAGCAACCAAGAGAAGGCTACTCAGCAGTCGCTTGGTAAATAACATTGTCTCCGGGCTGGATGTTGACTCCGCTTGGAACGCTGCCAGCGACGATATCCGCGATGGAGGTCGATGGCTCGACCGATGTGATGCGCACCTTGCCGACGAGCTGGGTGCCGCGCTTGATGAGCATTTCGGCATTCCCAACCACCCCGTTCTTGTCTCCCAGGTTAAGCACCACAAAATTCCATGCTTGGTTGACCGCCAGAATCTTGCCCTCAAGGCCGT
Source organism: Verrucomicrobiia bacterium (assembly GCA_037127695.1). Taxonomy (GTDB): domain Bacteria; phylum Verrucomicrobiota; class Verrucomicrobiia; order Chthoniobacterales; family Terrimicrobiaceae; genus QYQL01. The sequence goes on along the minus strand of JBAXXX010000136.1, from coordinate 720 downwards.
TGCGGAGCTTGCCCTGGGACCGAATGGTCTTTTCCGCCTCAAGCTTGGTAATCCTCTCCCGGGCACCTTCCTGATCGCCCTGCAATTTTGTAACCAGGGTTTCCAGCTCTTGAATCCTCGCTAGATCTTCAGGTTTTGACACCGCAGCGACTGCAGGCGCCTCCGCTGGCTGAGCCGCAACCTTTGCCTCCAGCTCCTTGATTTTTGCGTCTTGCTCGGTGATTTTTGTATCCTTCTCCGTCCCTTTGGCGACAGCATCGGCGACTTGGGATTTCAGCTTCTCGACCTCTCCCTTGAGCGAATCCACCTGGGCGGAAGCCTGCTCTTTTTCGGCGGTGAGCTTCTTGGCCTCCTCCTCCTTTTCCTTGAGGCCCTTCTGGGATTTATCTGCGGCGGCCTTCATTTCTTCACCCTTTTTCTCAGCCGAAACAATCTGGTCTTTGGCGGTGGCCAGCTTGTCTTTGTTGAGAAATCCTATGGCCGTCGCGGCAAGCGTGACGGCGATCGAGGCATAGAGGAGAACTTTACCCATGGCAAAAAATAGAGATGGTTAGGAGGCGAGGGTGTGAATAACCAACACGCAGCCCCCCTGCAAGCCCAAATGCAACAATACTCGCATTTTCTGTTGCGCCGCGCTCCCTCCGATTTATATTGGTGCCGCCAGAGACTATGGACTGGGGACGGACGAACCCCGCCAGGGCAGGAATGCAGCAACGGCAC
>JBAXXX010000135.1:0-6486 GCA_037127695.1 Verrucomicrobiia bacterium | reverse complement strand
ACTGCGGACGTAGTCTCCCTTCAGCGAGACGCCGTTGAAGTCCATGTGAAAAATGTTCATTTGATCAGCTGCCATATTTGCTGCCATATTTTGCCCTCCACCTTTGACTGTGTTAGTGCCTCCCCTTTTTGTGTCAAGGCGACAGGCGATTGGTGGCCCCTTGATCCGCGCGTAAGCGCAAAGAATGCAGGGTGGTCGCCCCCGGCCGCCCTGCTGACCAGCCCGAGGGCGGGCAGACTCCCTTCTTCTATCGTTTGCCGTGCCGTCCTCCCTGCGGCCAGCGGCACGATTTTGCTCGTTGAACCCTGCCGGCGAGTTTGATACCCTCCATTACACACTATGATCGAACCTCCCGCACTTCCTAACGCAGACGGGCAGCCGGGCGACCCTGCAGGGCCGGAGCAGACCAGCCCGCCGGAGCCCAGGCTCACAGGGCTCGCGATACCGGCGCTGGTTTTGGGGATCCTGTCCATCCCTGCGATCTTTTTTGGCCAGGCTGCAGCGGCGACGCTCTCGTCGGTTGCGTTCATCGCGGGAATCACTGCCGCCAAGCTCGCCCGCGACAACCCGCAGATCAAGGGAGCGGCGTTCGGAGTTGTCGGGGCCGCCCTGGGCGTTGCTGCATTCATTATTTCGCTCATCGTGATGCCGGTTGCCGGCAAGCTCAGCAGCGGGCTGATCGCCGCCTGGGTTCAGCAGGAACAACCCGCGGCTCCGAGCGAAGCGCCAAGCGTACCCGCAGAGGCGCCGGCTCCCGCAGGCACCCCGGAACCTGCCCCCGAGCTGGTCATCAAAGATACTGCCGAGGAGCTTTTCAGAAAGTTCACCTCCGAGTTCCTCCAGGCGATCGTGCAGAAGGACGCACAGAAGAGAAATGCATTTTACGCCCCTAAAGTCTCCTACTACGGCAAGGATCTGACGCGTCAGGCGATCCTCACCAATGACAGTGCCTATGCAGCAAAGTGGCCGGTAAGGGACTTCCAAGTCCAAGAGAGCGAGGTGAAAGTCGAGCATCTTGCGACCGGTGACTTTGCGGCGACATTCACGGTCCGGGTGAACAAAAAAAATACCGCGGCGGAGAGCTCGGAATCGGTCGAAATGGAGGTGAAAGCGCGCGCGGCAGACGGGAGCTTTCAAATTTATTCCGAGAGGCCGCTGCGGAGGTCGCAAGGACCCGCCAACAAATAAAGGCAGCACCGGAAAGGTTGCAGGATGGCTGGAATTCCGTATTTTCCCATGCGATGATTGCTGGAGTTCTTCTTCCGGGGGCGCGGGGTCCGATATGATGCGTCCTGTCGTTCTCAGCATCGCCGGGTCGGACAACTCATGCGGAGCTGGCGCCCAAGCAGATCTCAAGACGATCACCGCTCTGGGGGGATATGCCCAGACGGCGATCACCTGCGTGGTTGCGGAGGTCCCGGGAAAAGTCAGCGCGATCCAGGCGGTCAGCCCGCAGATCGTCGCGGAGCAGATCCGGCTCAGCTTCGAGGCCTTTCCGATCGCCGCCATCAAGACCGGCATGCTCTATTCCGCTGCCATCATCCGGGCGGTTTCCGGGGAGCTCGCCCGCCATCGCAATCTCCCGCCGATGGTGGTGGACCCGGTGATGGTGGCATCGAGCGGTGCCCCGCTCCTCAAGCGGCCCGCCATTTCCGCCTACAAAACCCTCCTCTTTCCCAGGGCCGCGCTCGTCACTCCGAATCTCGACGAGCTCCGCGTCCTCTCGGGCATGCCCTGCCGGACCCTGGCGGAAATGATGGCTGCCGGACGGTGCCTCGTGGAGGAATTTGGCGTGCCGTTCCTGCTAAAGGGCGGGCATCTGAAAACCCGGTTTGCGGTGGATATCCTCGCCACGGCATGCGGAGCCATCGAGTTCCATGCCCCGTTTGTCCGGGGGGCCGACACCCACGGCACCGGCTGCACTTTCTCCTCTGCGATCGCCGTCGGGCTCGCCGCGGGCCTCCCGCTTCCCGATGCCGTCGGACAAGCCAAAGCCTTCATCACGGAAGCTATCGCCACCCGCTTCCGCTGGAAGAAGACCACCGCGCTCAACCACGCGGGCCGGCCGGCTCAATAAAGCTCGACCGGAGAGCGCTTGCCATCATCCGGGCTTCGGGCGGCCGCAGCCTCCTCGCCAAGCACGGCGACTCGAAGCCTCCAGACTTCGGCATCGACGGCATGGAATGACTCAAGGGAGAACGGGGCCGGCGGAGAGAGCCGGGATTTGCAGCGCGCGACGGATTCCAAGGCGGGCTGCAGCTTGTCGCCGAGCGGCTCGATGGCAGACTTTGCAGCGGCTGCCATCTCGATGCGGTGGCAGATCATGAGGAGGTCGTTTCCCGCCTCGATGCCGAGGCGCATCGTCTCGTCGAATCCGTAATGGTTGAGGATCGCTCCCATGTCGAGATCATCCGTCATGATGAGGCCCTCGAACCCGAGGTCTCCCCGCAGGAGGTCGCGGATGATCGCCGGCGATAGCGAGGCCGGGCGGTTTACCGGATCAAGCCCGGAGATCGCGATGTGGCCGATCATCATGCTGTCCACGGATTTGGCAAACGCGCGGAAGACGGCGAGCTCGGATGCCTCCATGTCGCCGCGCGAGCGAACGAGCTGCGGAAGCTCGTGGTGCGGATCCAGACCCGCGGAGGAATACCCGGGGAAATGCTTCCCGCACGAGAGGATCCCGGCTCCGCGAAGCCCGTCGTTGAAGGCTCCGGCCTTGCGGATCACCTCCCCGGCGGACCGTCCGTAGCATCGGCCGCGCAGCGAGTTGTCCGCCGCATCGTCAAACGAGATGTCGAGGACGGGGCAGAGGTCCATGTTGAATCCGAAAATCCGGAGCAGGCGGCCGGTGATGTCTCCGTGGTCCCTGATCAGCTCCAGATCGTCGCGATCCCGAAGCTGCTGCGCGTTCGGCGGCTCATTGCCGATGAGCTTGAGCCGCGAGACACGCCCGCCCTCCTGGTCGATCGTGACCACCGGCTCAACATCCGAAAGATCGCGCAGGTCGTCGATGAGCTTGCGAAGCTGGACCGGCGACTGGATGTTCCGCCCGAACAGGATAAACCCGCCTGGCTGGATTTTCCGAAAGAGGCGCGCGGAGTCGGAATCGAGCTCCGGCCCCGGCACGCCGACGAGGAGAAGTTGACCTGGATCGTTGGATGGCATACAGCGGGGAAACCAGATTTTCGTCCCGCTGTCCAAATGATTCCACTCCGCAAACTCGGCCTCTACGGAGGCAGCTTCGATCCGATCCACAACGGACACCTGATTCTCGCTCGCGAAGCACTCGAAACTTTTGGGCTCGACCGCGTGATTTTTATCCCCGCAGGGGTCTCTCCGCACAAGCTGGAGCGCCCGCCCGCACCCCCGAAGCTGCGCGCGGAAATGGTGGCCGCAGCGGTCGCCGGGGAACCCGGGTTCGCCTGGAGCGACTGCGAGATCGTCCGCGAAGGCCCCTCGTTCGCAATCGATACCGCCCGCGAAATGCAGAAGATCCACCCGGAAGCGGAGATTTTTTATTTTCTCGGCGAGGACAACCTTCCGTCGCTGGGCACATGGAAGGACATCGCGGCGCTGCGCGCGCTGGTGACCTTCGTGGTGTTCTCGCGGGGCACCGGTCCTGCGGGGCATGGTTTTCCGGCGATATCGAGGCGAGTGGATATTTCCTCAACCGGGATCCGGAATCGGATTGCCAGCGGAAAATCGGTCCGATACCTTCTGCCGGAAGCCACATGTGCGATCCTCTTCCAACACCAGCTCTATCGGAATGACTGATTCCGAAACCATTGCCCGCGCCTGCGCAGCGGCAGCCGCAGACAAAAAAGCCGAAGCGATCGTGCTCCTCGACCTCAAAGGGGTTTCTGGGTTCACCGATTTTTTCCTCATCTGCTCGGGCACTTCCGAGCCCCAGCTCAAGGCGATCTCCTCCGCGATGCGGGAAAAAGTGCGGGAGGATTGCGGCACTCGTCCGCTGGCCGAGGACGGGTACCCGGCCAGCCAGTGGGTCGTCCTGGATTTTGGCGGTGTGATCTGCCACATCTTCCACGAAGATAAGCGGAAGTTTTACGATCTCGAAAGCCTCTGGAGCGATGCCAGGCGGCTGCCGGTCGCCGAAATTCCCCCACGCTAACCCGGAGCCCCCCTCTGATTGATCCGGGATAGGAAATCATCTCCTTGACGACTGTTCCAGCCAGTTCAAATGCCCATGGGGCGCCATAAGGAGTGAGGTGTGGGCCCCGTTTATCAACACACCATGAGCATGATCAGCAACGTTTGACCTGTCGCTTGCATGACCGGCCCCGAAACGATCCGCCAGTTTCTGCGCGACTACAGGCGCGAGTCTGGCTTTCACGCCATAGCGGTCGATGTGGCTGGCAAAGCGCGAAGCGGCGGCCATGCAGGAAAAGGCAAGGATGCGTGGAGAGCCTCCTTGTTCGGCGAGGCCATCCGGTGGGGCGAAGCGTGCGTGACGACCGATGATCGAGGCATGGTCGGCTGGGGGATCCCCCTCATGACCAACTCGCTTGTGACCGGGGGAATCATTGTTGAAAATGTCGCTCTCGATGATGGGGACCCGGCCGAAATCTCGCGGCGCATCCAATCCGCCGCCGAGCATCTGCTCGCGAAAATGGAATCTTCCAACCTCACGAACGCCGAGTTCCTGAGGGCCCGGCGTGAGGATTCCCGCAGGCAACGGGAAAAAGCCGAAGCGATCCATGCTCTCAAAGACCGCCTTTACGACGGCATCCGCGACCTTTATCTCCGCGAGGAAGCGGGGCTGCTAGCCGCGATCAAGCGGGGCGAACGTCGTGCCGCCCGCGAGATCATCAACCGCGTCCTGGTCGGCATCTACCACACCGCCCGCTCCCGCCCCGAACTTCTGAAGAGCCTCGCCCTGGAGCTCGTGGTCGTGATGTCGCGTGCGGCGGTCGAGGCTGGCGCGGATCCCGCCGGGGTTCTCGGCTGCAACTTCGAGAGCGCCACTGCCCTCGCGGGGCTTTCGGATGAGGAGGAGGTCTCCCGCTGGCTTTCCGGAATGCTCGAGCGCGTGATGGATGCCATCCGCGACAACAGGCAGTTCCCCAATGCTGTCTTGCTCGGCCGGGCGGTGGCCTACATGGAGGAGCACTTGGATGAGCCGATAGACCGCGACTCGGTCGCCCGTGCCGCCGGACTCTCGGGAAGCCATTTTTCCCGCCTGATCAAGGAAAAGACCGGGCGCACGTTCACCGACCTCATGGCGCAATACCGCGTGGACCGCGCCAAAGCGATGCTCCGCAGAACCGGGAAAAGCCTCATCCAGATCGCCTTGGACTGCGGGTTCGAAGACCAGAGCTATTTTTCGCGCGTCTTCAAGCGCTACACGAGATTTACCCCAAGGGCCTACCGGGAAACAGCACCATAATCCCAAATTTTGGCACCAGATTGAAAGACTCCGCGCGGCGGGAAGTCTAGAGTTCATGGCGTGCGGCGATCCCCGCACTCAAACTATGAAATACCAATCACTCGCTATCGAAACCCCGGAGTCCCTCGTCTTCGGATCGGCCCCGAAACCGCTGACAACCCGATCGGGAATGGTCATTGGCGGCGGCCAGGTTTATCCGGAACTCAACTTCACGCTTCCTCCGATGACGATCACCAAGGACACGATGCCGCGCGTCCTGGAGCACTACAAGGAGATCATCAACGGCGCCCTAGCACGTGCTGTGGATCTGGAAGCGCACGGCGTCGTGATCGAATTTGAAACTCTCCCGCCCATGACGGAATTTCCCGAATGGGGCCTCGCGATCGTGAGGATCCTCCTCGATGGGATGCGCGCGTTCGAGTCTTCCTCCGGCCTGAAATCTGTCCTGCGCATGACGCCCAACGACAACCGCGAGTTCGTTCGTCCTCCCACGATGCGAAGCGGCTACTACCTCGACCGGATGCTCCAGCTCTTCGAGAGCTCGGCTGCGGAGGGGGCCGAACTGCTCAGCATCGAGTCGGTGGGCGGCAAGGAGCTCCACGACGACGCCCTGGTGAACGGCGATCTGGCGGCGGTGATCTTCTCGCAGTGCTGCGTCGGGGTGCGGGACATGAAGTATCTCTGGTCAACGATCAGCGAAATCGCCTCGCGTCACGGGGTTCATGCCGCCGGCGACACCGCCTGCGGTTTCGGCAACACCGCCATGGTCCTCGCCGAGCAGAAGATGATCCCGAGGGTCTTTGCGGCCGTGGTCCGGGCGGTCAGCGCGGTGCGCTCGCTGGTCGCCTACGAATGCGGCGCTGTGGGGCCTGGCAAGGACTGCGGCTACGAAAACCCGTTCCTCAAGGCAATCACCGGCTTCCCGATGGCCATGGAGGGGAAAACATCGGCGTGCGCCCACCTCAGCCCGCTCGGCAACATCGCCGCAGCGACCTGCGACACCTGGTCGAACGAATCCGTACAAAACATCAAGCTCCTCGGCGGCATGGCCCCGACCTGCTACATGGAGCAGCTCATCT
>JBAXXX010000134.1:0-6615 GCA_037127695.1 Verrucomicrobiia bacterium | reverse complement strand
GTTCCTCGGTTTTTTTCAAGCCGCAGGCTTGGCAAAGTCCGACAGGCTGCTAGCGGAACGAATGCGAACGGAAGATGCTTCTGCGCCCCTCTCGCGACCACGCCAGCGAGGCAGCAGGACTCACCGAAACAATGCGGTGGCTTTCTCCGATACTGAAATACACGGCGCTCGCAATCACGGCAAAGATTTCCGGGGGAATGCCATCATCCGCAGCCGGAGAAGCCGCGCTGGCCAAAGACGCATTGCTGGACGCAGAAGCAGCGCTGGCTGGAGAAGCCGCCCCAAGCGATGCCGGCGCGGATCCGCAGCGGGCCTCTCGCAGGCTCCTCACCTCCGCGCGGAGATCGGAGAACATTTTGGCCAGGACGAGCAGTCCGCCAGCCACAAGCAGCAGCAGGGCGGTCTCAAAGTGCAGGAACTCTGCTGCATCTGCCATCAGGTTCGCCATAAAAATTCCTCAGGAAAGCGACACGAGAACCTGCCCCTCGTCGACGGCGTCGCCGGGGCTCACTGCGATGGCGGCCACCGTGCCATCGGCCTGCGCATAGACGAACGTGTTCATCTTCATCGCCTCGACGGTCACAAGCTGCGCGCCGGAGACAACTTTCTGGCCGACCTGACAATCGACAGAGACGATGCGGCCAGCCAGCGGACTTGTCACTGCGCCCGCGCCAGCGGCGGCAGGCGCGGCAGATTTGGGTGCTGTGGAAGCAGGCGGGGCGATGCTGGTCTGCTGGAATGCGGGAGCGGCAGCCTGCGGAAAGGCGACGGCCTTCCCTTGCCCATCCAAGGCTTCCACAACGACGTCGTATGTCTTTCCCTCAACGGTGACACGTAGTTTTCTCATAGATATTTATTAATTACAGCGGAATGTTGCCGTGCTTTTTCTGCGGGCGGGTCTCCCGCTTGGAAAGGGTGTTTCGGAGCGCCATGGCCACCATGGCGCGGGTTTGCGAAGGCCGGATCACGTCGGTGATCATCCCCTTGCTGGCCGCCTGGTATGGCGAGGCAAATTTTGCACGGTAGTCGGCGATGAGCTTGCTTTCGCACGCCGGATCCTTGTCGATCTCGCGCTTGTAAAGAATCTTGACTGCCCCCTCTGCCCCCATCACCGCGATCTCTGCGGTCGGCCACGCGAACACGAGATCCGCACCAAGATCCTGGCTGCACATGGCAAGGTAGGCGCCGCCATAGGCTTTGCGCAGGATCACCGTGATCTTCGGAACGGTCGCCGCACCGTAAGCGAAGAGCATCTTCGCGCCGTGGCGGATGATTCCTCCGCGCTCCTGGGCGACGCCCGGCAGAAACCCGCCGGTGTCCACCAGCGTCACAATCGGGATGTTGAAAATGTTGCAGAAGCGGATGAAGCGGGCCCCCTTGTCTGAGGCATCAATGTCGAGCGCGCCGGCCTTGACCTTCGGCTGATTGCCGATGATGCCGACAACGATCCCTTGGATCCTTGCGAATCCGACGACGATGTTCTTGGCAAAATCCATCTGCACCTCAAGGAAATCCGCGTTGTCCACCAGACGGCCAATGATGTCTTTCACATCCATCGGGTTCTTCGCGTCCTCCGGAACCAACTCATCCATGCCGGGATCATCGTCGAGCACGATCGGGGCCGCGAGGTCGTGAGGAGGATCCATGATGTTGTTCGACGGAAGGAAGGAGAGAAGCTTGTGGGCGATCGCGATCGCGTGAGCATCGTTCTCAGCGACGAAGTGGATGTTTCCGCTGATCGTCGCGTGCGCGGCTGCGCTACCGACCTCGGCCATCGTACATTTCTGGCCGGTCGCCGCCAGGATGACCTCCGGCCCGCAGATGAACATATTCGCCTGGTCCTTGACCATGATCTGGAAGTCGGTGAGGGCTGGAGAATAAGCTGCTCCACCCGCGCAAGGCCCGGCAATGACCGTGATCTGAGGTACCACGCCCGAGAGATACACGTTCTTGAAAAACACCTTTCCGTAGCCGGAAAGCGACTCGACGCCCTCCTGGATGCGCGCGCCGCCGGAGTCGTTGAAGCTGACAACCGGCATCCCGGACCGCTGGGCGAAATCCATGATGTCGCAAATCTTCTGGGCGTGCATTTGCCCCAGAGATCCTCCAGCCACCGTGAAGTCCTCGCTGTAGGCGGCGATCGGTCGGCCACCGACATTGCCGGTGCCTGCGACCACGCCGTCGGCCGGGAGCTCTTTCTTCTCCATTCCGAAGTTGTGGCAGGCGTGCTCGACATGCATGCCGAATTCCATGAACGTCCCCGGCTGGAAAAAATTGTCCAGGCGGTCGCGTGCGGTCATGAGACCCTTCTTGCGGCGGGCTTCGAGCTTGTCTTTCCCGCCTCCGGCAAGCACCTTCGCGCGCCGGGATTCGAGCTCTTCGAGGAATTCTTTTTTAATGGGCATAGGGATAGGAAGCTCGGAGGGTTTAATGTCCGCAGTTGCAGGCGCAGGGTTTCGGCTGGCAGAATTCGGTGAGGACTCCAAACGAGCTCTTCGGATGCAAAAACGCGACCAGCTTCCCGGCGGCCCCGTCAAAAGGAACCTCGTGGATCAGCCGCGCGCCCGAGGCCTTCGCCTGCGCAAGCTGCCCGGTGATGTCCGTTGTCGCGAACGCGATGTGGTGGAGGCCCTCGCCCTTTGCCTCGATGAACTTCGCAATCGGGCTCTCCGGATCGGTTGGCTCCAGAAGCTCAAGGTGAACCTCCCCGCACACAAAAAATGCCGTGCGAACTTTCTGGGATGGCACGTCCTCGATCTCGCCGCACTTCAGACCCAGTGCTTTTTCGTAATAGGGCAAAGCCGCCTCAATGGATTTTACAGCAATCCCCAAATGATCAATTTTCTGAATCGTTGCGCTCATATAATGGTTCTAAATGCTTCTATTAGGAAATCTAATAGAGGTGGGCGTGGCAAGAACTTTTTGACTGTTTATTTGAATGTGGCCTGCCCGCCCTCGGACTCCGCCGCAAGCATTGCCCTCTTTCTCTCCGCGCCCCATCGGTACCCATTGGCGATACCGTTTGCCCGGACCGCCCGATGGCATGGGATCAGCCAGGCGACTGGGTTGGCCCCGCAGGCGGATCCAACGGCGCGGGCCGCGGCGGGATGTCCGATGGCGAAAGCGATGCTGGAGTAGGGCTCCATGCTTCCCCAGGGAATGCGCAGGAGCGCCCGCCAGACTTTCCTCTGGAATGCCGTCCCGGAAACGAAGACCGAAATCCGGCCCGCCGTTTTCCGCAGAAAAATCTCCCGGACCATCCGCCCCGCGCTGCGGTCGCTGCGCGAGAGCGCGGCCTGCGGCCATAACGCACGCAGGGCATCGGGAGCGCCTGGGGCCTGATCATGGAATGCGAGGTGGCAGACCCCCCGCCCGCTCCAAGCGATGCTGCAGAGGCCGAACGGGCTCTCCGCAAGCCCCCACTCCACCCGCATGCCGGCTCCGCCGGCTCGCACCTCTCCCGGGGAGGATTCCGCAATGGTCACCCGGCAACCATTCCTCCGGGCGGGCCTGCGGCCGCCGCTCATCGCGATTGGTTCCATTCCGCTGTCCCATACCTCGTGGATTCGAGGCGTGCGGCCGCCGCCTGCACCTCGTCATCGGGCACGAAAGATCCCGCAGATGCCGAGAGCGCATGGGCCAAGGCCCGAACAGAAAAGCTTCCGTGAAGCGAGCCCTGGTAGAGTAGCCCCGCCTTCCCCCGCCGCAGCGCACCGCCGCAAATTTTGCGCCCTCCGTCAAGAATGTCATTCCAAGCCGGGCTCTGGAAGCAGGCCGGGCCGGGCCGGCAGTCCTCTGGAGTTGCGAGCATCGCTCCGGGAACCTCTTTTTTCACGACGCGGAAAATGGCGCTGTGGATCTGCTGGTAAATCGCCCCGGTCTGCTGCCGGCAGAGCGGGTGGGGCTCGGGAACCGATATCGCGATCGTCAGATCCTCACCATGAAAAACGGTTCCTCCGCCTGTCCAGCGGCGGATCAATGGCAGGCCGCCCGCGCGCGGCAGAACCTCGGAATATCGCTGCGCGTAGCCGAACGTGACGGCGGGAGACGCCCAGCGGTAGAACCGGACAACCGGGGATCGCGCGCAGGAAAACAGCGCCTCATCCACCGCCATCTGCTCAGGCGCCGCCCTCGGCTCGAGGTCCTCCCAAAGCAGGAGGCCAGCTATCATTGCGGGAGCCGCAGGTTGCTCCCCCGGGATTTCTCCTGGAGCGCGGAATGCGCACGGGCGACGCAGATGTATTTTTCTGCCCAGTGCCGGAGCCCGGCCCGCTCGTCCAGGCTGAGCGCCCGGACAACTTTTCCCGGGGTCCCCATCACCATCGAGCCCGCAGGAATTTTCGTGCGGGGAGTGACGACAGTTCCTGCGGCGATCAGGCACTGGTCGCCGATCTCCGCGCCGTCGAGCACGACGGCGCGCATGCCGATCAGGCACTCGTCCCCGACCGTGCACGCATGCACGATCGCGCCGTGGCCGAGAGTGCAATACGCGCCGACGATCGCGGGCAGGTCGTCCGCGAGATGGATGATCGAGCCGTCCTGGACGTTCGACCCCTCGCCGATGACGATGGATTCAATGTCGCCGCGGAGGATGGCTCCGTAGAAAACGCTTGAGTCTTTTGCCAGGCGCACGTCGCCGGTGATCCGGGCGTCATCGGCCACAAATGCGGCTTCGGAAAGCTGCGGTTCGCGCGGAAGGAATTTTTCGAGTCGGTCTTGGATGGTCATATCAGGAGGCTTCCAAAAACAGGGATCCATGTAGAGGAATTCTAAAAAATATTATCATCCGCCGTTTTCGGAAGAATTATTTGAGAAGTCGTTTGCGTGTCTCATCGGGGAGGTTCGAGGTTGAGATCCATGTGCGGGCGGCGGTCGGATCCTGCCGGATCCAGTCGCGGGCGATATTCTCGGCCTGGCGGAGGCGGTCCGTTTCGTCGCTGATCCCCCTCACCCATGTGAGCGCGGCCTCGGGATCGTCCTGCGCGATTTTTCTGGAGAGGGCACGCAGCGCGGCGTCCTTGGAACCGCCCGCCGGCTGCCGATCGAGCCATGCGGCGGCGGCTTCAGAGTTCTTCGACGCCCAGTTGTTCACGACGGATTCCATCGGGCCGGACTGCTCGGAGACGGGCAGGCGCGCGACATATTTCGCGGCCGACTCGGGGTCGGCATTCGCCCACTGGGAGAGGGCGGATCGGACAACATCGGACCGCTCGGAGGCATCGGTGAGGGACGATGACCACTGGAGCACGGACTCTGGAGACGTCTGGCTCCAGCCGGAGGCAACCGCTCGCACTGCGTTTTTGCGCTCGTCCGGCGCAAGGTTTCCCAAAGCGCGAACCGCCGCCTGCGGATCCTGCCGGCTCCAAGCGGAAAAAACCGAATTCAGGCTGTTCTGGCGCGCCTCTCCCTCGGGCAGGTTCCTGGCCCAGGAGAAGACCGCCTGCTTGTCCGACGCGGAGGAAATCCATTGGGAAGCGATCTGGCTTGCGACAATCGAGAACGAGCGCCCGGGCGGCAACTGCATGGCCGCAGCCGCCGCCTCGTCGGGATTCTCCTGCGCCCAGCTAGTGAGAACCCCCGAGATCGCCTGCTGGAAGGTGTCCCCCGGCGGGACATAGTCCATCACCGCTTTGAGGAGCTCCTTCTTGTTGGCATTCGGATTGCGGCTGAGGCTTTGCAGGATCTGCCCTCGAGTTCCGGCGTCATCGACCGCGATCGCGAATTTTAGCGCAGCAGGAAAATCGCTTCCGGCCCACGCGCTGACCGCAGAGGAAACTGCGATGTTCCGCTGGCCGGCTTCAGCGATCGTCAGCGCAGCCTGAAGCGCGGCTTGCGGATCGCTCTGCGCCCAATTTTGCACGACCTGCACGCGCGGGTCGCTGTAGGCATTTCCGGCGGATGCCGGAAGGCTGGAGGCATAGGCCCATGCGGCCTGCGGATCCTGCTGGGCCAGCGCCGAGACGAGCGCCTGCCGCGCCTGTTCGGCCTGCCTCCCGCCCAGCCGGGCGAGCGCCGCCTTGGCCGCCTCGGGATCCTTGCGCGCCCACTGGCTGAAGATCATGGGAAGCGCGTAGTCTCCATCGCGTCCATCTCCAGATTGGGTGGCAAGCGCCAGCGCCTGCTGCGGGTCTTTCTGCGCGAGGCTGGAAATCGCCATCGAGCGGATCTGGCGCTTGAGCTGCGGCTCGGCAAGCGCGTCCGCCATCGCGAGCGCACGGGCGGGATCTTTCGCGGAGATCGTCGAGATGACCGCAATGATCACCGACTGCCGCATGGGCTGCCTGGCCGCGAGAGCAAGGTTCCATGCCGCCTGCGGATCGGATTCCGCATAGGCGGAAAAGACGAGCTGAATCCCGGTGTCCCTCCCCTGCGGCGATGTCGCCGCACACAGCTCGGCAGCAATCGCCCCGAGGTCGGAAGCTTTCAGCCTTTCCTGCAGGTCGGCATACTTGCGCATCGAGGATGTCCCGAACATCCCGCCGGCTTCCATGCCGGCAATCTCGGCGCGGAGCGTGGCGGCGGTGAGCGTGGCGCGGATCTCCGGATTCGAATCCAGATCCCGCACCGGAACGCCGGAGCCTGCTTCCTGGCCGCCAGGAACCACGCCCGCCCGCC
>JBAXXX010000133.1:0-6621 GCA_037127695.1 Verrucomicrobiia bacterium | reverse complement strand
CTACAGAACAAGATATATGTCATAGCAGCGGTATATCGGCAACTTCTTTCTCCCTCATGAAATCCGCCTACGAACTCGCGATGAGCCGACTGGAAAAATCCGCCCCGAGCGTCAGCCTAACGAAGGCCCAGAAGCTCGCGATCGCAGAGGTGGACAGCGAGGTGAATGCGAAGATCGCAGAGAAGAAGATTTTCCTCGACGGCCAGATGTCATCGGCGGATCCCGCCGAGAAAGAGGAGATCCGCCGCCAGCTTGTCTCCGAGTTCGCGCGCCTCGAGGAAAAGCGGGAGCGCGAAAAGGAAAAGATCCGCAAATCCTCGGTCTGAGCCGTGCGATGGCCGCCTGGCCCGGAGAAATCGGAGCGAGGCAGCCGACCTTGCCAGCACTCAGGCCGCCGCCAGCCGGCAGCCGGTCAACCGCTCAAACGCCTCGACGTATTTTCGCGAGGTTTTTTCGACGACTTCCTGAGGAAGGGCCGGGGCGGGAGGAGATTTGTCCCAGCCGATGGTTTCGAGATAATCGCGGACGAACTGCTTGTCGTAGCTTGGAGGGCTTCCGCCTGGCCTGCAGGATTCCTCCGGCCAGAATCGCGAGGAGTCCGGAGTGAGGCACTCGTCAATGAGGAGGAGCTCGTCGCCCGCCATGCCAAACTCGAATTTCGTATCGGCGACAATGATGCCGGCAGCGGCGGCCTTCGCCCGTCCGTGCTCATAGAGCTCGATGGCCTGCGCGCGGACGACATGGGCGAGGTCGTCGCCGAGGAGCGAGCGGCACTGGCTCCATGTGATCGTCTCGTCGTGGCCGACCTCGGCCTTCGTGGACGGGGTAAAGATCGTCGCCGGAAGGCGTGACGCCTGGAGCAGCCCCTCCGGCAGCCGGTGCCCACCAACGGCCCCGGAGGTCTGGTAGTCCTTCCATCCGGAGCCTGCGAGATAGCCTCTGACAACGCACTCGACCGGCAGAGGGCGCGCCTTGCGAACGATCATCGAGCGCCCGGAAAGCTGGGCCTTGAACGGCTGAAGACATTCAGGAAAGCTTCCGAAATTTGCTGTCAGAAAGTGGTTGGGGACAAAATCCAGCGCCTCAAACCAGAATGCCGAAAGCTGGGTCAGAACCTCTCCCTTGTGGGGGATCGCGGTCGGGAGAATGCCGTCGAATGCAGAGATTCTGTCCGTGGCGACAATCAAGAGGTTCTCGCCAAGGTCAAAGACCTCACGGACTTTCCCGCTGCGCAGCTTTTGAATTCCCGGCAGGTCGCATTGTAGGATCTCCATCCATTCCGCATAGCATCGCCAGGGCGGCCCGGCGAGGGAGAATTTCTCCAATTTCTGCAACGTAGCTCCGCGCCCTGGCGAAGCCGGCTGGCCAAGTTCAGCCGGCGAGCTCCTCCGCCCAATCGGCGAGCGTCGGTGCGCGCTCGAGGGATCTGGCGGAAAGCTCGAGGCACCTCCCGACCCCTGATGCGATTTCTTGGGACGAAAACAGAACGCGCAATTTTCGCGAGGCCTCGCGGACGCAGAGCCTGCCCTCAAGCCCAGCCTTGAGCCGTTCGACCCTGGCCGCGTTGTCGTGCTGGTCGTGGGCGAGAGGGATCACAAGCTGGGGGATTCCCGCAGCAAAGGCCTTCGAGGTCGTGCCGATCCCGCCGTGGTGCACGGCCGCGCGGCAGCAGGGGAAGACGTCCTCGAACGCGACATGCGAATAATAATGGATCCCGTCAGGCAGAGGGAAATCCGGAGCGGCTTTGCCCACCAGCAAGGCGCGACCTCCGACCAGTGCAGTGACATCGGCCGCCAGCTTCTGAAATTTTGTGAGGTGGACATTTGCAGACCCGTGGGTCCACAAAACCGGAGGCTCCCCGGCATCGATCCACCTGCGAAGATCCGGCGGCAGCTCGGCGCGGCCAGCGGGCGGAAAATCAAACTGCCGAAGCCCCTTCGGCCAGTCCGGCTGGGGCGGCGCAAACCAGTCTGGCGAGAGGACCGCCAGCCCGTCCGCCCGCATCAGGGCGTCGCGATAAAAATCGCGGAGGCGAGGAAGCCCAAGGCCTTCGCGAAACCGATTGAGCGGCGGCAGCATCGTCCTGTTGAGAATCCCATCCACAGCAAAAAAAAACGCATCCTGAAACGGAGCAGGCGTGCGGGCCAGCCACGACCATCCGGCGATCACGGGCAGGTCGCCGTGGCTCCTCAGGCACATGGGCTGAAGGTGAAGCATCAGGCGGGGGATGTTCCGCCGCTCGGCGAGCGCCGAGGCCGCCAGCCCGAGGGTTGATGTGACGACCAGGTCGAACTCCCCACCGGAAGCTTCAAATGCCGCCTGGCAGGCTGGCAGCGACTCGTGCATCGCCCGGGCCACCCGCCATGTCCCGGTTCCCGGCTTCCAAAGCGCCGGATCTCTTGCCGTCTGCAGAAACTCCTCCTCGGTACCCACCGGGTGCCACGCGAACCCTCGACGATCTGCGAGATGCCCGTAGTGCGGGGTGAGAAGGAATTCGACGCGATGCCCGCGCGCGTCCAGCAGACCGGCCAGCCAGAGGAGCGGGTTCACGTCGCCCTCGCTTCCAAACGGCGCAAAGAGAATCCGTAGCGGCCGGCGCCTCACAGTCGCTGAAGGGATGGCAGCGAATACTTTCGAACCAGGGCCTCACGGTTCGCCTCGATCGATGCCGCATCAAGAAAGATCAGGCCGGGATCCTCGTCCACCTCGATCTTCTGGTAGCCATCCACCGGAAATTGGGCGGCGGCCACGACATCATCCAAGCTGCGGATTTCTTTCCCGTTCACCTTCGAGACGACGAGGTTATCCAGATCCTCGTAGCCCAGCGTGTCGGGAGTCGGAAGGATCTTTGAAATAAAAACGATTTTCCCGCGGTCCTCGGGCAGCTCGTTTTGAAAGGCATCGAGGAAGACCAGACGCTGAGGAGCCTGCTTCATCCACTCCCCTCCCCATTCCTGCAGATACGCGCGCGACAGCTCCAGGAAAACGACCCCGCCCAAGATGACGTATCGCGGCGGGCGGTCCACTACGGACGACTCGCTGATGATCTTCGCCCGGTCGCGGGCGGCCAGCTTCACCGGAACCTCCAAGGTCTTGCCATCGCGAAAAACTTGAAAGACCAAAGTGTCTTCCGGATGGAATATCGTATTGGTGATATGGCTGAACGTGATCCTTCCCCAGTCGGGATCCTGGTAGTTGCCGTCCTGGTCCACCGGGTGCCCGCCCACGGCGAGAATGACATCCGCTTTTTTCAATCCGGCCTTTTCGGCGGCGCCGCCCTTCATGACATCAGTGACATAGACCCCTCCGGCTTCCTTCAGGCCGATGTATCGCCGGAGCTGCGGATCGCGAGTGCTGGAAAATGCGAGGCCGGCCCTGGCAAACCCGCCGTAGGCCGGTTTGGCCGCCTCCTTCAAAAAGTGTTCGATGACGGGAGTGGAGATGATGTCGGCCGTCTGGCTGCGGGCATCATACCTCATGAGGAGGCCTAACAGCTTCCCGTCGCGCACCGCCGGCATCGTGAAGCTGCCATCGCGCTGCTGCATGGGGGCGCTCAGCCGGAAAAGGAGAAGCCCCATGTTATCCAGCGGGTATCCCCCAACGGAGATCGATGTCACCGTTCCGAGGGTCTGGGCGATCTCTCCGTTAGGCTCGAGCTGGAGGATCGTGGCCCGGTCGCCCACACGCGAGCTGCGGTCGAGCGCGAGCGGCTTCATCCCCGCAAGGAATGCCGGGTCCGACGGCTTCAAAATGGCCAGGTTGCACTCGTAGTCAACGCATTCGACCTCGGCCGACGACTTCTCTGCTGTCGCCGCTTTTTCCAGCTCGATAAACGTGTGGTTCGCGATGAGCTCGGCCGTCACGAGGAGCCTTCCTCCCTCGATCAGCGTTCCGAGCCCGCGCCGGGTGCCCGGCGGCTTTTTCGCCCAGGGGCGCACGAAATCATACGCCTGGCTCGTCGCATTGACCCGCACGACGGATAAGGATTTATTTGGAGCCGGAGGCTTCGGGGGTTGAGGAGTGGAGAAGACTCCCGCTGCGGCCGGCAGGCAAAGCGCAAGTAAGAGGGGAAGGCAGCGTGCGATCATAGCTTTTGCTCCTTGGTCACCCCGTATCGGGACAGGATCCTCTGGCGGGCCTCCTCGACCGCTTTGCGCTCGAGGACGATCGGGCGTCCGCTTCCCGCCATCTTGATCACGTAATAGTCAGCCGGCTTGGCGAACTCGTCCGCCGCATCCGAAAGCTTCAGAATTTTCCGCCCGTTGATCTCATCGACGATCGCATGGCGGAAGTCGTTGGCGTAAGCATTCACTGGGTCGGCCAGGATCCCGCTCAAGGCGATGATCTCCGGGCGCTCCTTGTAAATCTTGTCCTCAACAAAAAAGTCGAATGTATAGCGCAGCCGCAGGTCATCCGGCTGGTACTCTGACATCCAGTTCTGATCGACCGGCTGGAAGAGCAGCCCCGCAAAAAGGATGAAGCGAGGGTCCTCGTCATAGGCGTTGCTGTGGAGGGTGAACGGCCAAGGACCGTTCAAGGGGACCCTGAGCTGGAGCGGCTTGCCGCCGCGCAAAACATCGACCGCCACCGTGTCGCCCTTGAATTTCCTCTCGACCACCTCCGCGAGCGGGACGGAATCCTTGTCCATCCGGATGGTGGCATCGCTGGAGATCGGCAGCCCGTCGATCGCCATGAGCACGTCGCCAGGCCGAACGATGCCATCGGACGAGCCCCCGCCGTAAACGCTCCCGACCAGCACCCCTCGGTCGTCGTCCTGCAGGCCAAGAGCCCGCCGCGCGGACGGATTAAAAAGATTCTTGTAGCTCAGCGCCAGATCCACGTACCGGTCGTAGCGCCCATCCGCGATATCTTTCAAAAACCGTTTTGCCACCGGGGTCGGGATCATGTAGCCGACGTTCTGGGCAACGTCCCCGCTATATCCTTGGAAGGCGACGCCGACGACTTTTCCGCGCTGCAGAACCGGGCCACCGCTGTTGCCGGGATTGATCGCGGCATCGATCTGAATTGTCAGGTGCGAGTCCATGCCGGAGTGCGAATACGTTTGGAAATCGATCCTCGAGACGATCCCCTGGGTGACCGACAGGCGGGACCCTCCGATCGGATAGCCGTAAACTGATACCGTGGACTCGATCTCGGGGATGCCCCCGAAATCCAGCGCGGACGTCCCCCGGAAAAACCCGGGCGCATCGACCGTGAGCACCGCCAGATCGCAGTCGTGCGCGATGTAGAGGACCTTCGCTGGATGCGGACGCGAATCCCCCTCCTTCGATACCGTCAGGAACCTGGAATTGCTCACGACATGAGCGTTCGTCATGATCCGGTCGCCCGAGATAATGAACCCCGCCCCGACCCCGCTAGAGACCTCGCCGGAAGCCCACGGCGCCTTGTAGCTCGGCTCCTGAAATGTCGCCTCAATCCGGACGACGCTCTTGGCGACCGGCGCGGCCTGGGCAGCCGCCGCGACGAGCAAGACAAAAATCAAAAGCCGAAACATCCGGTTCAACTTAGGCGGGCGGGGAGGTTTGACAACCCGGATTTTTTCACGCCTGTTTCACCGGGCTTCCCGACGGCGAGAGCGCGCGAAGCTTTTCGATGGCAGCGGGGACAAGCCGGCACGCGCGCTGGAGGTCGGAGGCCGAGTTGAAGCGGCCGAACGAAAACCTCAGGCTCGCCCGGGCGCGCTCGTTGGAAAACCCCATCGCCTTCAACACGTGCGAGGGATGCACAGATCCGCTCGTGCAGGCCGAGCCGGCCGAGCAGCAAATGCCATCCTGATCCAGCAGGATCAAGGCGGCCTCGCTCTCGATGCCCTCGAAAGAAATATTGGTGGTATTCGACAGCCTGCGTTCGCGGTGGCCATTTACGGCTGCGCCCGGAACAGCTGCGAGCAAATGGTCTTCAAACGCGTCGCGCCACTCCATCACCTGCCGGCTCCCGAGGTGTTCGGACGCGAGCTCGGACGCTTTGCCAAGCCCGGCGATCGAGGCGAGATTCTGAGTTCCTCCCCTCCGCCCGCCCTCCTGGCTCCCTCGCAGCAGCGGGGTGAACTTGACCCGCCGGTTCACATAGAGCGCTCCGACCCCCTTGGGCGCATGGATCTTGTGCCCTGACATCGAAAGAAAATGGATCCCGGCATCTCCGAGCGACAGGGGGAGCTTCCCGAACGCCTGCACCGCGTCCACATGCAAAAGAGTTTTTTTCTTCTCCACGATGGCCGCAATCTCATGGATCGGAAAAAGCACTCCGGTCTCATTGTTTGCCCACAGGAGGCTCACCAGGGCGGTGTCCGAGCGGATCTCCGCCTCGAGCCGATCCACATCGAGCAGGCCGGCCGGATCCACCGGCAGCCACGTGATCTCATATCCCCGCTGCGACAGGTGCTCGCACAGCTTGATCGTCGCGGAGTGCTCGACCGCAGTCGTCACGATATGCCGCTTGTCCGGATCGAGAGCCAGCGCCGACTGCACGGCGGTGTTGAGGGATTCCGTCCCGCAGCTCGTGAAAATAAGCTCCTCCAACCGGCACCCTGCCAGCGCGGCCACCTGCCCGCGCGCGGTGTCCAGCGCCGCCGCCGCCGCGCGGCCGAGCGCGTATCCGCTC
>JBAXXX010000132.1:0-6839 GCA_037127695.1 Verrucomicrobiia bacterium | reverse complement strand
GAACCAGGCAACCGGGACGATCCTCGTCACGGCGGTCCTGAAAAACCCCGGCAGCATCCTGCGCCCGGGCCAGTTCGCGCGGGCGCGGGTCGTCGCGCAAACTCTCGCGTGTGCCGTCACAGTGCCGCAGCGCGCGGTTTCGGAGGTCCAGGGGAGCTACCAGATCGGGGTCGTAGGGCCGGACGGAAAAGCGGAGATCCGCCCGGTCGAAACAGGGCCGCGCACCGGCGGGGACTGGGTCATCACCTCGGGGCTGAAGCCCGGCGAGAAGGTCGTGGTCGAAGGGTTCCAAAAGCTCAAATCCGGTGCGCCCGTCGCTGCGAAGCCCTGGACGTCGCCCGCCGACAAAGCCGCCACCCCCGCCGCGCAGCCCTCGAAATAATCCGCCATGTCCGAATTTTTCATCAACCGCCCGATCGTGGCGATGGTCATCGCGATCATCATGACGATCGTCGGCGCCGCCGCCTACCTGAGCCTTCCCGTCGCCCAGTTCCCGAACATCGTGCCGCCGGAGATCCAGGTGAAAGCCACGTTCACCGGCGCGGACGCGCTCACCGTCGAGCAGTCGGTGGCCACTCCGATCGAGCAGCAGATGAGCGGGGTGGACAACATGAACTACATGTATTCCGTCAATGCCAACGACGGCAGCATGAAGCTCACGGTCAACTTCGACGTGGCGACCGACGCGAACACCGACCAGATCCTCTCGCAGATGCGCAGCAACCAGGCGTCATCCCAGCTCCCCGAGGACGTGAACAAGGCCGGCGTCACCGTGCAGAAGTCGACGTCGTCCCCGCTGATCATGTTTTCGCTGTATTCGCCGAAGGGGACCTACGACTCGGTCTTCCTTTCCAACTACGCCTACATCAACCTCAACGACGAGTTCACCCGCGTGAAGGGCATCGCGAGCGTGACGGTCTTCGGGGCCGGGCAATACGCGATGCGGATCTGGGTCAAGCCGGATAAGCTCGCCAAGCTCGGCATCACCGTGCCGGAAATCCTCCAGGCGATCACCCAACAGAACAAGGTGAACCCCGCCGGAAAAATCGCGGGCGAACCGGTGCCGGCCGGCCAGGACTTCACGTATGCGGTCCGAGCGCAGGGTCGGCTGGAAAGCGCCGAGGAGTTCGGCGAGGTCGTCGTGCGGGCGAACCCTGACGGCTCGATGCTGCGGATCAGGGATATCGGGCGTATCGAACTCGGCGCGCAAAACTACGCGATCACCAGCCGGCTCAACGGGCGCCCAGCCGCGACGATTGCCCTCTACCAGCTCCCCGGAACGAACGCGATCGCGGCGGCCGAGGGCGCGAAAAAGAAGATGCAGGAGCTCGCCGAAAAGTTTCCGAACGACCTCGCCTACACGGTTTCGCTGGACACGACACTCGCTGTCACCGAGGGGATGAAGGAAATCCAGAAGACGCTCGGCGAGGCGCTCGTGCTCGTGATCATCGTCGTGTTCCTCTTCCTCCAAGGCTGGCGCGCGACGCTCATCCCTCTGCTCGCCGTGCCCGTGTCGCTCATCGGCACGTTTGCGCTGTTCCCGCTGTTCGGGTTCTCGGTGAACACGCTTTCGCTCTTCGGGCTCGTGCTGGCGATCGGCCTTGTGGTCGATGACGCGATCGTCGTGGTCGAGGCTGTCGAGCACCACATCGAGCGCGGGCTGTCGCCGAGGGCGGCGACGCTCCTTGCGATGAAGGAAGTGACCGGCCCGGTCATCGCGATCGCGCTCATCCTCGCCGCGGTGTTTGTGCCCACGGCGTTCATCCCCGGCATCACCGGACGGCTTTACCAGCAGTTCGCCGTGACCATCGCCGTCTCGGTCATCATCTCAGCGTTCAACGCGCTTACCCTCTCGCCGGCTCTCGCGGCCCTTCTCCTCAGGCCGAAGAAAAAAGGGTCCGGGCCGCTCCAGAAGTTTTTCGACGCCTTCAACCGCGCGTTCGGTGCGGCGACGAACGGCTACGTCGGAGTCTGCCGGTTCCTCGTCCGCAAATCGTTTGTCGCGATCCTCCTTCTCGTCGGCATGACCGTCGCGACCGGGCTCCTCGGCAAGGCGGTGCCCGGCAGCTTCCTTCCCGAGGAAGACCAGGGGTATTTCTACGCGCAGACGATCCTCCCCGACGCCGCCTCGCTCGAGCGCACGACGGCGCTCATGAAGGAGGCCGAGAAAATCATCCAGGCCACACCCGGCGTCGAGTATGTGACCTCGATCGACGGCTACAACTTCCTCAGCGGCGTCAACACGACCTACACCGGCGCGTTTTTCGTGACGCTCAAGGATTGGGCCGACCGCAAAGCCCCCGAAGAAAAATACGAGGCGATCATGAAGCACGTGAACGGCGCACTCTCGAAGATCCCCGGCGCGGTGGCGTTCGCGTTCTCGCCCCCCGCGATCCCCGGCATCGGTGCGAGCGGCGGCGTTACGTTCGTGCTCCAGGACCGCTCGGGCAAGGACCTCACGTTTCTCACGGAGAATGCGAAAAAATTCCTGGCCGCCTGCAAGGACCGGCCCGAGCTCGCGGGCGTGAGCACGACGTTCGCCCCCGGCGTCCCGCAGGTTCTCATGAAGGTCGATCGCGACAAGGCGCTCAAGCAGAACCTCGACCTCAGCTCCGTCTATCAGACGTTGCAGACATTCATGGGCGGCTACTTCGTGAACTACTTCAACCGGTTCGGCCGCCAGTGGCAGGTCTTCGTCCAGGCCGATGGAGCCTCCCGAGTCAGCGCGGATCAGATCGGCCAGTTCTTCGTGAAGAACAAGGACGGCGCCATGGTCCCGCTCGACGCCATCACGAATTCGAGCCCGATCAGCGGGCCGGAATTCACCATGCGCTACAACCTCTACCGCAGCGCCCAGATCAACGCCAACGCCGCGCCCGGATACTCGTCCGGCCAAGCGATGGCCGCGATGGAGGAGGTCTTCGCGAAGACGATGCCGAAGGAAATGGGGTTCTCGTATCTCGGCATGAGCTTCCAGGAAAAGCAGGCGAGCGAAGGCATCTCGCCGATGATCATCTTCGGCATCTCGCTGCTCTTCGTGTTCCTGATCCTCGCCGCCCAGTATGAGAGCTGGAAGCTGCCGTTCAGCGTCCTCCTCTGCACGCCGATCGCCGTCTTCGGCGCGTTCGCCGCGCTCATGGTCGGGCATTACGAGAACAACATCTACGCGCAGATCGGCCTCGTCATGCTCATCGGGCTCGCCGCGAAAAATGCCATCCTCATCGTCGAGTTCGCCAAGATGAAACACGAGGAGGGCCTGGCGCTCATGGAGGCCGCGCTCGAAGGCGCCCGCCTCCGGTTGCGCCCGATCCTCATGACCAGCTTCGCGTTCATCCTCGGCTGCGTCCCGCTCGCCAAGTCCAGCGGCGCTGGAGCCCTCTCCCGCCAGGTCATGGGCTTCACCGTCATCGGAGGCATGCTCGCAGCCAGCTTCATCGCAATCTTCCTCATCCCGGTCTTCTACTACCTCGTCGAAAAGCTCGGCGGCGAAAAACCGCACAAAAAGGAAGCGGCCGCCCCCCTCGTCCCGGCGGCGCACTGACCTCCGAAAACTCCCGGTTGAAATTTAGAAATTTTATCCTTCTCGCGCTTGCTGCCGTGCTGGCGGGCTCCATGGCCGCCGCTGCGTCTGGCCCTGCTTCGCTGCCTCCCGCGCCGGCGCGGCCGGATGCGTCATCGGGCCCGACCCGCGTGGCGGTCACGGCATGGTTCGCGGACATTCAGAGAATCGAGAGCGCGGCGCAGACCTTTTCGGTGAACATGGTGCTTCTCATGCGCTGGCGCGATCCGGCGCTAGCAAATGGAACCTCGGACACGAGAACGTTCGAGCTCTCGGACATCTGGGCTCCGCGTTGGCTCGCGACCAACTCCGCGGGCTCGCTGGATAAATCGCTCCCGGAAATCGCGAGCGTCACCGGCGACGGGTCGGCGGTTTACCGCCAGCGCCTCCTCGGCTCGTTCACCCAGGCGATGGACCTCCGCCGTTTTCCGTTCGACAGAGAAACATTCCGTATCAACCTCGTCATTCCCGGCTACAGACCGGAAGACCTCGAAATCTTTCCCGATCCCGACACGGTCAAGGCGGGGCTTGCAAAGGCTGTCGGATGCACGAAGGATCTCACCCTGCAGGATTGGGAAATCACAACCCTCGATGCGCGCCCGAAGCCGTATGTGATAGTGCCCGGAACGCAAATCGCAGGATACGAGATCACGTTCACCGCCGAGCGCAAGGCCAACCACTACCTGCTCAAAGTGATCCTCCCCCTCGTTCTGATCGTCATCATGTCCTGGGCGGTTTTCTGGATCGACCCGAGCCTTGCTTCCACCCAGATCAGCGTCGCGGTCACATCCATGCTGACCCTCATCGCCTACCGGTTCGCGGTCGGCGCGGAAATCCCGAAGCTTCCCTACCTCACGCTCCTCGACTCGTTCATCCTCCTCTCGTCGGTGCTCGTCTTCTTTTCGCTCATCGAGGTGATGGTGATCACGCGGCTCGCCCTCAACAACCGCCTCGAAACCGCGAGGGCGATCGACCGGCACTCGCGCTGGGTCTTCCCGGCCACGTTTGTCATCCTCACCGCGCTGCTCGTTATTTGTTAACAGCGCAAAACAATCCCGCGAGATTAGTGCTGTTTTTTCTCCCGGATCAACTATGCCAATCCCAGATGCGAATACTTGCCCTTCTTCTCCTAGGCCTCACCGCTGCCACTTTCACCGCCTGCTCGCAATCCGGCGTCGCCGACCGCCAGCAATCTATCAGCTCAGCCTAGTCCGGCATTCTCGAAAACCGCGCGACCCGGATCCAAGCCCGTGATGACCGGATGAACTCCTCGCGCGCCGTCTGGATGCAATAGAGCGGGCGGCACCGGAACTCCGAGACTCAGATGAACACTCCCACGCTCGGCGAGCCGCGCTTCGCCTCAAGCCGAAGCCATACAGTCAGCGACGACATTCACATCCCCGAACGGATTGAACCCGGCAAGGACCCCGGCCTTCAGTTCGAGCTGGCTGGACCGCGACCGAAGCTCTTTTTCGACGCGAAGAAAACGCGGGCCGGTATCGTGACCTGCGGCGGGCTGTGCCCCGGCCTCAACAATGTGATCCGCTCGCTTGTGCTGGAGCTCCACTACGGCTACGGCGTCAGAAAATTCTCGGCTTTCGCGGCGGCTACACCGGCCTCGATCCACAGGCCGGAGCCGAACCGCTCGAGCTCACGCCCCGGGGCGTCGATGACATCCATCGGAAAGGCGGCACGATTCTCGGCACCTCGCGGGGCCCCGTGGATACGGGCCGGGCTGTCCAGAACCTGATCGCACGCGGCGTAGATATCCTTTTCACGCTCGGCGGGGACGGCACCCAGCGCGGCGCGAACGACATTTATCAGGAAGCCCGGCGCCGGGGGCACGCTCTCTCGGTCGTCGGCGTGCCGAAGACCATCGACAACGACGTGGGTTTTGTCTCGCGCACGTTCGGGTTTTTCAGCGCCGTGGAGGAAGCCGTGCGGGTGCTCGATCGGGCGCACACCGAGGCGCGAAGCGTGACCGGCGGCATCGGCCTCGTGAAGCTCATGGGCCGCCACGCTGGCTTCATCACCGCCGCGGCCACGGTCGCGAACCAGGATGTGAACTTCGCCCTCATCCCCGAGGTCCCGTTCGCGTTGGAAAGCTTCCTCGCAACCCTCAAGCGGCGCATGATCGAAAAGGATCACGCCGTCATCGCCGTCGCGGAGGGGGCCGGACAGGATTTGCTGGCCGCCGATACCGGCGAGCGCGATGCGTCCGGCAACGTCAGGCTCAAAGATATCGGGCCGTTCCTTCGGGGGCGCATCGAGGCCTATTTCAAAGCGGAAGGCATTCCGGCCGTCCTGCGCTATTTCGATCCGAGCTACGAGATCCGCAGCTGCCCCGCGAACAGCGAGGACGCCCTTCTCTGCGACCTCTTTGCTCGGCACGCCGTCCACGCCGCCATGGCGGGCAGGACAGGACTGATCATCGGCTTCCTCCACCAGAGGTTCATCCATGTCCCCATCGAGCTCCTCGCGGGTCAAACAAAACGCCTCGACCCGGCCAGCGGGTGGTGGAGCAGCGTCCTCGCCGCGACCGGGCAGCCGGAGCGGTTCGCAAGCTTGACAGAGGAGGCCAAGCAGGAGGCCGTTTCTGGCATTTGAGCACATTGAGCCATTGCTGAAGTGGTTTGCTGGTCGAGACAATCGTTGCAGGATGAATGCAGAAAACGCCAGCCCGCATGCCGGGCTTGAAGAGCGCCTGCGTTTTGAGCCGCTGATCGCCGATTTGTCGTCGAGCTTCGTTAATCTGTCCTCCGGTGATGTGGATCGCTAAATCTTGAATGCCGAGCGGCTCATTTGGCCGGTGTAAAGTTTGTTCTGTAATTGCGTTCTTCGCGATCTGAGCGCAGCCGGCCCCGGAAGGGGCTTGCGCGAAGTTCGCCGGGGGCTGGCCAGTGTGGTTTCCTGTTGGGGTGCGACAAACACAACCAACAAAAACACACACATGACCAACCGAATTGAACCTGAACTTCTGAACACCGTTTTGCAACTCCTCACCACCGAATGTTCCTCTGGCTTTGCCGAGGGCCTGCGCCTGCTCGTCAACGAGGCCATGGTCCAGGAACGCTCTGCCGTCCTGCACCCTTTGCGAGTTTCTCGATCTCGATTTTGCATCGCTCTGGCAGTTGTCCGACGCGCCTCCGGTTTTTTCTTGCTCACCAACTTCTACAATAGCCAAGAGGGGCGCTCCCTCCCGGTTTGATGCACCAAGATCAATATCCTCAGAGGTCCTGATCTCGCCGGAAAGTGATTTGGCACGTTTGTGACGTTTGCG
>JBAXXX010000131.1:0-6843 GCA_037127695.1 Verrucomicrobiia bacterium | reverse complement strand
ACAAGGACCAGCAGAACAAGGACCAGGAGAACAAGGACCAGCAGAACAAGGACCAGCAGAACAATCAGAAAAAAGACGATCAAAAAAAGCCAGGCTCCACCCCATCCCCAACTCCTGGAGAGAAGAAGGATGGCGATGTCAAAGCGAATGCCGGCAGCGAGAAGAAGGACGAGAAAGAAAAGGCGGCGGCGCAGCCCGCCTCTGCCGGCGAGGAAAAAGAGGGAGAAATGAGTGCCGCTCAAGCCCGCGCCCTGCTGAAGGCCTTGAACTCGGAAGAAGAAAAAGTGAATCTGATGCAACAGCCCTACACGGAGGAGACCCTGAGGGACTGGTGATTTCCCTATGAAACCTGCCCTGCCCATCCTTGCCGCTCTTTTTCTGGCCGCCACTTCGCTGTGCGCGCAGGAGATCGTCGCCGGGCTCTCCAGCAGCCGGGCGCAAGTCGGAGAGCCTGTCCAGCTTGTCGTCACGATCCGGGGTGCCCGCGGAGCGGACGTCCCGCAGACGCTGGCGGTCGACGGGCTGCGCATCAACCTCGCCGGACGTTCGACGCAGTTTGAGATGCGCAACTTTAAGATGAGCTCCTCGCTCACCTACACCTACATGATCGTCCCGCAATTCGAAGGAGAGTTTACGATCCCCTCGTTCGGCATCACGATCGAGGGGAAGACCTATCCAACCCAGGCGATGCGGCTCGCGGTTTCCGGCAGCGCAATCGCCCCCCAGATCCCCTCGCTCCCACAAAATGCCAGCCCGCTGCCGCCCGGCACTGCAGGATCCCCTCAGAACAACGGCCGCCCGTTCTTCGGGGAGCTCGTCCTGGCTAAAAAATCCGCCTATGCCGGCGAGGTTGTTCCGATCGAGCTGAGATTTTATTTCAACACGCGGATCAGCGGGCAAGTGAGCGAGCGGCCGATCTTCTCCGGCGAGGGGTTCACGGTTCAGAAATTCTCGAATGCGGTGAAGCGCGACCAGGTTATCGGCGGAACCAACTACTCGGTCTTCAGTTTCCAGAGCGCGATTACCCCGGTCAAGTCGGGCACGCTGGAGATCCCTGCCGCATCGCTGGAAGCCCGCCTGAAAATTCCCGGAAAAGCGCCGCAGGGGTTGGATGACTTTTTCAGCAACCTCCCGCTCCCCCAGGGGATGTTCGCCGAGGATCAGGATGTGAAGGTCGAGTCCGGCGCTCAGAAGCTTGAAGTCACGGCCCTTCCGAAGGACGGCCGCCCGGAAGACTTTTCCGGCGCCGTCGGAAAGTTCACCATGGAGGCCTCCGTCTCCCCAAGAAAAGCTGCAGCCGGTGAGCCGGTCACCCTCCGCGTGACAGTTTCCGGCCAGGGGAATTTCGAGGGGATGGGAGCTCCTGCGCTCTCTGACGACGAAGGCTGGCGGACCTACCCGCCATCGGATAAATTCCAGTCCGCTGATGCGATCGGATTCACAGGAGAAAAAACGTTCGAGTTTGCGATCGTTGCACGCCAGGACCAATCCCGCACGCCGGGAGCACGGCTTTCCTACTTTGATCCCTCGACCGGAAAATACGCGACCCTCATCCAGGCGCCTCTCCCGGTGGATGCCCGGGCGGGCGCTGCAGCGCCGCCGGCCGCTCCTCAGCAAGCGGCTGCCCCTGCGGACACTCCGCCGCCGGCATCTGCGCCCACTCCGGACATCACCGCCATGTCAGGCGGCACCTCCAGCTGGTCCGCCCTCTTTTTCCGAAAGGGGTTCCTTGCGGCCAACGCCGCCATCGCCCTGGCATGGCTCGCCGTCGTGATCGTCTTCTCGGTTCGCCGGTTCTCCGCTTCCCCCGCCGGCAGGAATCTCGCTAGAAAAAAGCTGGCCCGGCAGGCCTTCGTACGGCTGGCCGGTGCGGATCCGGAGGTTTTTTACGACGAGGTCATTCGCTTCCTCTCGCTTCGGCTCAACGCGCCCGGCGACCACGCCTCGCTCTCGGAGAGGATTGAATCCTCCTCGTTCCCGGAGGAAATCAAAGCCTCACTGCTCCGGTCGGTCGAGCGCCACGCCGAGTCGAAGTTTGCCGCTGGCCGCGTGGCCGCGCCCTCGGCAGATGAGCGCTCGTGCGTCCTCGCCACACTTAAGGATCTCCGCCATGAAAAATAAGCTTTTCCTGCCGCTGGCGCTCATGCTCGCGATCTCTTTCGCTGCGGATCTGCGTGCAGACCCGCTGGCCCAGGCCCGCGCGCGCTACGCCGAAGGGGAATATGCCCAGGCTGCCAAACTTTTTGAGCAGTCGCTCGATTCCTCGCCCCCGCAGGCCGCCGTCTTTTTCGAGCTTGGGCGCTGCCTCAGGCAGACCGGCCAGGATGCGCGCGCGGCATTGAGCTTCCGCCGGGCGCTCGTGCTTGATCCGCGGTTCGCTCCGGCGCGCGCCGCGCTGGTCGCAACCAACACCGATCTCGGACTCCCCAAGCCTGGAAAAAACTGGAGGAACCAAGTCCTGGAGCGGATCCCGATGGACGCGCTATCGCTCTCCGGCTCCGCGCTCTTCTGGGGCAGCGTCTTCGCCATCACTCTCCTCGTTTTCCTTTGCCCGCACGGCGCAAAAGGCTGGCTCGCCCTTGCGATCCTGTGCCTGGCCGGCAGCTCGGGCGCGCTCGTGCTGGCCGGAATTTGCGACCCTCGGATCACCGATCGCAACATGGCTCTCGTGCTCAGGATCGGAGGCTCCTCCCTCCTCAGCTCGCCGGCCGAGCAATCGGAACAAATCGCAGCCCTGCCAGACGGCAGCATGGTCACCCTCCTCTTGCAGCGCGGCAAGTGGTATTACGGCCAGCTTCCAGACGGCAGGCAAGGCTGGCTTCTGACCGAGGGCATCGTTCCAGTCATCCCTCCGACCTGACAACCCTCTGAAATGGGAATACGCGGATTCGTCAGCTTTTCAGCCGCCTTGCTTGTCGCTTGGGCGTTAGCCTCCCCGGCCCTCCATGCCGACTGGCGGGATTCCCTCACTCCCGACGTCCCAGGAAAGCTCCCTCCCGTCCGCCCGTTTGAGGCCGAGTACCGGCTCGGGTGGACGGATATCGAAGCCGGACGGGCCCAGGTAAAAATCACCGACAGCGGAAAAGAGACGATCCGCCTCGAAGCTTCCGGCGCCACGGCCGGCCTCGCCCGCGTCCTCTGGCAGATCGATGCCTCGCTCACGAGCTCGGCCGCGCGCAAAGGTCTCCGGCCGATCTACTCGGTGCAGAAGGAAACCTATTCAGCCCGCACGATCCTCACGCAGATCGTTGCCCGTCCGGACGGGATCTGGCGGCTGCGCGAAAATACCCCGCAGGGAGAAAATCCCGCGCGCTGGAAAAGAATCAAAATCTCTCCGATCCGAGACATCTTTTCGGGGGCGCTTTTCCTCCGAAGCCAGAGCCTGGCCCCCGGAGAATCGTTCTCGGCCATCATCTTTCCCGGCGACGCACCGTTTTTTGTTGAGCTCAAGGCGCTTGGCACCGGCCCGCTGACCATCGGAGGCTCGGCGCGCGACACCCTCCGCCTCGAGATTCGCCTCCAAAGGATCAACCTGAAAAAGGGGGCGACGCTCGAGCCTCAAAAAAAGTTCCAAAGCGGAACCGTCTGGCTCTCGAACGATGCCGACAGGATCCCGCTGCGCGTCGAGCTGAACCTCTTTATCGGGTATGTCTTTGCGGAGCTCGAAACGATCAGGTTCCCATCGCGATGACCCGCTGGGGTTAGCTCGAGGCATGGGATTTCTGCGTGGCTCCCAAGGTCGATGGAAAAACTGGGGAGCAACCTGGTTGAGTATACGACTGCCAGAGTCACCTCTCCCGGCCCCGCCTCCACGGCAAAGCAATGTCCAGGATCATCCTCCGCAGATTCCTGCATGAGAATGACCGCGCTTCCAGACCATATCTCGTAAAGCTCAGGGGGCGAGCGTCCGCAGCTCGCTAATGAACTCCAGTCCCGCAGGGCAGAACGTGACAGCGCGAACGGAGCGCTGGAGACACTGGGAGGGCAGGGGATTTATTCTCGCGAAACGGAATTGGAGGAAAAGAAAGCCGAAGCGCTTCTTCGCCGGGACGCGGCGCGGACGCGGTTCGTCAGGAACGCATTCTCGATCTCCAGGGAACCCTCTCGGCGGACCTCCCAATCCTCATTTTCACCTGCCACCCACATCGATGCCGAGGGGGGAGGCCATTTCGATCGCTTGAAGCGAATGAGTGTTCTCAGTTGCGGTATGCTCGCGCCCTCTCCTCAAAGGTTCCTCTTCGCTTCATATCGGGAGGTAGAGACGCGGCTTTTTTGCCAAGAGAAGCAGCAGATTTGCCACACCGTAGTTGGCAAGCACGCAGGCATCGAGAACGACCTTGAAGTCAGCCCTCATGTGTCTCTTCGCTGCCGGGAGATCTCGGGAAATATCATCCTGCGCCAATTACCTTGTCGCAGTCTCGTCGTGAATGCGACGAATTGGCGGAGGAATCGTCTCCTTGGAGCGGAACACGGCGGCATGAAAGCAAAGGAACGGTGGAGGCCGGCAGTGAGGAGGAGGCGCATGGGACTCGTTTATCTGATCTTCTGGCTTCTCAGAAACCTGAAGAAATCGCATGCGTAGATTCCGATCTCTCCATTATCCATGACCGGAACTCTCTGGCCACACATGAACTTATCCCAGGATGAAGATCCTTCGGCATGGCGGCCAGGATTTTGGATTCTGGAATGGAATCGATGATGATGCGAGGCAGCTCGCCGGGCTGAGCTTGCGCAAGAACTCATTCGCTCGTCGTTCGAGTTTGCATATTTTGCCGTCATGGAAAAAGGGGATGTCCGGTATGCCCCGCCGCTGGACCACAAAGACCCAAGCCCATAAAAAATTAATACATTTGACTTCGACTCACTCGCTCTGACATTCTCACCCTTTATGAAAAGTCTTCTCGCTTTGGTGGTGCTTTGTGCGTTTCTTTTCTCCGCCACAATTCACGCAGAGGAACCCTCTGCGACGGCAAAGCCCGCCGCCCCTATCACCTTTCCAGAGCTCAAAAAGGAGCAGGAGCAGCTCTCCCTCGAAAATAGCATTGCGGACCTCCGCCTGAAAAAGGAACTTTCCGCGCTCTCAGAAGAAAAGCAGCGCCGGGATCTCGAATCCTCCGTCGCCCAGCAGAGGCTTCAGGCAGAAATCGCCGCCCTGCAGGCGCAGCTTCTTAAGCTCACGTCACAGGGCGACCTCGCCGCCAAGCAGGTCGCAATCAAAGCCGCGGAACGCAAATCCAAGCTTGAGGAGGAGCTCGCAATCCAGCGGGACATGCTCGAACGCACCAAGCTGGCCAACGATCTCGCAGCGGCGGATCTCGTGGCAAAGCAGCGTGCGCTCCAGCTCAAGGATCAGGAGGTTTCCGTTCGCGCCAAGGAGCTGCAAAACCAGCGGGCCGAATTTGATATCCAAGTTGCCAAGCTGAACACCGAGCTGGATCTGCGCGAAAAGCGCGACCAGTGGAAAAACCGCGTTGACCGTGAGATTGCTTACACAAAGGAGCCGTTTCAAGACGGTGTGCTGACCATCAGCGACCGCAGGATCGCCCTGAATGGTCCGATCGGTATGGATACGGCCGCCAATATTCAGGAGCGCATCGATTACTTCAACAACCAGTCTTCAGAATTTCCCATCTTCATCGTGATCGACTCCTCGCCCGGAGGCTCCGTCATGGCGGGATACAAGATCCTGAAGGCCATGGCAGGAAGCCCTGCTCCGGTCTATGTCGTGGTCAAATCCTTTGCCGCCAGCATGGCGGCAGGCATCACCTCGCTCGCCAAGAAATCCTTCGCCTACCCGAACGCGATCATTCTCCACCACCAGATTCTCAGGGGCAGCTTCGGCAATCTGACCCAGCAGAAAGAGGGGGTGAAGGAGCTCGAAGAATGGTGGGCACGCCTCGCTTCTCCCATCGCTGCCAAGATGGGCGTCTCGCTCGAGGAGTTCATCAAGAAAATGTATCAAAATAGCAGCTCTGGGGACTGGAAGGAATTTGGGGACGGCGCGCGCAAGCTCAAGTGGGTCGATCAAATCGTTGAGACGATCCGGGAGGAGTCGCTGGTGAAAAATCCAGACGCCGACAGTAAAGTCGCCAAGAACCAGAGAGAGGAATATCTCCTGGGTCCCCCCGAAGCTGACGGAATTCGCCACATCATTCTCCCACGCCTCGACCCGGTAGACTGTTACTATCTCTACAATCCCGACGGCTACTACCGCATCGCACGATAGTCTTTCTTTTTTCAGATTTTCACCCTTAGTGATTGAACGTCACGGGATCGCCCGCGACGGTGTAAAGGTCGAGTGGGCCCTCCAATTTCAGTTTGATTACTATGCCATCTTCATCAAGGCCACAGGAACTGAAGGGTGTCGTTTTTGACCGCGACGTCGATGGCGAGCATATCGGCCAGACCGCGAGGAGACCAAAACTGGCCGCGACGTTTCAATCGGTCTTGGAACTGGCCGCAGGCGGATTCCATCGAACCCGAACCAATCGAGGCGTTGCGGGCGGCCAAGTCGGCATACTTGAGATGGTCGCGGTGGTTTTCCAGCTTCAGGAGCGTGGCGCTCATGCTTTGATCCCGAAGAGATAGACGTCCTTTTCGGGCACGGCTGCGGTGTGTTTGCGGTCCTGGCGTCCCCGTCCGCGCGTGCTGCCCACATGCACCCAGTTGGCCGCCCGATAACAGGTGCCCACGAAGCGCCCACGTTCCACAAAGGTTTCCAGCCACTCCAAACCCTGCCCGTATTTTTCCCTCCAATCCCCATCAATGCGCCGTGCCGCAGCCCCCAAGATATGGCTGGCCAAATGCGGGACCTTCACCCACGGAAAAATCAAAAACCGCGTG
>JBAXXX010000130.1:0-6929 GCA_037127695.1 Verrucomicrobiia bacterium | reverse complement strand
GCTCAAGAAGGAGAAGGAGGTCATGGAGGCCAAAAAGCTGGCGGCCGATTCGCCAAAGCTTTCCGCGCTCCGCGCGGAGATCGATTCCCTGACCACCGAGATCAACCGCCGGGCGGAGTTCTGGAGCGGGGAAGTCCGGCGCGCGCTCGGAGACCGGATCATCGGGCCCGGAGGGGAAACCCTTGCGTTCGCACCCGGCCGGGCGGCAGTCGCCCTCCTCCCAACGGTTCGCAAAGCCCGCGACCTCGAGGTGGACAAGCTCAATAAGTCGCTCCGTGCGGATGACCCCGGCTTTGTCGCCCTGCGCATTATCAACAAGGGCCACTTGTTCTATCTGCTCATCTCAGCAATGCTGCCTGCGGACTCCGACAAGGAAGCCTTCCTCCAGGCGACTACCGCGCGGGTCATCCGCTCGGCCAAGACACTCGCGCCGGGCCTCATCGCGCCGGATGCCGCCTGCACCGGCGGGCAGGTGAACCCGGCGGTCACCGCAGACATCGCGCTCGTGGAAAATCCGCTGCCCACGTTCTTCTCGCCGATCACCCGCGTTGTGAACTCGGTGCTCTCAGCATTTACCACCGTGCCGGCTCCCAACCAAAAGCTGATCACGCTCGCAAGGAACCTGGGTGCAGGGGAAGGGATGGGGGCCGCCCGCGTGGAGGCCCTCCCGGAAGGCCATGGTCTCCGCGTCACCAACGTCCTGCCTGCCGATACCAGCGAACCGCCGGACGCGCTCGCCGCCGCCCTGGTGAAAAAAGTCCGCGCGGAAGGTGCCTCGCTGAAATTGACCGTGCCAGCCCCGCTCGTCGAACAAGGCCTCGTGCCGGTCCGCTACAACTACATGGTCGGCTACATCTACGTCTTTACGATGGTCCTCATCGGCTTTGCCCTCGTCGCCGTCTTTTTGATGAAGGAAAAAGCCGGCATCGTCCGCAAGCTCGGGGCGGAGGAGGTCGAGGCGGAAAGCGCCCAGGCCGATGAAAGGAAGAAGCTGGCGGAGGCCGATCCCTTGCGGGAAAATTCTCCCGCCGCGATCCATACCTACACGCCAGGCTTCCTGGTCCCCAAGCTCCTCTTTGCCGCGCTCGGCCTGGCGGCGATGCTCGTCGCCATCTCGCAGGCCTGGCCGCACCTGCGCCTGCTCGCGGGCGGCGCAAGCACCGAGGCGGTCGCCGTCTCGGTGCTCGCCACAAAACCCGGGCAGCCCGACCTCATGCTCGCCAACCAGGCGGAGCTCGAAGAAAAATCCAAGGCGGTCCGCACCGCCAAGGACTATGGCTGGACGTTTTATAACGTCTTCCGCTTTGAAACCGCGAAAGGTAACGAGGTCACCTACCAGCGCGAGGTCGGCTGCAAGCTCAAACCCTCCCTCCCGCTCCTAGACGAAAACGGCCTCCCCTCCATCGCCATGCTCCTCTACGACCCGAAGGATCCCTCGACCGCCGTCCTCCCCAAGGAGTTCAGCTCGTGGTTCGTCCCAGGCCTCGTCGGCGCATTCGGCTTCGCCGCCTTCCTCGTCGGCTCCACCCTCGCCTGGTTCGCCCGCAAACCAATCCCTATCCGAGTCGAATAACAATCCTGTCAATAACAAAATGAGAATATTTCTTGCATCTTTGGTGGTTTTGCGTAGGGTGTTTAATGTAGTTGGGGAATAAGGTGAAAAAGCTCCTGACATTAATGGCTTTTCTCGTTCCGGCCGCCTCGGCTCAGGCGATGCGCAGTTTCAACCAGACCGGCAGCGGCACTTACGATTGGAACAAATCATGACTAAATCCTCCATGCACGCATTACTTGCGTTCCTCTTTTGTGCAGTGTCGGCCTCTTGCCTGAGTGCGGCGCAGTATGATTGGACCGGGAACATGACCGGCAACTATACCTGGTCGACCACCAGCAACTGGAATTCCGGCACCGTGCCCAATTCCACGACAGCGGATGCAGTGTTCAACAACACCGGCTATGTTTTGAATAACGCTACCGTGCGAATCAATGTGGACTCGGATATCACGCTGTTCGACATCCGCGTTGTCGGCACTGCTGTCGGAAACTCTTCGCTCACCTTTTACGGCAACACCATTACCATTAACGGCACGTCGGGCAGCAAGATTCAGTCAACAAGCACGACCCTCGGCACAACGATCGAAAACAACGTCGTGTTGGCCTCCTCGAACAGCACATCTATATCTACAGGGAGCTCTGCTGGACCCCTTTGGTTTAAAGGTGCCATTTCCGGGAGCAGCCCGATAACAATCGACGGTGGCAGTTATCTTTACCTCGGCGGAAACAACACGTTTACCGGAAACGTCACTTTTGTTGGTGGCGGGGAGGTCATTGCAACCTCGACGGGTGCCTTTTCTGGCGCAAATGCTGGCACCTATACGTTGAATTCCGCCGCCAGCAATTCGAACTTTGGTTCCGTCGCAAGCGGTACGACCACATTTTCCAACGCCATCGATTTCAACAACAGGTCGTCGGATATGAAGATATTCACGGGCAACGCCGGCAGCACGTTTGATATCGCGACAAGTGCATTCTCTAATACCGGAGGCAGCGGAAGAATCCTGCTCGAGAGATTACCAAGTGCCACCTACATTGGCTACAATGCCACAACTGCCGGCACGGTGAAATTTTCAGGGACAGAGTTTAGCATGGCCAAGGGCGTGACCTCGGCAGGCGGCAATGCCAAGCTGGAGCTCGCGCCCGCCAGCGGAACGCAAACTTGGACGGGCAACTTCACCGGGTTTAGCTCGACAAACTCCATCACGAAGAGCGGGGCGGGCACGGTGATCTTGGGCGGCACGAACACCTACACGTCGCAGACCTATGTGAACGCAGGGACGCTGCTGATCAACGGCACGCACATCGAGGCAACCCAGGGATGGGGTGGCGCAGGTGCAGGGGTGGGCATCTACGAGGTGGCCAGCGGTGGCACGCTTGGCGGAACGGGCCTAATTTCCGGCAACGACACCCGAGCCCTCACGAACATGGTGCTGGTGAAAAATGGCGGCACCATTGCCCCCGGCGGCACCAGCATCGGCACCCTGACGCTCGACGGGATAAACATAGGTAACGGCACCAACACCAGCCATGTGCTCAACATGAACGACGGATCGAAGTTCAGCTTCAGGCTCGCCGGAAACGGCGGGACTTCCGACCAGATCGACTTCTGGAACTATGCGAGCGGCGACCTGCTGCTGGGCGGGAACAACACCGTCAATCTGACCCTCAGCGGCGCGGGGGACGGCGGCACCCATACCGTTTCGCTCTTTAAGTTTTACAGCGGCAACGGGACGAGTGCATTATTCAGCGGGACCAACCTCACCACCGGACTCACGCTCGGCACACTCGACCCCAACATCAGCGGCACGCCCACGTTCAGCTACTTCAGCGACCGCATCGACCTGACCTACACGTCCCTTGTCCCGGAACCCGCCACCTGGGTGCTCGTGGCGCTCGCCGGCACGTTCTTGGTGACCATGCGCCTGCGGCGGCGGAGCTGATTTCCGTTTCAGCCATTTCTGAGCAGCCCGAGGGCGGGCTGCCTCCCTTAGAGGGCGGTCGCCCCGGACGCATTGCCGAGCAGCAGCGCGGAGGGATCTCGATCCGATTGACAATGCCCGCCCGCTGCCTCACGGTGCTTCCCTATGCCATTTTCCAAGCTTGGATTGACCAAGCCACTTTTTCACGGCGTCCAGGCGATGGGGTATGGAGATCCGACCCCGATCCAACTGCGCGCGATCCCCCCGGCGCTCGATGGGCGCGACGTCATTGCCTCCGCCCAGACGGGAACGGGAAAGACCGCAGCGTTCGCGCTGCCCACGCTGCAAAAGCTTCACGCGCACGGCAAGTGCCGCTGCCTGGTGCTCGAGCCGACACGCGAGCTTGCGATGCAGGTCGAGACGGCGATGCGGGATTTTGCGAGGTTCACCGACCTCCGGGTCGGATCGATTTTTGGCGGGGTCGGCTACGGTGCGCAGCGGACGGCGCTGCGCGAGGGGCTCGACATCGTGGTGGCTACGCCCGGACGCCTGGAAGACCACCTGCAGCAGGGGACTCTGCGCCTCAACGACATCGAGATCCTCATTCTCGATGAGGTCGACCGCATGCTCGACGTCGGGTTCCTGCCACCGATGCGGCGGATCATTTCCAAATGTCCGAAAGACCGCCAAACGCTCTTCTTTTCGGCCACGCTTCCTCCGGAGATTGCCGATCTTGCGGCGTGGGCGCTCCGGGATCCGGTGAGGATCGAAATCGGCGCCTCTCACTCCGTCGTCTCGACGGTCAAACATGGGGTTTACATCGTGGATCCCACCAGGAAATTTGACTTTCTCCTCGCCGTGCTCACGGCGACAGACTACCAGAGCGTCATCATTTTTTCCCGCACGAAACACGGCGCGGACAAAATCGCGAAAAAGCTGCGGGCCAACAACCATTCGGTTGCGGTCCTGCACGCGAACCGATCGCAGAACCAGCGCATCGAGGCGCTCCACGGATTCAAATCCGGAAAATACGAGGTGATGGTTGCCACGGACATCGCGGCGCGGGGGATCGATGTTGCCGGGGTCAGCCATGTCGTCAATTATGATGTCCCCCAGCACCCGGAGGATTACGTCCACCGGATCGGGCGGACCGGGCGCGCACTCCAACAGGGAGATGCGTTTACCCTCGTCACCCCGGAGGAGACAAAAAAGCTTGCAGCCATCGAGCGCTTCATCGGGCAGAAAATCGAGCGCCTGAAGCTCGAGGGGTTTCAGGTTCCTCCCAACGGGGAGCTCTCGCCCACGCGGCCAAAGAAAATCGAGCCGCGCATGGACGGGCGCCAAAGGAATTTCCGGAGGCGGTAACCCCCGGTCTCAGCTTCTTCCGGAAAAACGATGCGGACGGGGGGGGGCACACCGCCGCGCTCGCGGCGGCCCTACCGCTGGAGCTGAGTATCGAGGAGTCCGACGGCGCTGCGCGTCTTCTCATCGTCCTCGATGCGCTTTTTCACGAGCTTGCATGCGTGGATGACGGTTCCGTGGTCCTTTCCTCCGAAGGCATCCCCGATGTCGCTGAGGGAGGATTTTGTCAGCTCGCGCGAGAGATACATGGCGATCTGCCTCGGGAACGCGATATTTGCGGGGCGGCGCTTGCTGGTCATGTCTGCCAGCCGGACATCAAAGTGCTCGGCAACCCGGCGCTGGATCTGGTCGATCGTCACCGCCTTGCGCGCCTGCTCCTGGAAAATATCCCGCAGCAGGTTTTCGATCACGTCGCGAGTGATCGGCCGGTCGCTCAGCGATTTGTAGGAAGCCACGCGCATGAGCGCGCCCTCGAGGCGCCGGACGTTGTTACGGATTTTTTCCGCAAGGAACTCGATCACCCAAGCCTCGAGCTCGATCTGGAGCCCCTCGGCCTTGCTGCGGAGGATCGCGATCCGCGTCTCGGCATCCGGCGGCTGGATCTCGGCGGTCATGCCCCACTCGAAGCGCGAGACAAGCCTCTGCTCCAGCTTGTCGATCTCGCTCGCAGGACGGTCGCTCGACAGGACGATCTGCTTATGCCCGTCATGCAGGGTGTTGAACGTGTGAAAAAATTCGTCCTGGCAGCGCTCCTTGCCGGCGAAGAACTGGATGTCATCGATCATGAGGACATCGGCGTGGCGGTATTTTTTCCGGAACTTGACGAGCGTCCCGTGCTGGAGGGCGTCGATGAACTCGTTCGTGAACTGCTCGCTGGAAAGGTAAACGACTTTCGCGGATTTATTGGCAGCCACCACATGGTGGCCGATCGCCTGGAGGAGGTGGGTTTTTCCCAGCCCGCTGCAGCCGTAGATGAAGAGCGGGTTGTAGGTCCGCGAGGGGGCATTCGCGACGGCGAGCGCGGCGGAGTGCGCAAACTCGCTGTTGGAACCCACGACAAAGGCATCGAAAGTGTTCCTCGAGTTCATCCCGCTGGGAGCCGGCGCGGCCGGCTTTTCCCTGGAGGCCCGCGAAATCGGAGCGTGCTTTGGCGTCACCTCGCAAGCGGGTTCCTGGTCTGGGGAGGATGTGGAAAAATGGACGGATTGGACGGTGGGCAGAACCTCGCGGACCGACTCCTCAAGGATCGGAAGGTAGTTGCTCTCGATAAAGAACTGGTGGATCGGGTTCGGCACGCAAAGCGTGATGGCCTCCGGGGTGGCTGCCGACGCGGAAACATCCGAGAACCATCGCTCGAACCCATCGGCGCTCACACGGCCCCGGATCTTCTCCGAGATTTTCGCCCACACATTCTTTGTTTCTGTGACCATGAATTCGTTGATTTCCCGTTTTGCCGCTGGCATCAGCAGGGCTCCAAGGGACGGTCAGGCTCGCAGGTTTTTTTCTGGAGGAAAAGCGCGGATTTTTGACGCCAAAAGCGAAAAGCGCTTTAAGTCATTTGCTTTGAATTCGTTGACGTTCGGAAAGAAAATTTCCTCGTTTTGGACGAAAATCCCTTGACACTTGGGCGCGGGCCCTCCGGGGATTCTTGTCATGGCCTCCGGATCCCGGCCATGACCAACCGAAATGATTGAAAAGGGTTGAGGCGGAGTTTGAAAAGGGTTCTAGGAGGTCGGATGCGGGAATACTGAAAAGGGTGCGCGGATACCCGGGCGGGATTGGCGGGGGCTCAGCGGGAGGCCTGCGGAAGTGGGGGATCGCGGATGAGAAGGGGTTTCCCCGAAGAAGAGTTGGGGCCTCTATTCGAGAAATTCCGCTGAGAGGATAGACGTGCTGCCCCGGTTGGTGGCGATGAGCCAGGCGCGGGCGATGCCGGGCGCGTCGGAGAAAAATGCGCGCAGCCGGAGGGATTTCCAGTGCGAGTCCCACGCCCAGAGCTGGTTTTGTCCGGGTGGGTAGATATAGACCGTCAAAGAATGCCCCCACTGCGGAGTCTTTATCGCAAGCACCTTGGCCGGAATCCCCTTGGCC
>JBAXXX010000129.1:0-6937 GCA_037127695.1 Verrucomicrobiia bacterium | reverse complement strand
AACGCTTCTGCCAAAACTTAATGGTCTGATTATCTATAATAGATGGTATTAATTGGGCTCGTACGGGACTGTGGGGGGGCCAGCTCGCAAGGGCTGGCCCTACCCGGAAGCATTGTGTCTCGCTATTTCGGTGGTCGGGAACGTATGGATTGCTGCATTTCAGGCAATTGGAGGTCGTCTTTGCTTTCATCGGGGCGCTCAGATTGATCCGCCGCAGCCGCAAAGAAAGGTCGCGAAAAAGAAGAAAATCACCTCCCCTTCAACCCCTCGAATAAGACGAAGAACAGCAGGAAGAAGATTTCTGTGGGAAGCTATTGAAGAAAACGCCCCCGGAAGAATCCGGTTTTCAAATCGGCCAATTCACAGGATTCCTATTTTGGCCCTCAGACTACAAGCCCTTTTTGGAGACGACCTCCCTGTAAAATAGCGGGTCCGATGGCCTCAGAGGGCCCCAATAGCTGTTTTTCACCTCGAGTCCGCGAAGTGGGGTTAAGGCTCAAAAAGAAGGAGCTTTCGCCTCTTTTTGGCCCAACAATCACATGCCATAAGAAACTTGGGTTAAGCGCTATTCGGTGCTGGCCCTATCTTCCTAGATGCGCAGTGATCTTTACGACCGGCATCTGGAATGCCTTCATAACCGGGAACGCGTGATCCTCCCGGAAGCGGATCCGAAGGACTGCGTTTGCTGGTTCTCGCTTCTGAAAAGATCGTTTTATCGCAGGGGAAACTCCTTGGGGGCGAGTCCGAGAGAAATCTGATAGGCATTGCCGCAGGTGCAATAGGCACCCATTTCCGGGGTGATGATGAGGCCACCGGCGGGAATCACGCTGAGCCAGCACGCGGGGCGCGTCACGCGAGTCACATCGAAGTCCTTTCGGGTCTGCACATCGAACATCGCGACCGACGTGTTGCGGTAAAAGAGCATGTGGGAAGCGCCGGTCGGCGGCGTGCAGCCTTTGTTCTGCCAGTTCGGGGAGAACGAGGTCTCGGTGTCGGGCGTTCCTGTCTTCAGGTCGTAGGCGAGCAGGGTGGCCTTGAGGAAAAAGGGGAGGACATAGACTTTTCCGCTCATGATGACCGGGTGGGCGTTGAAGGCGTTCTTTCCGCTTATCAGGGGCTTGACGGCCCCGGGAGCGGTGTTTTGCACATGTTGAACCCAGAGATCCGCCCCCGTGGCGGCATTAATCCCCTTCACCTCGAAGGTGAGCACGTCATTTTCGTAGTAGCTGCGGTAGGAAACAAGAACCCCCGCGCTGGTGCCGAGATACATCATCATGTTCTGGTCGGTCAGCGGTTCCAGTTTTTTGCGCCATTTTTCCCGGCCGGTGGCGAGGTCGAGGGCCACTAGCGAGGCGTCGGAGAAAAACTCCTTCAAATCCAGAACCCCTTTTGCGGCGATGGCGGCGTTCGGGTTGTTGGTCTCGGCGAAGAACCATGTGTCATTGCTTGCGGCGAGGGTTGTCTGCATGACGAGTGGGCCTTTGTGGTCCCACATAGGAGATTTTGTTTTGTGGTTGATCATGAAGAGGTGGTCGCTAAACGTCGGGTTGCTGCGGTAGTCGGCCGCAGAGACAAAGAAGGAGATGAGGGGTGCTTCCTTCGGTTCGGTGGCCGCCCTGGCGGCTTCCAGGCTCTGGGTGCTGCCGAGTAGCGTGTCCCCGATGACGGCGGCGTATCCCCAGGCTTTGCCGGTGTCTGGGAGCGTGTATCGGTGGCTTGTGAGACCGGTGGCGGTATTTACCTCCAGGCAGGCATCCCCGGCTGCCAGGAAGAGCTTGTCCTCTCCCAAGCAGGTGCCGCCGGCATTGTAGCTCATCATCTGGCGGATCGAGAGCGGGTTTGTCAGCCTCCACCGGTTTGTGCCGTTGTAGGCATCGATGGCGATGAGGCTCTGGTCGACGGTGGCGTAGAAAAACGTGCCGTTTTTCCAGAGCGGAGGCTGGGCCATGCCGTGCCGGTTCGGGCTGTCCTTCGGTCCAGGTGGCCCGATCCACTGGAGCGCGAGGTCCGTCGAGACCAGCTCGTCCCCGCTGCTGGATGTGGCGCCGGGGTTGGCATAGACATGGGACCATTCCCCGGCTCCGGGCAGGACACCGCGCCGGGCGAGCTTGTAAGCACCCAACGGCTCCCATTTTGAAAACCCTCCCCCCCGCACGGCGGTGAGCGGGAGATCCGCCTTGAGGTTAGCCAAAACGAGCGCGCCGCCGTAGGGTTGCACGAGGGCCAGTGACGAGGGCGTCGTGAACGGGATCGTCCCGGTGGCGAGGCTGTCCGCCGAGACCACAAGGTTTCCCAGGCCAAGCGCGTAATCCAGGGCCGCGTCCGGCTCGTCTCGGACGAGCACCCGTTTCCCATAAAGCCCGGCCGCGCGGAGGTTCTGGCGGGCGGCCAGCGATTTTGCGGGATCCTTCTCGAGGCCGATGACAAGGAACTCCGAGTGCCTAGCCAGCGCGGCCAGGAGCGAGCCGTCGCCGATCCCCAGCACAAAACAGAACCCCTTCGTGACATTAGCCGCCTTCACTGCCGCCTCCGCGTAGGCGGACACCGCCGGATCCTCCTTGAACGGGTTCGAGATCACCGGATTGACCGCCCGGTTGCCGCCCTGCTGGGAAAAGCAGATGATTTTTCCCAGGTCGGTCGAGACGTAGAGCTGGCCGCCCGCGACGGCAAGCCCCCGGACCTCCCCGTCCATCTTCTGCTCCCACGACAGCTTTCCGGTGGAGGTGTCATAGCCAGCCACTTTCCCCGCGCCGCCGACAAACAACGTCTTTCCGGCGACAAGCGCGGAGAGCCCGTGAAAATCGTTCGGTGCGGACCAGAGAAGGGCGGACGTCCCCGCCCCGTGTTCCGCCTGCCCCGTGATCGCGTCGCGCAACATTTCATCCTCAAACAGGTCCATCCCGGCGGCCGAAATGCCAAACGGATTGAACTGACCGGGGGTGCCTTTCCTCGTCCGTTTCACTTCCTT
Organism: Verrucomicrobiia bacterium; assembly: GCA_037127695.1. GTDB lineage: Bacteria > Verrucomicrobiota > Verrucomicrobiia > Chthoniobacterales > Terrimicrobiaceae > QYQL01. The sequence goes on along the minus strand of JBAXXX010000129.1, from coordinate 3,969 downwards.
CCCACCCCCGACGCTCTCATTGGCAAGCTCGATCCATTTCGCGCGGGGGATCGCCCAGATTTCGGTTTTTCGCACGAAGTAGAGGTTGGTCGCGTCCCCGACCACCGTGGCGGCCTCGACCATCGTCATCGTGCCGGAGGCGACGCCCGTGGCATAGTTTTTGGCCACGGACGGGGACTCTTCGGAAAACCGGATGTTCATGAGCCCCCATTCGTTCGGTCCCCAGGCGATGAGATCCGGGCCGGGCGAGCCGACATAGCTTCCCCCGAACGCCCGCCGCAGAGCCGGATCGGGAACCCGCGGGGTTCCGTCAGCGAGCTTAAATTCCGCCGGTGCCGTGCGTCCGGTCGGAACCCAGAGCCATTCGCCATGCAGGCTCATCTGCCCGCGCGGGGCGTAGTTGATCTGGCGCGACCATTTCTTCCGTCCGCTGGCGGCGTCAATCGCGTGGAGCCAGACTCCCTGCGGAGGAAGAAACCCGGCCGCGCAATAGATCGTCCCCTCGTGGAGGAGCGGCCCTGAGTTGACGGGCCAGGCCGAGGCGGGGCGTCCGAGAACGGAGGATTTCAGGTCCTCCGGCGCGGCACGGTATTTCCACTTTTGAGCTCCCGTTGCCGCATCCAGACAATAGACAAAGCCGTCGTCGCTCCCGAAAAATAGGTGCCCGTTATCCACCGTCGGCGGAATCCTCACCGGTCCGTTCGCGTAGAAAATCCATTTCTCCGCCCCGGTCGCCGTGTCCAGGCAGATCACCGCATCCTCCGAGGACGAGCCGTAATAAAGCAGCCCGCCCGCGATCACCGGATGAAAAACATAATCGTAGGTGATCGGCTCGATCAGGCGCGGCTCGGCGTGGCCGTTTTTTATCGCCGGCGCCGGTGGCTGGCGGCTTTGCAAAACCCATTTTGGCAGCAGCGGCAACCGCACGTCTTCCGCCGTCGAAAACGTCGCCGCAGCATTCCCCCCATAGGTCGGCCAATCCCCGCCATGAACTGGAAGGCAGGAAGCAAGGATCATCACGAGGAGGAAGGAGAAGTACTTCATCACGGGAAACCTTAACATTTTCCGGCCACGTGGAAACAGAAACTTTCGCCCAATCGTGACCGCAGGAGCGAACCGGTCAGACATTGGCCCTCCGCCGCTCCAACTCCTTCCGCACGTCCTCCATTTTCTTTGCGGTCAGGTCGTATTTGAAGATAAAAAGGAGGCTAATGAGAAGCGTGGCGGCCATGGCGAAGCTATACAGGAACCGCATCCTGAGAAACGTTTCCGGCGGCTGGTTCCCGCCCAGGGCGCGAACGAATCCGGTGGCCTTGAGAATAAGCCCCATCAGAATGATCGAGATCGCGCTGGAGGCCCGGAATCCCAAGCTTGTCACCGCGCCGAACATCGCCTCCCGGCGCTTGCCGGACCGCAATTCGTCAATGTCCACCACATCCGCCTGCATCGCGGGAAGGATCATCCAAAAAGACGAGATGCCGACCGAGTAGAAGAACGGGATCACGAAGATGAGATACGGGTAATGCGGGTTGTAGCACCACCATTTGAGGGCCGAACCGAGGAGCATCCACCCCAGCGCCATGCGCAGGACCACATGCTTGCCGAGTTGATTGCAGAGCTTCTGGGCGAGGGGGATCGCGAAAATCGAGAGAGCCACTCCCAGGGTGTTGCCCCACCCGGTGAACTGCGAGCCGGTCACGGTGTCTCCGTGAAAAACATAAAAGTAGGTCACGTAGTTTCCGAGTTGCTCGAAAAGAGAAAGCCCACTGCACAGGGTGACTGCCGCGCCGAGCAGCATCCAAAAATAGCGGTTGTTTCCAATTGAAATGACGGTCTTGAAAAAATTGACGACCGGTTCCCACGGCGACTTGATCGGCTCGGCTTCCTTCTTGACGAGCTCCACAAACCGTTCGCGGGTGAAGATGGCGCACGGGATGGCCGCCCCGATCACCACAGCCCCGATGATGGCGCCGATCCAGCGCGCTCCCATCAGGGCGCTTGCGAAGATGCTGAGCTGGCAGAGAAAGAACAACCAGGGCCCGGCCAGGGCGGCTATCGTGGAAAAGTAGCTGCGGATCGCCATGACCCGCGTCCGCTCCTGGTAGTCGGAGGCGATCTCGATGCCCAGGGCAAAATACCCGGCACCGTACATCGAGTTGCCCAGGTTGAGGACCAGGCTGAACCCCAGATACCACAGGAAGTATTGGTGTTGCGACCAGCCGGTGGGAGGAAACATCCACACGGCCGCGAACGACAGCCCCCCAATCACCCCGCCCACCATCAGAAGCGGCCGCCGCCGCCCCCAGCGACTCAGAAAATTGTCGGAAAAATTCGCGATCACCGGATCCAACAGAATCCCCACGAACTGGACGATTCCCATCGCGGAGGTGATCAGCGCCACATCCACGCCGAGGGTGATGTTGAAAATGTTCAGGGACAGGGAATTCATCCCCGCTCCTCCCAGCCCGGCCAGGGAACCCAGCCCGTAAACGAGCGCCCGCCAAAGCGGAATGCGAGAGTTCTGGCCGGCTGGGCTGGAGGGGGACTGGGGTTGTTCCGGCATGGGGAGATTGTTGGGGGGATCGTTATCTTTCGTTGCTGACGTAATACGCATAGAAATGTTCTGCCATTAGGGATGCAGGGCAAATGTCTTCGAGGAAGTTCCCTGAAAGGAGGCCGTTAACCAAACCAAATAGTGATCGTATCGCGCCTTCGCCGCGCAGGCATAGAGAACGGCGAATCGTCCGTGGTCCGGATCTTCCTCGAAACGCGGCGAGCGATAGTTTTTCGCGAGTTTGCGAGTGAGAGGACCGGGACCGGCACAGGCACCGGTGACGGTGCCGTCGGGAGCGACAGATTTCGTCACGGCCCGGAACGCGTGGTCCGCGGCTGTTTGGTATTTCTCGCCGCAGACCCACCCGGCAGCGAGGGCCCGGTAAAGGGCGCGGCAAATCAGGGCGGTTCCGCTGGTTTCGGATGGCGACTCCCTCCATGCCAAGTGAGGAAGCGCGTGCCACATGCCATTCCCGCCCTGCAGGGGAAGCAGCGCGTCGAGCAGTTCCCCAAGGAAGGACATGATTTCCGGGTGTTCCGCAGACTCCGGAGGGAGCGCTTCCAATGCATCCACCATCCCGCGCAGCACCCATCCCTGGCCGCGCGACCAGGCCCCTTCGGATATTTCGCCGGGATCATTCTCCCATCCCCGCCCTTGGCTCCACAGTCCGGACTTGGGATCCCGAAGGAGGTTCCGGTGCAGGCGGAACTGCTCCGCGCACTCCGCGCGGAGCGCCTGGTCCCCGGTCAACTTCCCAGCGCGGGCCATCCGGCTTGCGTAGTTCTGCATCGAATCCACCAGTACCCTGGCCGGTTCTCCGACTTTCCCCCAGTGCAGGACAAGTCCCTCGCGCGAGCGAGGGACTTCCCGCAGGTATTTGAAGGATTCCCCGACGAAAGCCGCCGCATCCTTGTTCTCCGCGACCCCCGCGGTTAAAAAATATTGATCGGTTTCGATGAGCCTGTAGGAAACATGTCCGAACGGTTGGGACGCGTAAGGGATGGGTTCTCCAGGGGGCAGTTGTCGCCGGGACATGACCCTCAAGACCTCCTCGCGGAATTTTTCCTCTCCGGTTGCCTGGTAAAGCTCAAGGATCGCGTCCAGGCTCAGGTCGAGCGGGTAGGGACCCCAGACTTGATCCTCCCCCCGAATCCTCGCAATGATCCTGCCTGCCAGCGATGTCGCGTCCATGAACGGTTTTTTTAGGTTTTAACTCGGCGCGGAGCCTTTTCTCGCCAGGCTTTCAGCGAATCCTTTGAATCTCCCACAGCCTTCTAAATCCGCGATGTCATCAACAAACCAAAACCTGCGTTCAGGCGCAGTTTAGGTTGGGAGAGGACTTTTAACTGGAACTAGTATTGAATGGCACTAACTTAAGCGAACTTCTGGGTGTGTTTCGACGCCGATTTTCCGAT
>JBAXXX010000128.1:0-7167 GCA_037127695.1 Verrucomicrobiia bacterium | reverse complement strand
AACGCTTCTGCCAAAACTTAATGGTCTGATTATCTATAATAGATGGTATTAATTGCGAGATAAATAAGCATATGGATTGTGCAGCAGAAGAGCGGATATCAGGCTATGCCGATAGGAAATCGATTTGCGGGGATCGCAGGGTGATGCCCGAAAAATTCGAGCCGCAAGCAGGGTTTCGATGATGGTCTCCTAGCGGTTTTTTGGAGAAATCCCGAGGCGAGGGCAAGCCTTTGGGCTCGTGAAATCATTTTTGTCCGGGCGATGGCGAGTGGGGATTGCCGGCATGATTTTCTCCTTCGCTACGCCTTTTGCCCCTTGAACCAATGGACACGATCATCCTCGTGATCTTTAATGTTTTCATTCGCGAGCGAATCCGGGTTGAGCATGACCTGGCGAACGACCTTCACCTCGGTTGCGAGCTGTTCCGCGAGGACGAGAAACTTCCGTGCGCTATCGTACGTGCCCGGGCGGATGATGTCCGCCAGGCCCATGAATTCCCGGAACCCGACGGGCGCATGGGCGGTCTTATCGCAAAGATCTTCGAAGAGCGCGCGGCGGGCGGTGTCGGTGAGTGTCGGGAGCGTGAATTGGGAGGCCACCTGGGCGAACTCCTCGACGAAGCGGCTGAGCGGGGTTCCGGGGAATCCCTTTTCCGACCGGAGCCACCAGCTGAGATCCCTCGCCGACTGCGAGCTTTCGTAGGCCAGCCGCCTCACGATGGCGAGCGTCGAATTGTAGAGCTTGGTGTAGGCAACCTTCGGAACGTGGCGCTTAAGCTTATCCCTCCTCGCCGCTGCTGCCTGCGCAATTTTTTCCACAGAATGCCCTTCGAGCGTGGTTCCGACGAAGGCTTCCAGCCACCGCATCGGGCATTCAGACTCCGCCGCCTCTTTCGCCAGCTTCACAACCTGCTCGTCAGACGCCTTGCAGGTCCCGGAACCCCGGAGGTTTGCGCTCCGAATGGCCGCAATCCTCTCGGCGATCTCACTCTCATCGGGAGGCTCGATGAGAATGATCCGCTCGTTGAATCTGAAGAGAAGCTCCTGCGGAATCACGTTCGCCCGCTTCACAGAGTCCAGAAAAACTTGCGGATCGGGGGCTTCTCCGCCCGGGCTACCGCCGAAACCCATGGTCGCGACGCCCTTGCTCGCGCACCATTCCTCCTGCCAGGCTCCTGCGCCAACAATGAAAAAACTCTCTTTAAGCGTCTTGACCTGATCCGGCGTGAACCCGCACTGGAGGAGCCGGTCATCAGAATCCAGGATTCCCATGATCTCGGTGAGGACGGTCATCGACCAGGTGCTCGCCTCCGTGTGCGTCGCGCGGAGCTTGTTCAGCTCGTCGAGAAAAATCACCCCCCGCCCGTGCTTCTCCACAAAATTCTTCAGGGCCGTCAGCGTGTATTCCTCGCATTTCGCCCCGAAAACGATCCACGACGTCACGCTTACCGCAAAAATGGGAAGGTCCGTCCGCCGGGCATATTCCCGGACCAGCGCGGTCTTGCCTGATCCGCTGGCCCCGACGATCAGCGGCATCGGCCGGGTCGCGATCCCGGCCAGCTTGTGCATCCCCGCAAACTTCGTGTCCGAGAGGAATTCCAGCCTCCGGTAGGCCGCTTCCTGAGAACCCGTCAGCTTGATCCCGTCCGCGTCCTCATTCAGGAGTTCCAGCAGGTTTTGCTGCGCGTCCGCCAGTGCCGATTGCTTTTTGTCCATACAGAGATGAACGCGCGAACCTCCCCGGCTCTGATCGGAATTTTCCGGCGCTCTTAAGCCCGGCTGCCGCCGGGCGCCTTCTGCGGAGCTACAATTTGGCATCCGGGGCAAGGCCTTCCTTCTGCATTTTCAGCAGGACAGCAAGTCCGGTCTGAGCTTTGCGTATCGCGTTATAGAACCTGGCGGCGCATGCGCTCACGTCGCTGGAGTGGCCGCCGAGGTAGAGGGCGTTGCTCAGGTGGCAGGAGTGTGCGAGGAATGCCTTGCCTGCCTTGTCGATTTTTCCCGACAGCGCCCCACGCTCATTGTTTGGGGTCGTTCGAGGCAGCACCTCAAAGCACCATCCGGCCAGATTCGCAAGGGTGCTCTCAGGCACCGTGAGGCTTTCTTTCTTCGAGGCCGTCGGCTCCAGCAGCTCGCCGAGCTTGCTCAGCTCGCAGAAAAACCGTTTTTTCAGATCGCTGTCATCCGAGAAATACCAGTGCCGGTATAGGCTTGCGATCGTTGAGCCGAGGGCCTCGGCAGACGCGCTCAGCTGAACGAGAGCCTCGCTGTAGACGTCGAACGAGCGATCCCACTCGGAGTAGTCAGGTTTCTCCTTTTTCCCGGGCGCGTTTTCTTTCCTGCTCCCAGAGCACCTGGCTTCGCCTGGTCCGGGTGATCCGACCGCCGCAGTTTGGCGAGCGGCGCATCGGGAAGCGAGATCGCGCACGTGGTCGCATACCCTTCCAGATATCGGAACATTTTCTGGCTTTCCTCCGCCGCGAGCGCCAGGGAGTCCAATTCCGGAGCGCTGAGCGCAGGCAAGCCGATCCCGTCCCTGATCGCTGCGATGCGCGCGGCAAACTCCGAGCGCAGCGGCGGTGCGATCACGAGCAGCTTGTCGCAGAACCGGAACAGCAGCTCCTGCGGAACGAGTTCCTCTTTCCGGACGAGCGCCTCATAAAAGTCCTCCCGGTCCTTGGCCTGCTCTGCCAGCTGGTGCCCGAAACCGATCTGCGCCCCGGAGCCCTGCTTGCTGCTCTCCAGCCACTTGTCCTGGAACGCTCCGGCACCAACGATAAAAAACCTCTCCCTCAGCTTGTCCAGATTTCCCTCGAACCCCATCGCATTGAGCCGGATGTCATGGTCCAGAAACGCCAGAAGCTCAGAAAAGACATCCCCGGTCCACGGGCTGCTTTCCGTATGCCCCATTTTGAGCTTGTTGACCTCATCCAGGAACAGGACCCCAGAATCGTTCGCCTCGACGAATTCCGCGATCTGCTCAAGCGTGATTTGCGCATCGTTTTTTGCCCCCCTCACAATCCAGTTCATCACATTGAGCGAAAACATGGGCAGCTCGTGCCGCGCGGCGAACTGCGCCACGAGAAATGTCTTTCCGGAGCCCGACGGCCCGATGAGCACGGCATCGCCCGCATCGCGACCCCGGCCACAGCGGTCGCGCCCGAGCGATGCACCTTGTAGAGAGACTCCAGCAAACCGCTGGCCCGGCGTTGCGATTCCGTGAGCTGCAGAGTGGGTTTTTCCATACCCCATTAAACGATCAAGATGGGATTTTTCTGATGGAAATCTTTCAGCGGGTGCGCTCAGGCGGTTGAGATTGCCGCAGCTCCGTCCGGCTGCTCGGGCCTGCTATTCTTGCGAATCTTATCAGACTTTTCAAGCGAGGCCCGTTGAGTATAGCAGAAGATAAACGCATATGATCACAAACATCCTCGACGATCTCCTCACTCTCCTCGACAGCCAAGAATTCCGAACCAAGGTAGCCGAGCGGATTGCCGCCGATGTTGATGGCACATCATTCGGCATCAACGATAGTAAACACGGAAGAATGGAAGGGGTGGCCGGCGGCACGGAGATTTCCCCGGATGAAATCGAGTTCGGGGCGCTGGACTGCGAGGACGATGGCGAGTGGAGCATCAGTTTTCGAGCGAATGGATTGACCTGTTTGTCATCCCTTTCGCCTGACGGCGATGATGTGAGCCATACTGTGGAGGGATCGGCATCAGGGAGTCTTTCCGTAAAGGTCGATTCCGGGAGTGCGGGCAACTCCCTGTCAGGTCTCCCGGCCGCAGAAATCACGGAAATAAATTGTTGGGCGCTTGATTATGACATGGACTGAATTGCAGCGGGATCTGATTCGTCCCTACGACGAGCATGCACAGGACTGGGCGGACCGTCTGCGCGCCGGGAAGAACTGGGTCCACGACAATCTGGAAAAGCCGGCGATCATGAAGATGGCCGCATTTTCAGGCTCCGAGGAAGTTGTCTGCCTCGGGTGCGGGAGCGGCGAGGAAATCCGGCCGATCGAAGCGACAGGAGCACGGGTCATTCTCGGCATTGACCTCAGCACGGCCCTTCTCGCCCTCGCCCGAGAAAGAAACCCTGGCGTGACCTTTATCGAAGGGGATATCGCGGCCCCTCCTCTCCGCGATGCCATGTGCGATGTCGTCTTTTCCAGCCTCGCCATGCACTATGCAGCCGACTGGTCCGTCCCGCTGCTCGCGATCCGCTCGGCCCTCCGACCCGGCGGACGTTTTGTGTTCTCGACCCACCACCCTGTCCTCTGGTCTGCGGAGACCAGGAGAACTTCCCAAGGCACGACCCTCCGACACGGGTATTCCCGAACAGCGAAACAAGAGGTGGAAGTCTGGGGAGATTACGGTTGCGAGCGGTGGGAGAACGACACCTGGTTCGACAAGATGCACGTCACATTCCACCACAAGACCTTCGCGACGATGATCCGGGCGGTTGTGGGGGCGGGCTTCGAGATCGCCGACATCAGCGAGCCGCTCGCCGAAAACGATGGATCGCCCGACGGTGCCATCTACAGCCGCATCCCTCCATTTATTCTCTTTTCCCTCCGGAAAACCGCAGCATAACGACCACCTTTTCGGTGGACGCACGCAGGCATGAACGGCTTCTCATCTACCTTACATGCTGACGGAGATGCGGTTCCGACATATTCGCTACCCGCGGGCGCGCCCCCCTGGCACGGAGCTGTTTTTTTCGATCAGAGTTTTCAAGCTGCCGCCGTTCATTAAACTATGGACCAACTCAAACTGACCGCCTCGCAGAAAAACGCCGCCGCTCGCCTCGAGCTATTTTGGAGGATCAAGCTCAGCGGTGCTGGTGGGCTTGGAGGGACAGCCACCCGCCCGATCCCGCTCCTCATCGGCCCCTCTGGAGCCGGGAAGACGGCCGGGGTGAGGGACTTTGTCTCCCGTCGCGACCTGCCGATTTTCGCGATCAACGTCACATCTTGGATTGTGAGGGGCGCCACCTGTGGAAGCTTCACCCTCGATGCCCTCGCCGCTTTCATTTCCCAAAACGGCAGCGGGGTGATCTTCCTTGATGAGATCAACAAGCTTCGGACCAGTTATCTGGACGTCGGCAACGGGTGGAGCATGTCCGTCATGAACGAGATCATGGCTCTGCTCGATGGCGATGCCCGGTTGCTCCAGATGGGATTCAGCCCCGAGCACTTGAAGGCCCTGAACGAAAGATTTTTTATCGTTGGCGCAGGGGCCTGGCAGGAAGTTTGGACCGCCAGCACGCCACGGGCATCCCTTGGCTTCGGAGGTGTCCAAGGCGGCGGGGATCCCGACCCTGCCGCATTCCTTCGTGCGGTTCGCGACCAGAACGTGATTCCCGAGGAATTGTTGTTCCGGTTCAATGATCGTCTCATCCTGATCGAACCCCCGACTGTTGAGGAAATCGCATCGAGGATCTGTGCGATTCGCTCCGATGCGAAGGTTGTTCCTCTCTCCGGCGAGGCGGTTGCGACCCTTGCCCGGGAAGCCTCTGATTCCCATCGCGCCATGCGCTGGCTCGAGGCCTATGCCATTGAAGTCATCGAGGAATTGCCCTCAGAGTGGCACATTGCCGCAGCCGCTTCGGCCGGGGAAAAGAGTTCCAAGGTTCCGCCGCCTCCGGAGCAGCAAAAGTCAGGTTGCCCGTATCCGCTCCTTTACGCCAGCTCGTTTGCGATCGTCAAGAGCCTTGCGGGTGATCTGGTGCAAGCCGCTCAGGACCTCTCTCTGCGCATCGCCTTCGAAGATGTGGACCAGAAGGAGTCCCACAAATGCAGGGCCTTCCTCAGCCGCCTTGCCTTGCACGCCAGCTCGTTCACCTTGCCGACCATCTCCGATCTCGAGCGCCTCCAGCATTTTGACAGCCTGGCAGAAGCCAACGATCGCATCCCTGCGGAACTCGGGGCATATTCTTTCTGGAAGGCTGTTGGGGCCGCGACGCGCGAGTCCCACCACAGGCTCCACCAGATTCATTTCCATCTTGCGAAGGAAGTCGAGGTGATCAGAACGATCCTGGATCACCCTGAGCTTCTTCAGGAGAAGAACATCGTCGACAGGCGCGACTCCCGTGAGGAATGGTTCGCGAAGCACAAATCGTGATCCAGAACTTTGCATCACCGTCCGCATTCAGAAATCATCTGCTCTTGTTGACTGAACCGAAACCCGTAGTGTAAACGACACATCATGGCTCTAAAACCAGATTTCAAATTCTCAGATATTCCACAGGTGCAAACAGAGGGAGCGCGCCGCGCCGTTCTTATGTTCGGCGAGGATTGGCGCATTACCTGCATGCCAGGCGCAGATCCTGACGGAGAATCCGCAATCGTCCATGATAATACGATGCTGTCTTTTGATTGTATTAAATTTAGGGCTTGGACGGACGGCAAACGACACAATCTGTCCGATGGAAGCCCTGCGGTGGTCAAGTTTTTCGCAAGCGGAGCAAGATCGCATGTGGGCCATTACCGCGATGGACGGTTACAGGATTCCGAGGACGGCAGCCCAGCGCAGGTTGACTATAACGAAAATGGAACAATCAGCGGCGGGTTTTCGAGCGGGCTCAATAAAAATCTTTCCGCCGATGAAACGGTTGCTGCGCTGAAAGCAGCCCATATCCGCCGCGTCGAAGCCGCGATTGCTAAAGTCGACCAATCTGTCATCCCTGCCGGCATGCGATCGCCTGAAACTTACTTCGCGGAACAACTTGCAAAACAATTAAAAGCAGGGGGGGGGACTTTACGTTTGTTGCCGTGAAAATGGCGGCACTCGACTGTCAAAATTCTTGTTCTCGGAAACGCCCGCCATTCAAGCTGAGGGAGAGCGCCGCGCCGTTCTCATGTTCGGCGAGGATTGGCGCAATATCTGCACGGCGCTCTTCACAGATAGTTTTGATACGATGCTGTCTTTTGATGGCACTGAATATACGGCTTGTACGGACGGCAAACGACACGATCTGTCGGATGGAAGCCCGGCGGCGGTCAAGTTTTACGCAAGCGGGGCAATAAAGCGGACGGGCCATTACCTCGATGGACGGTTACAGGATTCCGAGGACGGGAGCCCAGCGCAGGTTGACTATAACGAAGATTGGGGTGGACCCCGTTTTCGAACCAGCAGGAGCTTAAAATAAGCTATGGAATGCG
>JBAXXX010000127.1:0-7388 GCA_037127695.1 Verrucomicrobiia bacterium | reverse complement strand
TGGCGGCTTCAATGGCCGGTTTGTCCGCTGCCGGGATGCCCGGCGTTGTGGAGCGAGGGGCTCCGTTGAGGTAGGGCATGGTTGCGGCCCCGTTGGTGCGATGTCCGATTGTTTCGGTCATGGTTTTCCTTTCTGGTTGTGGCTCGGGTGGAGCCGGTGTTGCTTCTTGCTCTTCTGGAGCGGTGGTTGGTTCTGTTGCGGGGCCTGCCGAGACCTCTTGTTTGTCTGTCGGTTCTTCTGCTGGCGCGACGTCCGCCACGCGCAGCGGCATGACGACCATCTGCCTAACCGAGTCCGAGATCGGCAACGCGAAGCTGTTCGCGCTGAAGAGGTGCCTTCCATCGGTGGCGACCATGTAGTGACCGGAGGGATCGCTGACATCCAACTGGACGCCGTTGAGGATGAAGCGGGTGGCATCCGTGGACGAGCAACCCATTGCTTCGGTGAACCGGCGCGAGAAGGATTCCGGCAAAGCCACGGTGTTGATTTCAAACTCCGGTTCCTCCGGGAACTCCTCCACTTTCGGGGCCTCGATGTTTTCCGAGACCCTGCCTGTGCCGAGATCGCAGGAGATTTTTCCGGGTTCGATGTTGAGAACCGTGCGGCCATGGAACCTGCGGGCAACGGCCTGCAAGCGATCCAAGGGGAGCAGGAAGCTCTCCGCCACGTCGCAACTGGCTTCGGGCAACTCGACTCTGGCATACATCTCCAGATCCGTGCCCATGATGCTGACTCGCTCCGGCGTGGCATCCACACGAACGCAACGAAGCGGTTCGAGGGAGGATTTTCCGGAGACGACTTTGCTGAGACCCGCAAGCGCAGGCTTCAAATCGCTGACTGATAGACTGATCATATTTTTTTGTTGTTGAATGAAATGGCCGGAAGCGGCGTGCCCCCGGCCTTGGTTGGTCTTTATGGAATTGCCGGGGATCCATCCCGGCGCGTTCTGAAAAATCCCGATGGTCCGGGATGGGTGTCATTCCTGGAGGCGCTCTCCAACTCGTTATGGCAGCACTCGCACAGGAAAAACGATGCCGCCGGGATCTCCCGGTTGGCTGCCTATGGTTCTAAACAAGGAGGGCGTACCTCCCATGGTTCACCCCCGACGACGGTCCGCCCGGCATGCTGCCTTTTCATGATCTACCACGAGGTTACCTCTCCATGATGGCACCTGAGCGGAATCCGAGATGGCGTCCTCACCAAAATACTCCAGCAGATCCGCCGCCAGCTTGTCCTTCAGGTCATATGCCCACCTACCACTGAAGCCATACCTGGCGGCTGTATCCTTGACTCGCCTACCTTGGGCAAGATCACCGACAAGCGCCCCGTAGCGGGGGTTGTGAGCGCTGAGGAACGATTCCCAGTCCACGTTTCTGGATGCGGACATGGCGGGGTCATCTTCACTGCCAGCCAGCATATCTCCGAGTGGGATTTCCTCCCCAGTCTCTGGGTCATATCCCACTGGATCCTCGAAAGACAGCACGTTGCTGAGGCTGTCCAGCTGGGTTCCTGCATTCATGACATCGGTGCGCCCTGCCGAATACGACCGCCGACCGGACTTCATGTGGAGGATCGTGTAATACGCAATGTTTCCCGGTGTGACGGTTTTTCCTCGCTCCTCTAGGTCGTGGAGCATCTTGGCTGCCACCGCTAATGCGTCTTGCAGCAACTCCTCTGCGTCTGCTTGAAGAGAGTTTTTATAAATGGCAATGGCCGGTTCAAATCGTCAACGCCGGAGTTCAGGGCAACTCCATCAGCATAGCGCGGAAACGCTTTAAACGTGATGTTTTGGATCGGAATCCTTCCGTGGTGGTGATTCATCTTGGTATCAACGATGCCGCCGTTGACGTCTGGAAAAATCCTCCCGCCTCCGAACCGAGGGTGCCGATTTCTGACTACCGAATGAACCTCGAATGTTTTGTGGACGAGATTCGGAACCATGGGGCAGAGGTGGTGCTGATGACACCCCAACGCTTGTGCTGGACTCCGAAGCTCCTGGAAATGTGCGGGAAGCCTCCTTGTGTGCCCGGAGATGAGGCGGGACTCAATGTTCTTTTGGAAGAATATGTCAAGACGCTGCGAGAGGTGGCGCGGGAAAAGAAGGTGCCTCTCGTGGACGTTTATGCGGCTTTTGCCGACGGAGCGGGAGGGTTGTTGCAGGATGGCATGCATCCCAACGATAAAGGGCATGCGCTGATATACCGGCTTCTGTTGGACCAGTGGATTCTCAACCCGGTAAACCAGTTTAAGCATGACGACAGCCACGACCTGCATGACCTCGCAGTCCCATAGATGGTTGGGGCGTGATCCGATTTGCCGCCAGATCCATTTTTCGCCGTCCTTGACACGGTGCTCGCTTTCCATCTGAGCGAGGGAGTCGTCGCTTGATCCTAAATCCGGCAGTTGAAAACTTGTAAAACTCGAGAAGCTGTTGATTTATAGGAGGATGAACTCCTCGCTAAGCCCTTCAAGCACTCACCCGCAGGGTGAGCTGAAAACAGTCGAAAATCGGGAGCTTGATATGGCGGGAAACGAGCCGCTTGTGGTGGACACGCCGGGAGGTCGCTACCAGGTGGAGTGGGATGACGCTGCACCTTTGACGCCCACCGGGCAGCTGGTCTTCTTTGCGCAATTCCTCAAAGGCGCCGAGCTTTTCTCCCGGTTCTGCGCCGATGCGCCCTTCGGCTATAAAAGTAACAACGCGCCGGAAGTCCGGGACGTTTTGGGCTCCCTGCTGCTCTCGGTGCTTGCCGGGCACAACCGGTATGCGCACCTGACGGCGCCCAGATTCGACACGGTGACCCCGGCTTTGCTGGGGAAACAAATAACTTTGTCGGCACGACGGCCGGAACGGACTTCGACCAGATCACGATCGCAGGCGGGCTCAACCTGACAGGCGGCGCCGGTGCGTATCTCCTCGACCTGACCTCGCTGACGGCAGGCAACGTGGGAAGCTTCAGCGAGGGGAACCGGACGTGGACGATCCTGACGACAACGACGGGAATCACAGGGTTCAATGCGGCGAGCTGGACGATCGGGACCGGAAGCTTCACGAGCAGCCCAACGTGGGCAGGCACATGGGAGCTGACGCAATCGGTAAACGACCTCGTCCTCTCCTATGCGATCCCCGAGCCCGGGACCTGGGCGCTGCTGGCCTTCAGCCTCACGGCGGTCATGGTCCTGCGCCGCCGACGGAAAAAATAGCCTGGCGTGCCCCGCGCAATCTTCGCGTAGCGGAATTCTGAAAGAATTTCGTGCCGAGGCAAAGGCCCAGCCTTGCGCGGAGGAGGGGAAGAAATTCTTTCAGAATGAAAAACTCCACAAAGCGCGATGGTACAGCCACCGGCATTTTGGGGCATGCGCCGGCTCCGCCACCGCCACAGGAAAATCTGTTTTCCGGTTTGCGGTTGCGCAGCTCGTCCTGTCCGGGGCCATCGCCCATGCGGCCGGGCCGGGGTATGGATCAACAGCGGCACCCTGCGCAACAAATTCTTCCCCGAGGGCACGGCCTTGGAAATCTATGTGAACGATATGCTGAAGGCGCAATCGCTTTTCAAAAGACGGCCGGGTGGGCGTCGGCCCTCCCAAAGGAGGCTGGGAAAAATATGTCGAATCGGATGGAAAATCTCATCGGCGATGGTAGTCTGTGCCGATGAGCAATCGTTCCGAGGTGGAACCTCCGGATCTTCAAGTGGGAGGCTTCGTGCCATTTACGACCGTGGACTACCCGGGATCCCTTGCCAGCGTGGTTTTCTGCCAGGGCTGCACCTGGGGATGCCGGTATTGCCACAACCCGCACCTCCAGTCGTTTGGCAAAGGAAACTTTCGGTGGGCAGACATCCTCCCTCTCCTCGCCGAGCGAAGAAACTTTTTAGAGGCCGTGGTATTCAGCGGTGGGGAGCCGACCTCGCAAGCTGCGCTGCCGGACGCGATCCGCACGGTGCGTGCCCTCGGCTTTAAAGTCGGCATCCATACCGCAGGAATTTTTCCCGTCCGCCTCGCGGAGATTCTCCCGCTCGTTGACTGGGTCGGCCTGGATGTTAAAGCGCCCTTCGACGAGCGGTATGACAGGACAACCGGACGAGTGGGGTCGTTCGAGGCTCCCGCCGAATCCCTTCGCCTCCTCCTCGCTTCCGGCCTCCCCTACGAGCTCCGCACGACCGTCCACCCCGACCTCCTCGCCCCGGCGGATCTCGAAGAGATTTCCCGCTCGCTCGATTTCCTCGGAGCACAGCCTACGAAGCTCCAGCGGTTCCGCCCGGGCGGGTGCGCCGACCAGGAATTGCTCGCCAGCCAGCCGCCCACCTCACCCCCGCAGCCAGGCCAGCCAACTCCCAAAAGGCTTTTCGCCTGACCGAGGCATATCCAGCGTGAACATTCCGGAAGACATTATCCCTGACCTGCAAGCCTGCGTGATCTGCGAGGATGTCCGCCAGGAGGCGAGCGGGCAGCAGACCCTCGTCGGAATCATCGGGATGATACCGGCTCCGGTGACGCCGATCGGGTTCTTCAAGCTTTGCCTCTGGACCCGATGGTGCGGAGGGATGGGGGATTTTCTTCAGACCTCCCTGATCCTCAACCCGGATGACGACCAGCCGATCGCTCAGAGCGAGGTGCGGTTTTCCCTGCCTTCGCTCGATGCCCACGCGACGAACGTCCACGTCTTTGGAGGAATCCAGTTTCAGAAGCACGGGCTTTACACCGTGGAGGTGCGGGTGGACAACGAGCTGCGGCTCCGGTTCCCCCTGCCGGTCGTTCCGGTCCAGCACAAGGGCTCGTAGCCCGTCTGGCCAGCCCGATCAGCTCTCGAAAAGCGAATTTCTGATCGCTGCGAGCTCGGATTGCTCGGTCAGCTTCTTTGTGACCCCTCTCAGCCGCCGCCCGAGGGTTGCCGCCACGCCGATCAATATCCGAATCCCTGCCTCCGGGTAGTTGTTGATGAAATCCTCGAGGTCCGCACGCGTGATCATCCAATACTGGCTCGGCTCCATCGCGACCACCGAGCAGACCGCGCTGGCCGGATCGAAAAGATCCACCTCCCCAACCCACTCGCCCTGGCGGATCGGCCCTAGGAGGACATCTCTCCCTTCGCCGTCGTGGCGCGCATGCAGCAGCCCGGAGATGATAAAAAACAGCTTCCCGTGGGACGCTCCCTCCTGGATGAGAATGTCTCCCTGGTTGGCGAAGTGGAAGCTTCCGTAGAAGCTCAGCGAGTCGCGGTCTTCGTGGCTCAGTTCTGAAACCAGCCCGACCGCCGGAAGGTGTGGTGAGGTGAGTGGCATGCGGACTAGCAAACACAATTCCGTGCGCGGCACAAGCAAGGAAGCTGAGCCGGCGTCTTGTGGAGCTTGACATGGCTGGACCTGGCGCATCAGATGCCGAGCTTATGAGGTTTCCGCTCGCGCTGACTGCCCGGATTGCTGGCTGCATCATTGGGAAGAAGATCCGGCGGGCGGGGAAGTTCGCCACGGTCCTGCAGCTCGAGCCGCTCCACGCCTGCAATCTGACATGCACCGGCTGCGGGAGGATCCGCGAGTATTCGACGTCGCTCAGGGACGTGATGCCGCTCGGGGACTGCCTGGCCGCAGCGCAGGAATGCGATGCGCCGATGGTCTCCATCTGCGGTGGGGAGCCGCTCATCTATCCGCACATCGAGGGCCTCGTGGCCGGGCTGCTCGCCCAGAAAAGGATCGTTTACATCTGCACGAACGGCGTGCTCATGAGAAAAAAGCTGCGCGGATTCCTTGCGGCAGACTTTGCGGGAAACCCGGCTGCCGCTGCGCCGAAAATCGAAGCGCTGGCCGCTGCGGGGCTTCTGACCCAAGCGCAGGCAGATGAGATTCGCCAGCCGGCAGCCCGCGGCGCGATGCCTGGAATCCCCCCCTCGAGATGGATGTATTGGAACGTCCACCTCGACGGCCTCGAGCGCACCCACGACCTCACCGTCGAGCGCGAGGGGGTCTTCCACGAATGCATCGCTGCGATCCGCATGGCTAAGCTCCTCGGCTACCAGGTTGCGACGAACACGACGGTTTACAAGAACTCCGATATGGGAGAGCTCGAGCGGATGTTCGACTACCTCTCGTGGCTGGGATGCGATGGGCATACGATCTCCCCAGGCTATGACTTCGATGCCGCCAAGGACGACATGCGGAGCCGCCTGAACCTCGCGCCGGAAAACTTTTTTCTCACCCGCGCGATGACCAAAAAGAAGTTTCAAAACATCCGCGCCTGGGGCGAGCGGTACACGCTGTTCGGAACCCCTGTCTATCTGGATTTTCTAGCCGGCCGACGCGAGCTCACGTGCTCGGCCTGGGCCATCCCGACGCGCAACGTGCGCGGCTGGAAAGGCCCCTGCTATCTGATGACCGACGCCCACCACGCCAGCTACCGCGACCTGCTCGAGAAGACGCCATGGGAAAGCTACGGCGTCGTCAACGGCATTGCCAGGGATCCCCGCTGCGAAAACTGCATGGTCCACTGCGGATACGAGCCCACCGCGACCCTCGGGCTCAACTCCCGGCCGGGAGACACCTGGGCAAATATCGCTTTCAACTTCGCCAGAAAACCCGCTCGGCGCAGAGAGGGGGCCAACGTCAATCCCTTCGACGGAGTCACGGCCGGACGCGGCCATCAAACCGGCCCTCCAACCGCATGATATTCCCGCCGCCGCGTAACCGCGCGAAATGATTGAAAAGGGTTGAATGAAGGCGAAATGGCTTGAACTGCGTTGAAAGGCACCGACTTATGGAGGATGGGGCGTGCGAGCGGAAATGGACACCACGCGAAATGATTGAAAAGGGTTGTTTTTCCCTGAAGTTGAGAAGCACGAAAAGGGTTGGGATCGTGCCAACTACGCCGAGAGAGGGTCACCGGCTGAGCGCCGCGATGAGATCGAGGTCGCTGTAGGATGCTCCACGGAGAGTGCCGCCTTGGCGGACGATGGATGCCGAGGTGATAGCGAACAACTCGGCGAGCGGGACCGCCCAGAGAACGTCCTGCCGGGTGAAACTCGGGTAGGCTGAGAGCGTGCGCTCGTAGAGGGTCAGTTGCCAGCCGAGACCTGAATCTCGGGCTGGTGTGGAGCTAAAGGGTCGGCATCCTCCGTTTCCGGGGAAAACCGCCCAGGGGCAGTGCTCATGCCGATGGCGATCTGCTTGCGCATTGCTTCACTGATTTGCAGCAGCGCGGAGGCGGGGACTTTCTCCAGGCAAAACTCGAAGGCGGCCTGCTCAAAGTAGTCGCGCCCTTGCGAGATTGCGGACTTTGCCGCTATGGGGTCGGAGAAAATGAATAGCGCGTTACCCTGTGTCATATCCGCTGGCCTCAGCGACAACCTCAGAGGTCCTGATCTCGCCGGAAAGTGATTTGGCACGTTTGTGACGTTT
>JBAXXX010000126.1:0-7655 GCA_037127695.1 Verrucomicrobiia bacterium | reverse complement strand
TCCCCTACGTGGCTTCTGGGACTTCAATGGGTGAGATCAGGATCTCTGAACCTACCACAATACCCGTCCGTCGGGCGGCAGCGGGGTTTTTTCCAAAGAGAACCCGCCAAACGAGTGCGGCGCTCCGACATCATCTTTTGTATTCGTCAAGTCGGCTGACCGCATCACCAAACAGGGCAGGCTATACACCAGGGTGCAACAATGGCGGGGCTACTACGGCGGATCAGATGACCTGATCTTCATCTAGCCATGGACAACATCGCAATCCTCCAAGCTCTCTATGACGACGTGCAAGCTTACGCCGACGCGCACGGCGGCCAAGCCGCAGCATCGGGCACATTTGTCGAAAGCCTCGAAATCCTCTCCGCCAGGCCGAGCGGATTCCTTGCCGTTGTGGAGTGGCAGGGAGAGGATGCCGCGTCCGATGACGAGTGGGCAGGGGTCATGCGCAACGACATCGGAATCTATGTCGCCATCAATGCCGGGTTGCAAGCCAAGCCGGGCGCAGCACTGTGGCTCTCGCCGTCCGGACGCACCCTGCTCGAACGCACCAACGCAGTGCGCGACCGCGTGAGAGAGATCGTGTTCACCGATAACGAGGACACCTCCCGAAGGTTCAACTACCGTGGGGCCAAGCAAGTCCTGCTCCCCGACGGGACGCCACTGCGGGCTTTCCGGCTGGAGTTCCAAATCCACAACGCATTGCCCGAGCCGGAATACAGGAACGTCAACCCGTAGCACCGCGCATCCCGCGCAGTCTGATTTCCACTTTTCCCCGCACCTCTCCATCCTTTTCACATGGCACAAGTAATCAAAGGAAACAGCACGATCACATGGGGAGCCGGAGACGGAGACGGTGTCGGAACCGGGAAAATCCAATCCTCCTCGCACAAGCTCGGCGGAGACAAGGCCGAACTCCTTGATGAGAATGGCGAGGTTTTCTCCGTGATCTACTACAACGAGAAAAACGAGTGTGAACTCGAAGTCATCGTGCTGTCCGCCACAACTCTCCCAGCGAGGGGAGATACGGCGATCATCGGAGGGGTGACCGGGTGTCTCGTGGATGAAGTCGAGATCAAGTGGCAAAACAACAACGTGAAGATGGCCACAATTCGCGGGACAAAATACGCGAACATCCCTGCCACCTAGTCCGATGGACGACTTCGCCAAAATGTCCGCCGTCTGCGACGCCCATAAGGAGCGGGCGGGAACAACCCCCTCAGTCGTCCTTGATGCGCTTCTGCCGGCTGCTCCAACGGTGTGCGGGATCACGATCCATCCGTTCACTCTCGGGATCCTGATGCTGCTGGAAAAGATCGAGCACCCCGAGCTGACCGGTGCGGAAGCAGGAATCGCCGACAGCGCAAATCCGTGATGCCTTTTTCAACCAGGCTCTTGTATTCGGCCAGGCTCCAAGTCCCGCCGACAATGTCGTTTGCATCAAGTGCCGTCCAATGGCTCCACTCCCGCTGCTGGTAGCCATTCAAGCTGGATGGCGGGGTGCCCGTCCCTGACCAGTGTTTATTATCAACATCGCTCGCCGAGCACCATGGTTTGGCATACCAGGGGCGGTCGGCCGCCAGGCGAGGCATCTTCTTATGCTGCTCGATTGGCCTCCTCTCCTCTGCCCAATCCAGCTCGTAGATGGGATCGCCCAGAGCTTCACCGCCTCCGATCCCGGAGCCTCCCATGTCCGGTTTGGCCTTTTCTTCCGTGATCTCCAGTTTCCCGTTGACGCTTTCCCCCTCGGTCAGATCCCAAGACACGACAACCCGGTCATCTGTGCCCGCCTCACCGATCGTCGGGGCCATCGCCAGGAGGGCAGCGTAGCCGCCCACGTAGGAGCGGATCATCTGTTCCGTCGTCGCCGTGTATCGGTAACGCGAACGCAGTTGTTTGACCGCCAAGCCCAGCGAGCGGAGAGCAGCCATGATTTACCGGGCGACCCCGTTTGCGGCCATGGAGACCAGCGCGTCTTCGATCAGGCGGGCGGAAGCCGGGGTGGATGTGGCGAGGAAGCTCTGCACGCGCGCGTCGAGTTCCTGCATGTTGGAGCTGGCGAGGATCATCCGCCGGAGCGGCGCGAGGTCCCCGAGATCGCCTGCCCGATCGCCGCTCCGAATGCCGCCGCCTGGGGCGTCCACTCCTGCACCATCCCAGTCATATCCCCGATCACCGATTTCAACGAGACCATGATCGGCTCGCCGAACTTCACCTTCAGCGCGTCCCAATACCCGGTCATCGTCGAGAAGAGACCGTTGAATGTCCCCGCCAAGTCATTCATCCCCCCGCCGAACTTCCTCCGTATGATCCCCCGCACGGCCTCCATGGCCGACGCGGCTGTCCCCTGGAAGCTCCCGCTTTTGTCGAACTCCAGCCCCGCCCCCACCAGATCCTCGCTCGAGATCCCGAAGCTGCGCATCCGCTCGAAGGCCTCGCCAAACTGCCCCGCCTTCAGCCGCCCGAAGGTGTCCGCCACCTCATTCAGCGGCTTGTTCATCGCCGCCGAGAGGTCGCCGATGTCGCCCAGCATCGGGATGATGTCCTTCGCCGCCACGCCAAATGCCAGCAACTGCTTCCCGGCCTCGGCCACCGGCTTGGGCTCGAAGGGCGTCACGTCCGCAAATTTCACCAGGTCCGCCACCAGCGACCGCGCCGCCCCGCCATCCTTGAGCAGCGACCGGAAGCTCATGTTCAAGTCCTCCATGTCCGCCGCCATCGTGACCGGCGTCGAGAGCGCGTCCGCCAGCCCCTTCGCCAGCCCGATCGCCGATGAGATCCCCGTGGTGATATTCCCCAGGTTGCTCATCACCCCCAGAAAGCTCCCCATCGCGGTCTTCGCCGACGAGAGCGGCCCTGTAAATCCTGCCGTCGCCAGCCCCAAGGTGTATGAAAGTGCGTTTGCCATAGGCGTCCACCTCACCACGCCGGGGGGATGCCGCGCCAATCAGGTTGCGCGGATTACGCCGGGGGGAATTGCGATCGCATCTCGGCAATCATCGCCGCGATCCTCGCTTCAGACGCTGCGATCGCTGCGAGGGTGGCTGCAAATGCAGAGCGACTTTCCTCGTTTGCATCGAGAATTTTCTTCTCCAAATCAGAGAGAGCTGACACTTGGCATAGGGGAGGTGAAGAAGCGCGGCCTTGGGTCCCCTGGGATGTAGTGGCTTTCCCCGCTGGCTTTCCAGGCATATTTGTTGAGGTAATGCCCGCTTTCTTTTCGGCGGCACAGAGGCGAACAACAACGTGCTCCGGGGGGGAGTGCTTACCTGCTCTATAGTTATACAAGTGCTCCCGCGTTACCCCTAAGTCTGCGGCAATATCCTCCCATCTCCGCCCTGTGGCTGCCTTGAGGGCATAAATACGGCCCGTGAAGTTTTGTGAAGTTTTTTCTTGCGCCATGTGAAGTCGTGTGAAATTATGTGAAGTATGCAATCGCTAACCAAAGAAAGCAAACCGAAACGCCCGATCCGCTTTCCTGGCATCATCCGGGATGCCCGCACGTTGGGATGTTCCCGCATCTCTCTCTACCTCTCTCTGACAGGGAAACGCCCGGACCTTCCTGGCCTCAAGTCGCGCTATGAGGCCCTAAAAAAAGCGGAGGCCTCGAAATGAGCAGGCTGAAAACCGACCAGGAAGCGTCCATCTGGTCCATCGCCCAGAGCGCCACCGAGATTGTTCGTCGCGCGGAACGGCTCCGCCTTGAGCCAACGCTCGATCCCCGTTTCCGCGCACTCATCCTCGAACAAATCGCCAACCGGCAGAAGGAAATCGCCGCCGAGATTCCGGCAGCCCTCGCCGAGTGGAAAATCTGACAACCCATTTATGCAAAAAACCACCGAACCTGAACCTCTCGCCGACCGGCCCGCAATCGTCCAGACGATTGATATCGCCTGGCATCCGCTCGTCGCCAAGCTCCCGCTGAAAGACCCGAAACACCCGACGATGATCGCCCTCCGCGACGACATCGAGGCACGGGGCATCGACACTCCCCTCGTCGTCTGTCAAGACGCGTTGGAGCCGGGAGGATTCCTCCTCCTCGACGGTCGCCACCGCCTCCGGGCCGCCATGGATGCTGGCCTCATGCTGGTCCCCGTCCAAGTCGTCCCCGAGGCCGAAGCCTCCGAGAGAATCCTCGCCTCGATCGTTCACCGGAACCACTTTACCAAGGGGCAACTCGCCTTCCTTTGCGTGGACGTTATCGAGGAGCAGATCGCAGGCCGAGGAGGGGACAGAAAATCAAAGACCGCAAAAAGGTCTTTGATCGGGCGAGAGGAAATCTGCGCCCGATACGGCATTGGCCGCACCCTTCTGGACAGCGCCCGCCAAGTCCGAGACATCTTCGCCGCCGACCCGGATTTTGCAGAAAAGATGCAGCCGAAAATCTTCGCAGACATCGACGATAAGCCTGTCTCGCTCGGTCAGGTCATCGCCGGATACCATGGGAAAGAAGCCACGGAAGGCCTACCGCTCGACCGACTGAAAAATGTTGTCCCCCGTTGCTACGTGGCGATGGGCACATGGGAGCACGCCTTCAACCATTGGGATAAAATTCCCCCAAATAAGCAAGGGGAGATCCGACAGGCATGGGGCCGCATCCTTGCCACTCTCCCGGAATCCCTCCGCGACGTGAAGCCCCTGCCCCGCGGAAAGAAGTAGTTGATATGAGCACTGCCCCCACAATGCTCGATAAGGCCCGCGCCTTGGCGGAAATCTCCGCCGCCGTTTCCGAAGGAGTATCGCTACAAACCGCCTGCGACGAGGCGATGATCAAGCCCGCCACCTATCGCCGGTGGGCGCAAGCCTACCGGCAAGGCGGTCCTGCTGCCTTGGAGCCGCAGGCCGGGAACAGCGGGAGGCCACGCATCATCGAGCTTTCCGCGCCCGACATCGCCGACCTGCAAGCCCTCTACCTGCGGAGCAACCGCGCCGAGGGGGCGGGGTCCATGACGATGGCCGCGCATGTGCTCGCCGACCGGCACGACGGGCTGGCCGCCGTGCTGGGAGGTCACAAGAGCAAGCACACGATGCCCGTGGCCGTGCGCGAAGCGATCGAGCGCGTGCGCCCGCTTGTCGGCCTGCACCGCGAGGGCTCCCGCGCCCTGCAAAACGCGACCTACGCCCCCGGCCTCATGCGCCTCGCCCCCTGCGGCACCCGCCGCCTCCGCGCAGGCGAGCAGCAGAGCTGGGACGATGCCACGATCAATTTCGGCGTGTGCGTCCCGTGGCCATACGGTGGCGACAAATGCAGCGACCGCTACGACGTGCGCCTGGGCCGCTTCCAGCTCCTCCTCTGCCACGACGACGCCACCTCTTATGTGCCGAGCTGGACCTACGTCAACCGCCGCGCGGAACTCCTCATCCGCCTCCATGGCTTCCAAGCTTACTCGGCCTCGGCCTACGGCGTCATGGACCGCCAGCGCGACACCTTCCCCTTCTGGATGTATCGCAGCATGGGCGACACGAAAGTCCGCGACTCCCACCGCGCCCTCAATGGCAAAATCTTCCCCGCAGGATCCACATTCTGGGGCCGCCACTACCCGCCATGGGAATGGGGCTGCCGGTGCCAGACCATCCCGCTCATGGACTCCGACGTGGCCGAAATCCGCGATGCCGAGAAGGACAAGCCCCTCGAAGAACGCCGCGTCATGGCCGGGGAAGCACTCAAACAGGTCGAGGAACACGGACGCCTCGTTTCCGGCCCCAGCAAAGTTTTCGACCTCCGCACCCCGATCGAAAAAGGCAAACCCGGCGGCTTCGAGTGGAGCCCCGCCGACCTACGCCTCACCCCCGACATGCTCAAGCCAAGATACGATGCCCAAGTCTGGGACGCATTCGAGGCCTGGGCACGCGCTACCCAGATCCCCGACGGGCCAACCGTCTGGGAATGGATCGCAGGAAAACCGCTTGTCACCACACCAGATTCCCATGACAATACAACGAATGACTACCGACCCGAAAGCGCTCACGGCATTGAGCCTCGCGCAGCCGCCTCCGACCTCCGAAGAATTTTGGAAGCAGGTGGAAACGGCGAGGGAATTATCGCCCAACAGCGAGCCCTCTCCCGCTGGGGAAAAGACCTCCCAGCAGACCTCTACCTCGAACCCTCCCGCGAAGGCGGCCTAGAGCATCGCGTCTGGCCCGTCGGGCCGGATGTCCTCAAGGTCACCTACGGGGGAGCCTACGGGCGCACAGTGCGCCGCATGCCCGACGGCACGCTTGCCCTCCGCCCCGCTACCGCGCTGGAATACCTCCGCCGCTGGGATCTCCATAACTCCCTCTTCGCCGACATCACCCGATTGCTCGGCGTCGTCACCGACCGCGAAGGCCCCCGCTTGGTCATCGCTCAACGAGCCCTGCGCGGCCCGCTCCCGGACGCCGCCACCGTCTCCGCCTTCCTCCGCGCCGGAGGCTGGTCACCGCTCAAAGGGATCCCTCACGCATGGATCTCCCTCGCACGCCGCACCGCCATCTTCGACGCCCGCCCAGCCAACTTCGTCCTCGTCGGCGACACCCCTGACCCCTTCGACCTCATCCCTGTCCCGCTCGACGAAATCGGATTATGAAAACCTCATGCGACCCACTCCAACATGAGCTTCCTCGTTTGGCCATTTTTCCTTTACCTGCAAAGGCGAATGGCTGGCTTCGTCTTGACTGGCACAATCATGCGATTCAGAAAGACGTAAATAGCAGATCCGCTGAAGTGCTCTATCCCATATCGGTTGTGGCGATTCTGCATAGCAAGCTGCTCAAGGGTCTTAAAGAGTGGATCGCCAATCTTTCCGACTTTCTTTCGCAGAAGGTAATCGTCATGCGGATCGTGCTGGTCCAGGTCATCCTTGGAAATCTTCACCGGCTTGGAAGTTGCGCCATTGGGGAACAAGCACTGCTGGAAAAAATGCAGCAACATACTGTTAAAAAATGGCCGCGGGTCAACTCCGGTCACCGTAAACAACTCATCCACGAGAATAATTGTCTCTGGATCATCAATGGAACCAATCTTGGAATTTAGGAGGCTCATGAAAGTGAAAATATGGGTAGCGCTGAAATCGAACGGGGAACCACTGCTTCATTCTGCATCCCGAACAAAGGGACGGCCACTCGAAAAGGTCGCGAAAATCAGCGGATGTTCCGTTGAGGATCTAAAACGTAGAGGAATATCCGTCGCGAAAGGAGAAATTTCTTTTGCGCCGGAAGCCCCCAAGCTGCCCGAGGCATCCGCTCCAAAATGAAAACCAATCAAAAACCGGGGTCCGAGCCAATCGGTGCGGCTGCTGCCGTTGTCCTCAGACAAGGCGACAAGTTGATCCACGCGATTTTCTCCTCCTGCGAAATCACGGACGAGGATACCATTCTCGGCTTGGCGGTCAAAAGAGCGATGGATGAAAACCCTGGGTCTGTCGTCATTTCAGTGATTGCTCTCGTTGTCTCTTCACCGAACGCCAAAGATGACATCGCAGCGGAACTGGCGCATCGTGACGCGGAGATCGCGAGGCTGCGGGATGTCTGCGAACGGGCGATGACCTACGGTCTGAACGGAAGCAAATGCTATTCCGCTAGGGAAGCCTGCAAGGTCGGCGATGACATGCGGGATATTTTAGCGAACGCCCAGGATGAGCGGCCACTAGCCGCCGAAGAAAATCTATGAATACAAA
>JBAXXX010000125.1:0-8182 GCA_037127695.1 Verrucomicrobiia bacterium | reverse complement strand
ATCAACCAGCGGATCATGGACATGGCGCTCAAGTCCGATGGCCTGGACGCCAAGGCCCTGGAGCTTTTTGATGCTGAGGGCAGGCCGGCGATGGAAAAGATCAACAGAGCGGTCGACGACCTCCTCGCCTATCGCGACCGGCGGATTAAGCAGACGGATGAGGAAACCGAATCGGGGCTGAAAACCGGCCTCCGGCTGATGCTCGCCGGGGTCGTGGTGGCGCTGGTGGCGGCGTGGATCATCGCCATCGTCCTCACCCGCAGCATCGTGGGCCCGATCCAGATCTGCGTTGCCTCCATGAAGAAGCTCGCGGCGGGAGACCTGACCGCCCGCGCCGAGCTCGACCAAAAAGATGAGCTAGGCATCCTCGCCGCCTCGATCAACGAGTCCATCTCCCACCTCCGCGCCACCGTGGGCACGATCACCGCCTCCGCCGTCAAGCTCCAAAAGGCGGCATCCTCCATCACGGAAATCGCGCACAGCCAGGCGGCTGGAGCCGACGAGACAAACGCCCAGGCGAATACCGTCGCCAGCGCCGGCGAGCAGCTTGCCACGAACGCCAAGCTCATGGCCGGCTCGGCCGAGGAGATCAACCGCTCGGCAACCACCGTGGCCGCCGCAGTCGAGGAGATGTCCGCCTCGATCCAGGAGGTCGCCCGCAACTGCTCGAAGGAATCCCAGATCGCCCAGCAGGCGGAAGTCCAGGCGCGCAGCACGCGCGACCTCATGACGAAGCTCGACGATTCCGCCACCCAGATCGGAAAGGTTGTCGAGCTGATCAACCGGATCGCCGAGCAGACCAACCTCCTCGCGCTGAACGCGACGATCGAGGCGGCCTCGGCTGGCGATGCGGGGCGCGGGTTCGCAGTGGTCGCCAACGAGGTCAAGGAGCTCGCCCGCCAATCCGCCACCGCCACCGAGGATATCCGGGGCCAAATCTCCCTCATCCAGCAAAATGCCAGCAACTCGACCCGCGCGATAGACGATGTCGTCACGGTCATCCAGGAGGTGAGCAGCATCGCCGCCAGCATCGCGGCCGCCGTCGAGGAGCAGTCGGCCACCACGTCGGAGATCGTCCGCTCGCTTCACACGGTCACCTCCGCCACCACCACCCTCTCGGACAACGTCCGGCAGACAGCAGATGGCTCGACCGAGGTCTCGCGCAACATCCACGGCGTCTCGGACGCTGCGGCCGAAGCCTCCCGGGGGGCCGCGCAGATCAACCTCAGCGCCCGCGAGCTCACCGCGCTCGCCGCAGACCTCTCGAAAGCCACTGCGGAATTCAAAGTTTAACCCCCGGCGCAGCCACCGCCTTCCCTCTATGACTCCTCCTGCTCAGCTCATCGAGTTCTTCATCGGCGAACGCAGATACGCATGCGATCTCCTCTGGGTTCGCGAGATCCTCCTCCTCCCCGCCATCACCCCGGTCGATTGCGCCCCGGATTACTGCCCGGGGCTCATCCATATCCGCGGGCAAATCCTCACGGCCATCAACCTCGAAACCCGCCTCGGCTATCCTCAAAAACCGGGCTCTCCGACCGCGCGCTGCATCGTCTTCAAAACCGGATCCGAGCTCGCCCGGCTCGCGCAGATCCCGGATGAGGCGCACATGGCTGACAGCGACCCGAACGGGATTCTTGTTGATAAGATCGGAGACATCCTCACCCTCGAGACGCAGATCCTCCCGGCGCCGCCCAAAACCCTGAGCGGGCTCGATCCCGCCTGCATTGCCGGGGTTCTTCACGGCGCCTCGGGGCTCACCACCGTGCTGCACATCGGACCGATCATCACCCCGAAATAACCCCTAGCCCTCAAGCGTTATGAACCTCGAAGACCGCCCGGACGCCCTCGTCATCCATCTCCCCCACCCGATCCTCAGCACAAACGTCGTCGAGTTCCGTTCCTTGCTCTCCGCCCATTTTTGCAGCAGCCCGAAATGCCCGGCGGTCGAGGTCGACCTCACCGGCTGCCCGGCGATTGACTCGAGCGGGCTCAACCTCCTGGCCTCGCTCTACCGCGAGAGCGTCCAGCGAAAAATTCCGTTCAAAGTCACCAACCCTTCGAGCGACATCCTCCGGCTTCTCACGTTCCTCAAACTCACCGAGCGCTTCGGCCTCACCCCCCACCCGGCCGACAAATGAATTCCACTGACAACGAAATGCTGGGGCTCTTCATCCAGGAGGCCAGCGAGCACCTTCTCAACCTGGAAAACGATCTGGTCGCGCTCGAGACGAACCCGGGCGACACCGAGCGCATCAACCGGGTGTTCCGCGCGGCCCACAGCATCAAGGGCACGGCAGGGTTCTTCGGCTTCACGGCGATCGTCGAGCTCACCCACGTGATGGAAAGCGTCCTCTCGCTCGTCCGCGACGGGAAGCTGCTCATCACCCCGGCCATCACCAGCCTCCTGCTCGCCGCCACCGACAAGCTCACGCTCATGGTCGCCAACCCGGAAAACGCCTCATCCATCCTGGCGGATTCGGAGAAGTGCCAGCTGGGCGACCTCCTGCAGTTCGAGCCGCCAGCCTCCCCTGAAGGCTTCGTTCTCCCCCCCGAGCTCGCCGGGTTCCAGATTGATGCCGAGCTTGTGCGCGCGGCCCTCCGGCAAGGCCAGAACTTCTATATCCTGACCCTTCGGCTGAAGCAGGACATCGAAGATCGAGGGCAAGCCCCGCTCCACTACTTCGATGAGATCGCCTCGCTCGGAACCCTCCTAGACTCGATCACCGATATCGACAGCTCCTCGGACATCTTCGACGATGCTCCGCCGGATTTCGCCTGCTCCGTTCTTTTCGCCACCGCCATGGAGGAGGCCCTCCTCCTGGGCGCATTCGATCTCCCGAAATCCCAGCTCACCCAGATCCCAAAAGAGACGTTTCGCGTCTGGATAAAATCCCAGCCGACGCTCGTGCCGCGCGCGGCATTGCCGCCGGCTCCAGCCGCCGAGCCGCCAGCTCCGCCATTGCCCCCGGCTCAGCCCGCCCAGCCGGCGGAGCTCGCCTCCCTGGCGATCCAGCCCGCCGGCTTCCAGCCGCCCGCCCTGTCCACGCCGCCGGCACCGGCCCCGGTGGTGATCACCCCCCAGGCGCGCCAGAAAACCGAAGAAACCGTGCGGATCAGCGTGACCCTTCTGGATACCCTCATGGATCTGGCGGGCGAGATGGTTCTCGGCCGGAACCGGCTCGTGCGGATCTGCGACCAGTTCTCTCTCGACAACTCGATCGAAGGCCTCCGCTCGGTCGTCCAGGAAATCAATTCCGTCACCTCCGAGCTCCAGCATTCGATCATGCGCGCGCGGCTCCAGCCGGTCGCCAACCTGTTCTCAAAATTTCATCGGATCGTCCGCGACCTCGGGCAGGGCCTGCACAAGGAGTTTCATCTCGAGCTGATCGGGCAGGATGTCGAGCTCGACCGCTCGATTTTGGAAGGGCTCTCGGACCCGCTCACCCACCTGATCCGGAACAGCGCGGATCACGGGATCGAGCCGCCGGACGAGCGCCTGGCAGCCGGAAAAACTGCTGGGGGAAACATCCGGCTGTCGGCAGCGCACCTTGCCGGCAGGGTGCAGATCGAAGTCCGAGATGACGGGCGCGGGCTCAACCCGGAAAAGCTCAAGGCGAAGGTTGTCGAGAAGGGCCTCCTCACCTCGGAACAAGCCGCGCACCTCTCCGACCAGCAGGCGTGCGAGCTCATCTTCCTGGCCGGCTTCTCCACGGTTGATACCCTCAGCGACATCTCCGGGCGCGGCGTCGGCATGGACGTCGTGAAAACCAATATCGAGCGCCTCGGCGGGCGGGTTGAGCTCCAATCCGGCCTCGGGGAAGGCACGGCGGTCATCATCCGCCTGCCGCTCACCCTGGCAATCATCCCTGCGCTCATCGTCTCGTGCGGGAGCAAAAGCTTCGCCATCCCGCAAATCAACCTGGAGGAAATCGTGAACCAGCGGAGCGATTCCCCGCTGGCCACGATCGGAGATTCCCAGGTGCTCCACCTCCGCGAGGAGCTTCTCCCGGTCATCGACCTCTCCCGCGTGCTCAGCCAAAGCCGGGACGGCGCCGCGCCGGACAACCGGTTTGTCCTCGTCCTCAAAACCGACCAGACCCGGTTCGGCATCATCGTGGACGAGA
Source organism: Verrucomicrobiia bacterium (assembly GCA_037127695.1). Classification (GTDB taxonomy): domain Bacteria; phylum Verrucomicrobiota; class Verrucomicrobiia; order Chthoniobacterales; family Terrimicrobiaceae; genus QYQL01. Next base: position 4,055 of record JBAXXX010000125.1, on the reverse strand, counting down.
TTGCCGGCACGGAGGAAATTGTTGTCAAGCCGCTTGGGCGGCACCTCAAGAACATCCCCTACTTCTCGGGGGCCACGATCCTCGGCCAGGGCGAGATCGCCCTCATCCTCGAGCCGTCCGCCCTCGCCTCGAACATCCCGCCAGCCGCTTCGCAGCTCGCGCTCGGCGCCTCCACAGCCGTCGCCTCCACAGCCGAGATCCCGGATCAGGTCCTCCTCTTTAAGGCGTCCTCGCCGGAGCCCCTGGCGCTCCACCTCACCAACATCGCCCGCATCGAGTGCATTGAGCTCTCGGATATCGAAAAAATCGGGGAGAACGAGTATCTCCGCCAGAAGGACGACCAGACGCTTCGGCTCCTGCGGTTCCACGAGTTCCTTCCGCTCGCCTCCCCGGCGGCAGACGCGGGGAACCTTTTTGTCATCGTGCCGAGGCTGATCGGCGACCACGCCATCGGTTTTCTTGCGAGCGAGATCCTCGATTTCGCAAGCATTCTCGAGTCCGACATGGACAGGCAGACGCTGAACGCCCCCGGGATCCTCGGCACGGCCTCGATTCTCGACAAGCTCACGATCGTCCTGAACCTCTACGGGGTCCTCAACTCGGCGGGTTTCGCGGCCCCGGCGACGCTCACCAACTCGCTCCCGCCGCTCCGCATCCTGCTGGCCGAGGACACCGAGTTCTTCCGGCAGGCAGTCGTCAAGGGGATCGAAAAATTCGTGCATTCGATCGATGTTGCGCGCGACGGCGAAGAGGCATGGCGGATGCTGCAGGAGCGGGACTTTGACCTCCTCATCACCGATATTGAGATGCCGGTCCTTGACGGCTTCGAGCTGACCCGAAGGATCCGGGCAACCCCGAAGCTTCAAAACCTTCCGATCATCGCCCTCTCGGCACGGGGAAGCGACACGTTCCGAGACAAGGCGCGGGAGGTCGGCATCAACCACTACGAAACAAAGCTCGACAGCGACCGGCTCCGCAAGGCCATGGAGTCGGCCATCGCCTCCTCGCACCCCGCGCTCGCGCCCGCCCTCCTCGCGCCGGCTCACAAAGCATGAAGCTCACGACGCGATTCCTTCTGACCTTCCTGCTGGTCGGGTGCCTCCCCCTGATCATCCTTGCCACGCTGAACATCAGATCGAACGCGGCCGTTGCCCGCGACCAATACGGCAAGCTCCTCGCCAACGCGGAGCAGACGCTCGATAAAGTGGATCGCAACCTCTTCGAGCGCTACGGGGACGTCCAAGCCTTTGCTGCGAACTCCCTCCTCCAAACCCCGAACCTCTCGCTGCAAACCGACCGCGCCGCGATCTCAGCCACAATCAATAGCTACATCAGCCTCTACCAGATCTACTACCTGGGCATGGTCGTTGACGCGTCAGGACGAGTCGTTGCCGTCAATACCGCGGACGAGCTGGGCAAGCCCATCAATACCACCTCCCTCATCGGCAAGAATCTGTCGGCAGCCTCGTGGTTCATCGATGCGAGGGACGGACATTTTCTCACAGGGCCCTCCCTCTCAGGCACCGTCGTCGGGCGCCCGGAGCTCGACCCCGATGTCACCTCGATCTTCGGCCCGGATGCGATCTCGATCTCCTTCTCCGCGCCGATCTTAAATAAGGACGGGAAATTTATCGGGGCCTGGCGGAACCTCGCCAAATTCTCCCTCGTCGAGGCCATCCTCTTTTCGACCTACAGCTCGCTCGCAGAAACCGGCCTTCCCTCGACAAGCTTCGACCTCATCGACTCGAAGGGCCTCGTGCTGGCCGAGCTCGACCCGGTCATCTCAAAATCCTTCTCCCGCGATCCCTCGGTCGTTCTCAAGCTCAATCTTGCGGAGCTGGGCGTCCAATCGGCCCGGAGCTCCATCCAGGGGAAACGCGATCACGGCGACGACTTTCACATGCGAAAAAAAATCTGGCTTGCTGCCGGATATGCAAAATCCCAAGGCGCGCTTGGTTTTCCCGGGCTTGGCTGGTCGCTCATCGTCCGCTCGCCGCTTTCCGAGCTGCTCGCGAAAGTCCGTGCGGCCGACCGCACGGTTTATATCGCTACAGCCCTCTCGATCCTGGTCGTCCTGCTGGCGGCTTACTTCATCGCCCGCAACCTTGTCCGCCCGATCAACCTGTGCGCCGAGGCTATCGGGAAGCTCGCCGCTGGCGACCTCACCGCCAAGATCGAAATGGATCGCCCCGACGAGGTGGGCGCGCTCGCGTCGGCTATTAACAGGTGTTCCTCAAACATCCGGGAGATGGTCCGAGAGCTCGCCCGCGCGTCGGCCAACCTGAAAAGCTCGGCCGCCGAACTCGCCGCGACTGCCGGCGAGCAAGCGGCCGGTGCCGAACAGACAAACGCCCAGGCTTCCCAGGTCGCATCCGCAGGCGAAGAGCTCGCCGCAAACTCCAAGTCCATGTCGAACTCAGCCGGGGAAATCACGAGCTCGGCAAACTCTGTTGCCGCAGCCATCGAGGAGATGTCGGCCTCCATCCAGGAGGTCGCCCGCAACTGTGCCCAGGAATCAAAAATTGCCCGCCAGGCGGATTCCCAGGCGGCGCAGGCGAGCGACCTCATGGCGCAGCTCGAAGCCGGAGCTGCCCAAATCGGGAAAATTGTCGAGCTCATCAACCGGATTGCGAAGCAGACGAATCTGCTGGCGATCAACGCCACGATTGAGGCCGCTTCCGCAGGCGAAGCTGGCCGCGGGTTTGCTGTCGTCGCGAACGAGGTCAAAGGGCTCGCCAGCCAATCCGCAGCGGCCGCCGAGGAAATCCGCCTGCAGATCACCTCGATCCAGAAGCATTCCACCACTTCGACCCATGCCATTGGCGAGGTGGCGCGCGTGATCGCCCAGGTCTCTTCGATCTCCGACAGCATCTCGGCAGCCGTCGAGGAGCAATCCTCCACGACCTCTGAGATTGTCCGCTCGCTGCACAACGTCACCCAGGCAACCGCGACGCTTGCACAAAATGTCGAGCATTCGTGCCTGGGGGCCTCCGAGGTGGCCCGCAACATCTCCGGGGTTTCCGAGGCTTCTGAAGTCACGGCAAACAGCGCGTCCAAGCTCATCGCCAGCGCGTCGAAGCTCACCGGGCTTGCTGCGGCGATCGAATCTCAAATCGCACTCTTCCGCACCGATGCTTCCGCCGCCGGCCCCGCGGCGGCCACGGCGGCGCTTTCCCTCCCCGCTGCGATCACCGCCGCCATCGCAGCGCACAGCCTCTGGAAGCAGCGCCTGCAGCAGGCAGCCGAAACCGGCGCGTCGGAGTTCATTCCCGATAATGTCTGCAGGAACAACCTCTGCGACTTTGGTAAGTGGCTTCAGGCGCTGCCGGCGGAGGCCCGCGCCTCGAAGCATTTCACCGAGGTGGATGCCCTCCACGCCCAATTTCATCAGCTCGCCGGACAGATCCTTAAGCTCGCCGTGGGCAACCAAGGGCATGCCGCCAAGGCTGCGCTTGCGCCAAATGCCGAGCTCGGGCGCCTGAGCTCCCGCCTCACCAGAGCCATGCTCAGCTGGCGCGACCAGGCCGGGGGGCCAGAAAACCTTGCGCTTCCCCGCCCGTGAACCCGATCCGCATCCTCATCGTTGACGACTCGGTCGTCTATCGGAAGCTCCTGTCCGATGCGGTCACCTCGCTGCCGAATGTCGCTGCAGTCGTCACGGCCTCGTCGGGCCGGTCGGCGCTCGCGCGCCTGGCCGCAGAGACGTTCGACCTCGTGCTTCTCGACGTGTTCATGCCGGAGATGAGCGGGCAGGAAACCCTTGTCTGCATCCGTCGCGACCATCCGAACGTCGCGGTCGTCATGGTGAGCGGAGCCACCGGCCGCGATGCGGAGGTCACTCTCAACTCGCTCGCGAGCGGGGCGCTCGACTTTATTCCGAAACCTCTCGCCGACAGTTTCCAAAACGGCATGGACATCATGCGGGGCCAGCTCCAGCGGGTCATCCAGCTCGTCGGCCTCCGCGCGCCCTCGCGTCCGGCGGCCGCCCAGCCACCTGCCCAGCCTGCCGCTGCAAGCCTGCCGCTCCGCGCCCCTGCCGCTCCGCCCCCCCTGCC
>JBAXXX010000124.1:0-8290 GCA_037127695.1 Verrucomicrobiia bacterium | reverse complement strand
AAGCCGACGGCTCTGGCGGCCAAATGGTTAGCAAGATGGGCTGCGTCACTGTGATTTTTCCGGGTTAGAGCTGCTCCGGAGAATCGAGCAGCTCGGCCACCCGCTTGAGAAGCCGTCCGGCCGCGCCGCCGTCAAGCACGCGGTGATCGAAGCTCAGCGTGAACTGGGCCTCGACGACAGGAACGAACTCTTCCAGCTCAGGGTTCCAGAAGGGGACCGTCTGCCCAACCCCCATCCCGATGAGGAGCGTCTGCTCGGGCAGCGGGATCGGGGTCGCGATCGTGAGCCCGAACGTGCCGTAGTTGGTAACCGTCGCGATCGAGCCGCCGATATCTCCCGGCGGAAGCCTGCGCTGGCGCGCCAGATCGACCAGCCGGTTGTAGCGCGGCACCAGATCATCGAGCCGGTACTGGTCGGCATTGCGGATCACGGGCACCATCACCCCGTCCTCGGCTTCGACGGCGAAAGCGATATCCACCGATGGCGGGTGGACGATGCGCTCGCCGATCAGGCGCCCGGCGGGCGCGCTGTTCTCTCCGAGCGCGATCGCAAGGGCGCGCAGGGTGTAAAGAGCCGGACCGGGCTTCGCAGGATGCGTCTTGCGATGGGCGAGAAGGTTGTCGAGCTGGATCGGGCGCACAACCGTGGCAAGCGGCCGGGACCAGCTGCGAGTCATCGCATCGGCGACCGCCTTTCTCATGGGCGATGCGGAGGTCGTCTTGTTGCGCTCGATCCCGGCCATGAACCGCTCGAGATCTTCGATCGTGACGCGCCCACCGGCTCCGCTGGCCGAGATCCCCGACAGGTCCGCCGCGCGCAACCCAAGCTCTGCCATGCGGGCCTTCATCCGGGGCGAAAGGTAGCTGGCCCCTCCGGCGTGGGCCGGGACGGGCAGCCCGCCTTTGATGGTGGGCTCGACCGCGGCAGGGACCGCCGGCTTTTCGACGCGCTTCTTCTCCTGGCGTCCGGCGTTCGGCCGCTCATCCTCTTCGAGCCCGAGGCGCTTGGCGTCCTCCGCGCTGACTTCGATCGAGCCGAGAACCGCGCCCACAAGGTAGCTGGTTCCGGCTTCCGCGAAGATCTGGCCGAGAGTTCCCGAGCAGGGCGCGGTCACCCCCATCACCGCCTTGTTCGTCTCGACTTCGATGATGTCGCTGTCGGCCTGCACCGCATCGCCTTCTTGAAACAGGATGCGGACAATGGTGGCCTCGGCGATGGACTCGCCAAGCTGAGGCATGAGGATAGGAACGAGGGCCATGGTTGGTTTAGATGTGTAGCAGCCGGCGGGTGGCATCGGCAATCGCATTGGCGGTCGGCCGGTGGACCGACCAGAGATCCGGATGGTATGGCACCGGGGTGTCCTTCGCGTTGAGCCGCATCGGAGCGACGTCAAGGAGCCCGAACCCCTCGCCGGTCACCCGGGCGATCACCTCGGCCGCAACCCCGCCCCACGGCCACTCCTCGCTCACGCAAAGGAGCCGCCCCGTGCGGGCGACCGATGCCAAAATGGTATCCGTATCGAGCGGCTTGACCGTGCGCAGGTCCACAATTTCCATCTCGTAGCCGTCCTCCGAAAGCTCGACGGCGGCGGCAAGCGCCTCGTGGAGCATCGCCCCGTGGGTCACGATCGTGGCGTCGCGTCCGGCCCGCGCCAGCCGCGCCTTGCCAACCGGCAGAACCGTCTCGGGGAGCCCGTCTGCCTTCAGGTGGTAATAGAGAAACTTATGCTCACAAAAGATGACCGGGTCATCGAGGGCGACCGCATCGAGGAGCATCCCGTAGGCGTCCTCGACGGTTGCCGGGGTCATGACGACAAGCCCGGGGTAGTGGGCGTAGAGCGCCTCCATGCTCTGGCTGTGGAACGGCCCTCCGCCCGAGGTCCCGCCCGAGGGCAGGCGGACGACGATCGGACACGGAACCCCGGTCCGGTAATACAGCGTGGCCGCGTGGTTCACAATCTGGTTGAACCCGCATGTGGAAAAGTCGGCAAACTGCATCTCGACGATCGGCCGCATCCCCTCGATCGCCGCCCCGACGGCCATGCCGATGATCGCATCCTCGCTCAGGGGGGCGTCAAAGACACGGCCCGGAAACTGCTTGGAAAGGCTCTTCGTGGCTTTAAACGCCCCGCCGAAATTTCCGACATCCTGGCCGTAGAGAAAAACCCGTGGGTCCTCGGAAAGGGCTTTTTCCTGTGCCAGTCGGATGGCTTCTAAATACGTGATCATACTCCGGCGTAGTGTTCGGCAAAATCCTGGTTGGAGAATGCCGCCCAGTCGTCCTCCTCCGGGTCGGGCGCGGGTTCGCGGCGGACCTTGTCCACCGTCGCATTCACCTCCTCCTCGGCCTGCTGGCGCCACTTCGCGCACTCGTCCGCAGGCGACCACTTTTCCGCGATGATCCGCGCCTCGGCGAGGAGCAGGCAGTCGCGCCCGAGGGCGGAGGCCTTCATCGCGGGATCCACGTAGCTCGCATCATCGTGCTCGCCATGCCCGACAAGCCGGAGGAGCTTGCCGACGACGAGCTGGGGCCCCTGGCCATCGCGCGCCGCACGGACAGCCCGGCGCAGGGTCGCGAGGCATTGCTCCAGATCCGTCCCGTCCACGGAGTGTCCGGCCACGCCATAGCCTGCGGCCTTGTCCACCAGATCTGCGCAGGCAAACTGGCGGGAATTGGGCGTCGAGTAGGCATACTGGTTGTTTGCGACAACAAGGACCAGGGGAAGCTTCTCCACGGCCGCCGCGTTCAGCCCCTCGTGAAAGGCTCCTGTCGAGGTGCCCCCATCCCCGATGCAGGTCGCCCCGACGATCCCGCTCTCGCCTTTCATCCGGCGTGCCAGCAAGGCCCCGGATACCGCCGGGATCATCGCGCCCAAGTGGCTGATCATGGCGTAGTAGCCCTCGCGCGGCCGCCCGCGATGGATGTTCCCGTCCCGCCCGCGCATCGGCCCGAGCTGGGAGCCCAGATACGTGCGGAGCGTGTCGAGCACGGTGTCTCCAAATGCCATCCGCCCGGCCTGGTCGCGGATGAGCGGCGCAAAAATATCCCCCTTCCGCAGGGAAAAACCTACCGAGACGCTCAGCGCCTCCTGCCCGCGCCCCAAAAAAACTCCGCCCTTGATCGCCCCCGCCCGATACAGGCTCGCAAGCTTCTCCTCGAGAACGCGCGCCAGCAACATCACGCGGTAGGCCTTGATGAAATCGGAACTGGTGACTGGCGCATCCACTTTTTGCGTCGGCATTGGGAAACCTAATACATGCAGGCTGCAGTGCCTGCAACATATTCGTTGGAAAACGAAATGCCGTCGGGAACGCGACGAGCGGCCGCGTCGGCTCTCGTCTGCCGATGACTGGCGATCCAGAACCGGCTCGCGCAACCGCCCGTTCAGCCGCGAAAGATCTCGTTGGGGAGCTCGTTCACGTCAGCCGGGTCGGCCGGAAAATATTCTGCCAGGAGGCTTCCGATTTTTTCGACCGTGCGGATGAGCGCCTCGGTAGTGGGGAGCGTGCGGAGGTTGTCTCCTAGCTCTTTCGTGGCCTCCTCCCAGAACGTCGCGCCGCATTTCTCGTGGATTCCGACGTCCCCGACAATCGCGAAGGATCTGGAGAGCGGGACAACATAGATCAGCACGGCGTTGCGGTGTTTGGTGCTCCGCATCCCCAGCTTATCGAAGCGCATTTGCGCGGCGGCAAGCGCATCATTTCTTCGCCGGTGCGAAATGAAAATGCGGATTTCTCCGCTGGTTGCGCGCTCGGCAGCTGCGATCGCGGCTACGAGCTTCACATCCTCGAGCTGCTCAAGAAAATCTCCGGGATTCATAAGTTACCAGCTTCCGCTCGCGCCTCCTCCGCCGCTATCTCCTCCGCCCCCGGAAAAGCCGCCCCCGCCGCTGTCGCCACTAGACGACCATCCGCCGCCCGAGCTTCCGCCGCCGCTGGTGTCAATATACCATCCCTGGTTCCATTTTCTGCGGCCGGAGGAGCCGAACTGGGTTGCGGTGCTCCGGCGCAGTTTGCTGAAAAGAACAATCAGCACAAAGACGAGGCCAAAGAAGAAAACCATGCCTTTCGCCAAGTCCGGGTTGGTGTCCGATTTCCGGTGGGTTTTTCCGGTGCCTTTGTATTCTCCGCGCGCGGCGGAGATCATCGCGGCCACCCCGGCGGCCATGCCCCCGCTAAAATCCCCGGCCTTCAGCCGCGGAGCGATCTCATCGTCGAGGATGCGCTTGCAAATCGCGTCGGGCAGCGCGCCCTCCAAGCCATACCCGGTTTGGATCCGCATTTTGTGATCCTGCACGAACACGAACAGCACCGCGCCGTTGCTGAGGCCCTTCTGCCCCGGCTTCCATGCCTCGAAAATACGCTGGGCATAGTCCTCGAGCGACGAGCCGGACTGCATTTTCGGGTAAATCGCGACGACGATCTGGCTGGAGGTCGCCTTTTCGAACTCCTCGAGCTGCCGGTTCAGGCCCTGGGCAACCTGCTGGCTCACGACCCCTGCGCGGTCGTTGAAATAGCGCGGGGGCGCAGGCGGGATGACTTCGGCCGCGCGGGTGGAGGCGGCGAGGACGAGGGCGAACGCGCAGGCCCCAAGAAGGCGGCGAAGCGCCGGCTGCAAACCGGTTTTAGCAAGTGCCCTGCGGCCGATCATCGTCATCCCTCCGTTCCTTCCGGTCATTTCTCTTTTTCGAGCGGCACCGCCGGGGAGCCTCCGAAGTTCACCTTCGGCGGAGCTTCCGAGCCTGCCGTTGCCTGGAAATACGGCCTCGGGTAAAATCCCAACGCGCCGGCGACCAGCACGGTCGGGAACCTTTTCACCCGCACGTTGAACCCTTGAACTGCCTCGTTAAACCGCCCTCGCTCGACGGCAATCCGGTTTTCCGTGCCCTCGAGCTGCGCCTGCAAATCGCGGAAGTTCGCGCTGGACTTGAGGTCGGGATAGCGCTCGACCACGACCAGCAGCCGCGATAGCGCAGAGCCAAGCTGCGCCTGGGCGCGCTGGAACTGCTCGAGCTGGGCAGGATCGGTGGGCGCCTGGTTCGGGTCTACCTTCACCTGGCCGACGGAGGCGCGCGCAGACGTGACCTCGGTCAGCGTCGATTTCTCGAAATTCGCCGCCCCAGCCACCGTGTTCACGAGGTTCGGGACCAGATCGGCACGGCGCTGATAGACGTTCTGCACCTGGGCCCACTGGCCGTCAACCCCCTGCGAAGCCATCACGAGCCCGTTGTAGGTGGAGATCCCAGCCACGACAGCCAGCAGGCCTGCGACAAGAAGAACGGCAAGGCAACCCAACGCAGCTTTTTGCATGGGCTCTACTGTAGCGTGCCCGCACGGATTGGCGAGCAGAAAACAGCGCCAGCCCTGTTTGAGGGGTCAGGCATGACCTGGCGTGACGACGGGTAGGGCGTGCCGATTCGGATTGATGAGTTAGCTTTCGAGTTCGCGGAGAGAGATTTATTTTTGCGAACGTCCAAAGTGATCGGATTGCGGGCGAGGAGGCCTTGCGGTCAAAAGTGAGCGCATTCCCGCCATTCGGTCGACTGGTCATGTTCGGTATTATTTGGCATAAAGCTGAACGCGATAATAAAAAATGATGATTCCGATAATGACAAGAGTAAATACGCTTGCCAAAATGATGTTGTTGATATGTCCAAGAAACATCGCAGGGGCAGCAATCGCCAAAACAGTAAGAAATAATACTAAAAATGATTTGGGATGGGCAAAGTTAAGGGTTCTTCCTGCCCATGTCGGTCTCTTGGGAACGATAATTCTTAAATCTTCTTTGCATGCGTAAATCAGATGCCACTTCCAATTCTTTCTGTTGTTCCAATAGATGTCGTAGGGAGTGGATTTCATATTTCTACCACGTCAAAGGCTACCATCGACTCCCGGAAGAACGCAAGCCTGCATGGTGATTTTGTCGTCGTGAGTAGTCATTTCAAAGAAAAGAGCGGGGAACCGTTTGGTCGGGCCGCTCCCGCCCGGCATTTTACTGATTTGTCTCGCGATCACGATAGAAGATGTGCGGTGACCTCTTCAATTCCTTGAAGTTCCATAAGCCTTCATTTGGAAAGATCTTTGACACGAAGTATCCCGCCCGTTCGCCTGATGAGTTTGTATACCAAATAGCGTAGGGATCATTCCCATGCCGTGAAGTAATTGAGAATAAATGCCCAGGGATCGGTGGATCAGGTATGGCCCCATCGCGAATGGCAGCAGAAAAGATTGACTTGAGTTCCATTCTCTCAAGGCGATCCATTTCGATGAGTTGTTTATGAAGTATTGTGGTCAGGCCAGACACAATGCTGCCGGCAATAACTACAATGGCGACTACCGCGAAAAGCATGCGTTTCGCACTTTGAAATACGGTGCTGCACCAGAGGCTCATTAGGTTTATTCCGAGCGTCGGCAGTCACCGGCACCGGACCGCTGGCGCGACGGATGCCGGGAGCGGAGCGACCATGCATCCGGCGTGACGGCGGTCCGGTGCCGGCGGACGGCCATTGTTAGCCATTCTGTGCTTTCCATTCGGCTTCGATTTGCTTCGGTAGAAGAAAGATGAGCGGGAAAAGACTTCCGAAAACAATCACCCCGATGAAACCGGCGAGCCCAAGGCCGTACCATACTCCATACGGTTGTCCTGAAATCAGAGCAGTAATGCCAGCAAGCAACATCGCTACTGACCATCCGAGAAGCAGGATATATGCGGTCTTGATGTATCTTATTCCGAGGAGTCGCTTTTTCAATCGGGAAAGCGGCATCAAAATACCGATAGTTCCTCCAAATAGTCCTCCGATGATTCCAATGACAGTTCCGGGGATCCATGCTAGATTGGGGTCAAACCAAGGTGTATTCATAGTGGGCGTGTGGTTGAGGTATATTTCAACGTCTGCCGGCACCGGCACCGGACCGCTGGCGCGACTGATGCCAGGGAGCGAAGCGCCCGGCATTCGGCGTGACGGCGGGTAGGTGCTCGGTGGACGGCATTGCTGGGAATTATCTTCTTTTCGTTCCGAATGTCGGTCGCCGGGCATGGTGTCGAACAACCAAAATGCGTATGGTATCCTTCTGGACACGAAAGAGAAAGGTGAAAGGGAATCGTTCCAGATTCACTCTTCTAAAATTGCCGCTTCTTATATTGTATTTTTCTGGTTCGCCGGACGCATCCTGAACAAAAAGCCGAAATTCCGGGTAAAAGTCGTCGGCAAGATTCATGCCGCCCTCCCGCTCGTAATAATCCATAATTGCATCAACCTCCGAGAAGACCTTCGGATGGAATACAACCCGCAAACTCATCTGCGTTGGGCGATCAGGCGGTCGAACTGCGCGAGATTGATTCCCTTGCCGGGATCTGCGTCCAGCTCTGAGTCCCAACTCACCGCTTCCGCAATTCCATTATCCGAGTCGGCAAACAGTGGAGGCAGACTGTCGAGAATGCGTGATGCCAGCATAGCCCGCTGTTCCTCAGGGAGTTCAAAAGTAAGACTCTCAACTTCTGTCAACGTCATCATGTCTGCATTGTAGGTGAGGTGCCAGAGTCGCGCAATAATTTTCTCCCAACGTCAAAGCCACCAACGGCTCCCCGGAATCGGCGCGTGGATGCTGACAGGTGGTTGAATCAAGGCGTGCTTTCGTGAACATCCCGACGGGGAATCGTTGGGCAGGCTGCCTTGTCGGCATCTTTGTTTTTCTGGGTCATGTAAATGCGGAGATGAATAAGAAATAAGAGCACACATGCCGCCTTGAATGCAAACAATGTCCAGGGTGTGTACCATGCTCCGGTGCGCATCTCAATGAAATCACTGACGCCGAAGAGACCAAACGAGACTGATGCACCAGTCTGTAATTTTCTGTATTTTGTTTTTCGGATCGCCCGGCATGCAAAAGCAAAACCAATCGTCGTCCATAAAAGTCCCTCGAAGAAATTGAATGCCTGATCTACTTCCAACCGAGTGATGAACCCCAAAAGATAGCCAGAGGAAATGCCGATGACGATAAATCCAATGACCCCCACCTCAACAAGAACAACCGGAAATGGAGTCGGAATCTTCACCGTGCGTCGAGCTGCGATCTTATTTTGCCAACGTCCGCCGTCACCGGCACCGGACTGCTGGCGTGACCGATGCCGGGAGCGGAGCGACCAAGCATCGGGCGTGACGGCGGGCAGGTGTTCGGTGGTCGGCCATTGTTAGGATCTTGCTATTTCCAACTCAGGGCAAGGCGCCGATGCTCCTTAGCACAGTCTACCAGATATAGATTGATGAGATTCTGATATGGAATACCGGCAT
>JBAXXX010000123.1:0-8456 GCA_037127695.1 Verrucomicrobiia bacterium | reverse complement strand
CCAAAGTTGGCTGCGGATACACTCCCCCTCTCGTTGCATAGCCGTAGACCCATATGGAAAACCTCTTATTTGCAGGCGTGGCAGGCAATGCGGCGGGCCAGGGGCTGGCCCCGGATCCTCGTGCTCCGGCAAAGAGATACCGCTGGCCGGAGGTGCCAGCCGAGCGCGAGCTATAGTTTGTGGCTGCCGGGTGGGCCGTGCGCGAGGCGTCGGGGATGACGGCCGAGATGAGGGTAAAGTTGCCTGAGCCCGAGAGCGGCAGATCCATCCGCTGCGATGTGCCGTCGAAATCGACCGCGCTGATGCCCTCGCGAACTGTTGGCACTGGCGCGTTTGCTGCAGCGCTTGTGGCCGGCCCACTCGAGGTGAGGCTTGCCCAGCTGGTGACCTTTCCGCTGGTCGTGGCGATGCCCTCTCCTCCCTTCAGCCACAATTGCAACCCTGCGGCAGGGACGGGCAAAGATCGCTGAAAAACAAATTCCACCAATGCCGCGCGGGCTGACGACTCTGTTGAGACGAGCAGATTTTCCAGCTCTGCGGGATTTGAGAACCGGACCCAGACCTTCGCCCGTCCGCTGGCATCCGTGCGGATGGTCTTGCTTGGCGCACCCGCGTCTGCGGCGGTGGGAGCTGAGGCGAATACCTGTCCCAGGGATTGAAAGAAGCAAAAGTGGACCGGGGCATTTTCCAGCGGTTGGAGCTGGCTATCGGTCACCTGGACCTCGAGCGGCGCTACGGGAATCCCCGAGGCCGGGATGCCCTGGTTATTGCCGCCCACGATTTGGATCTCCGGGCTCGCGCCATTGAAATAGTCGAGAGGGTCGGTGAGTACATGGAATTCCTCGAGGTTGGTCCGGCCGTCGCCATCCGTGTCCTCTGCGCGAGGCATGTCCGGCTGGCCGGAGTAGTAGCGCGCCCACCACGCGGGGATCTGCCCGGCGGGTGCGGAGAGGTCAAAGGCGAAGAGGTTTTTGGCCTGACCGATGTTGGCGGCGCTGAACGAGGCGTCGTCAGCGGTGGCCGGCGTCCATGGGTAGCTCGACGAGTAGCCGGCCTGGATGAGGCGGTCGTAGAACGGTTGGGCGAGGGCTTTGAGCTGGCCGAGGTTCACGGCGTTGTAGTTGCCATTCGTGCTGGCTTCGAGCGTCTGCTTGAGCGCGGTGAGGTTCGTGCCGGCTCCGCCGGGAAGGCGGGCATCCAGCTCCTCGCAGGCGCGCGCCGCGAGATTTTTGAGCTGCCCTTGGTTGGCTGCCATGTAGTCGCCAGGCGGGTTGTAGCTGCTTGGCCACCCCGGGAAGGAATTCGTGCTGGACAGGCGCGGGATGACATCGCGCTCGAACCACCAGGCCGGGTACGGGTGTGGCTTGTCCGCAGGCACTGGCGAGGCGGCGAAGACCCCAAAGCCGCAGGCAAAGCAGACAAGGCCGAGAGCGAGAATGTGGCGCCCGCCCGCTCTGGCGCTCCTGCCTTGTTCGGATGGCTTGCTGAGCTTCATGCGGGCGGTGGGAGAGTTGTGGCCGGCATGAGCTATTCGGCCGTGAAGCCGCCCATCGAGAGGTCGCCCTTTGGAGGGATGCACAGCGCGCCGTTGAGGACGGCATCGCCATTCTTTTTGACGACGAAGGCGTTCGCACGCGCGTCTTCAGAGGCTCCGTTGCCGACGACGAAGAGGTCGTCGGTTGCGACCCATTTGCTCGGGTCTCCTTGGGAGATGTTGAATCGCCCGAGGACGAAGGAGTCGTAGGACGGCGCTGAGGTCCGGTCCCCGATCGCGGTCGAGGTGACCCCATCGGCCACCGTCTGGTAACCGAATGCCGTCGAGCCGAGCACGGAAGCTGTCGTGCCGGCGGCCGAGGCCTTGTACCCCCTTGAGATGGCGTTCCACCCGGCCGTCACATTGCTGGCGCCCATGGTGATTCCGTAGGGAAAACTGACTTTCCCGGACGCGTCGACGGTGGCAGCGATGGCTCCATATGTCGTGAACAAGCCAGAGCTGCGGATGGATGCGGCGTTGCGGAGGAGCGTGCCGTCCGAGAGCTGGATGCCGGTCGTGCCGAAATCGATGCCGCCGGAAAAATGCGCCTCGCCCTGGACGGTCAGGTCGCCGGCCTCTGACCCCGAGGCATTCACCGCGAAATTTCCTGATGACTGGCTGGCGGCCTGGATCGAATGCGTGCCCAGCGCCACCGCAGCAGCGATCCTGGCCAGTTGATGTGAAAATTTGATAGCAGACACTTCATGGTATTTTCCCGAGAGGGCGGGAAGATACCAAACCCGGCGGGAGGCTGTATCTACGTAGTTTTACGAAAAATGCAGGGCCTCAGGTCAAAGATGGGGCGGTGGCACCCTCGTCCCCGTGGGCAGGGATCGGAAGGAGGGACTTCGAACGATTTTCGGCATCGGGCCGGGGGCGACCCGACTCCTTTGGAAGTTGCAGAGGCCATGCGGGCGAGGCGCCCACGCCAGCGCCCGGCAAAATTTTCATACAGAAAGGGGAATTCCTGCCGATATGCTTCAGGATGACCATCTCAAGCCAGATCCAGGGGCTCATCCCGAGGCTTGACATTCTGGGTTGGCAAATGCAATATCAACTCACCACTAGGAACTTATGAGCAAACCACTCAAGTTGGCACGCAATATGCTTTGTAAGCAACTACTTCATTCTCATCAGTTTCTTCCTATGAAATACTTTATGTTGTTGGGTGGTTTTGTTGGATTCATGATTGCGATGGCTTCCGGGATTTCTGCTGGAAGCGAATTATGGATGGTCGTCTTTCACGCCAGCATTTCCTGTGTGGCGGGAGCGATCCTGTTTCGGATGTTCCGCAAGGTCGTTGCCGGTTCGGTGCGTGAGGTGGCCATGCAAAAAACCCGGCGTCCAAGCGAAAACCCGGCCGTCACGTAGTCGCGCGCAGGAAGTTTCCATTGGGCTCATGGTTCCTCCTGTTTTGGCATGGATTCGCCTCCATGTCCGGCGGGAGAGGTGGGGAACGGGGCTGGGCGCAGGAAGATCCTATTGACGGGCCGCAGACAAGAAGACAAGCTTTTCCCGCCCGTTTATCCGCTTCATGAATCCCTCTTCTCATCGGCCAGCCCCCATGCTCACGGAAAGGGTTTCTCCTGGTTCGGGGGCGGTCAAGAAAGCTTATGAGGCGGGGGAGGAGGAGACCCTGCGCAACTACCTGCCTCTCGTGAACTCGATCGTCAACCACCTGCGGGTGGCATTGCCGTCGCATGTGGAGGCTGACGATCTGGTGAGCGCCGGCTTGGTGGGCTTGGTTCAGTCCTACCGCCGGTACGATGCCGCCCAAGGCTGCACGTTTGGCACCTTCGCCGCCGGACGGATTCGGGGAGCGATCTTGGACGAGCTGCGGCGCTCGGATTGGCTGGGGCGATCCTGCCGCAGCAAGGCCCGGCTGATTTCGGATGCGATTGCCAACTTTGAGCAGGCCAATGGGCGTCCGGCCACGGAGGAGGATATCGCGGAGGAGCTCGGATTGAGCGCCGAGGGATACGCCACACTTCTCGATGAGGTCAAGCCCATCTGCTATGTCAATCTGGACTCGGTGTCGAATGCCGGTGAAGTTGACCTGATGCACGATTTGATTGCCGACGAGCTCGCCGTCACGGCCGATCTGGCCACCCAAAAACGGGAGCTGATGGTGTTGGTTACCGAGAGGATCCAAAAAATGCCGGAAACCACGCGGAAGGTTCTGTCCATGTACTATTTTGAGGAAATGCGCCTGGCGGAAATCGCCAAGGTTTTTAAGGTGTCGGAGTCGCGGATCTGCCAGATCAACGCCCACGCGATCCTTTGCCTCCGGAGGTTTTTGCAGACGATGGCGGGCGCGTAATCCCCTGAAAAACTATTAATTCATGCTTCTTTTTTTTGGATTTCTGATTGTTGTTGCCTCCGCCATGGGCGGGTTCATGTATGCCGGCGGGAACCCGATACTTCTCATGCACATTTCGGAGTTCATCACCATCGGCGGGATCGCCATCGGCATCCTTGTCGTTGCCAGCCCGCCAAGCACGCTGCGCTCGCTCATGCACCAGATTCAGGTGGCGATCAAGGGATCCCCCGCGAGCAAGTCGGATTTTGTTGATTTGCTGATGCTTCTCTTTGAGCTGTTCACGAAGGCGCGGCGCGGCGGGCTTGTGGCGATTGAGGACGATGTCATGGATCCTGCCCAGAGCGCCATCCTCTCCAAATATCCCTCTTTTTTGAAGGACGAGGGGAAGGTCGAATCCCTCAGGAACAGCCTGCGTCCGGTCATTGATGGCCGGGTCCGGCCCGAGCAGCTCATGTCGCTTCTGCATTCGGAGCTGGAGACCATGGAGGAGCACGAGAACCAGCCCATTCAAATCCTCCAGCTTGTCGGCGACTCCCTGCCTGGAGTCGGGATCGTCGCAGCCGTCATGGGAATCATCAATACCATGTCCGCCATCGCAGAGGGGCCCGAAGCCGTTGGAGAAAAAGTCGCGGCCGCGCTCACCGGGACGTTTCTGGGGGTTTTTCTCGCCTATGGGTTCGTCAACCCGCTGACGACCAGAATCAAAACCAACAACGGCCAGCACGCCGCATACTACTCGATGATCATGCACGCCTGCGTCAGCTTCGTGAACGGCATGGCGCCGATCATGGCTGTGGAAGTTGCGCGCCGCTGCATCCCACCAGACATTCGCCCGAGCGCGGATGAGGTGGAATCCCAGACCAAAACCCTCGGGCAACCTCCGAAATAAGACGATGCTGCCATGAGCAAAAAGCACGACGCCCACCACGGGGGAGCCTGGAAGGTCGCCTATGCCGATTTCGTAACCGCCATGATGGCGCTCTTCATGGTTCTCTGGATCTGCAGCCAAAAGCCGGAAATCGTCGAGGCCACCGCACGCTATTTTCAGGATCCCTACATCGCCTCCCAGCCGGCTTCGTCGGGCACCATGGAGGAGCATGTCGCCGGCTCCCGGAAAGAGGCCAATAAGCCATCAAAAAAAATTACGGCCAACGAGGGCTGGCTGCGTGCGGTCGCGCGCGATTTTTCTCAGCTGCTCAACATCAAAACTGCGGAGGATAGCCCGATTGACATCGAATTGACCGCCGAGGGGCTCAAGATCTCGATTTACAACAAGGATGAAAAACCTCTCTTCAAGCAAGGCACGGCGGAGCTGACCGAATGGGGGACCTTCGTGCTCCAGAACCTTTCGTGGCTGATCGAGCGCTACAACTTCCATGTTTTCATCGACGGCCACACCGGCCGCATGGAGGACAAAAAAAAGCGCACTTACGGGCCTTGGGAGCTCAGCGCGGATCGGGCCAACTCCGCGCGGCGCGCGCTCGAACATTTTGCCGTTGATCCCAAGAAGATCGAGCGCGTCACCGGCTACGGAGACACCGCGCCGATCCCGGGAATAGACCCGAATCTTGCGCGCAACGAGCGCATCACGATCAGCCTCAGCGCGACGCAGAACGTCACCCAAGCGCCTCCGGCCAGCAATCCCATCTCGCAAGAAGCTGCCCAATCGCCTCCGGCCGACACCCCCGCCGCGCAAGGAGCTGCCCAAGCGCCTCCGGCCGGCAACCCCGCCCCATGAGAGATTTTCTAGAAAACCGACAGTCTGTGGCGACCACGCAAGCCCAGCCGGAGAAGCCGAAGGATTCTCCGTTGCTCCACCCCAGCCTCCAGGTTTCGCCGGCGCGGGATGAAGAGTTTCCCAAGCTGGAGGTTAAGCAGGATGCGCAGGGAAGAATCAAGGAGATCGTCGTCATCTGCCATTGCGGCGAACGCATCGTCCTGCAATGCACTTATTGAAAAAAACGCAGCGCCTAGCTGCCGGAGCATCGCTGG
Source organism: Verrucomicrobiia bacterium (assembly GCA_037127695.1). Lineage (GTDB taxonomy): Bacteria > Verrucomicrobiota > Verrucomicrobiia > Chthoniobacterales > Terrimicrobiaceae > QYQL01. The sequence goes on along the minus strand of JBAXXX010000123.1, from coordinate 2,610 downwards.
AGGCGGCCGTCCACACGGGGAGCAGGAGCCTCGCGTGGGAGGCTGAACATCGAAGAAAAAAAGGTGCCTCATGCGGGCGGAACCCTGCCCGGGCGGGCGTTCGGTGGCATGGCAGCTTTCCGGGATGGGCGCTGGCTGCGCTCGCGATTTTCTCTTTGCCAGCGGTGGCTTCTTCTGCGGAAGGCGTGCTGGCTTCCGCAAAAAAGCTTGCGGCGGCGGCGGCGCTCCTGCCGCCGGCGCAGCGCGATGACGTGCGCCACAAGGCGCTTGCGATCGTTCTGCTCGCGGAATACGGGCGGCTAGTTCCCCCCGGACTCAGCCCGGACCAATGGACGGGCCTCGAAAATATTTTTCTCGAAGGGGGGATTGAGGATTCGGTTCGCCGGCAGCGCGCTGCCGGGATGTCCCCGGCGGATACCGTCAGCTTCGACGGCGGGCGGCTTGACGGGGGCGGGTTTTCCCGGATCGACAGCATCATCGGCACAAACGGGCGCCCGATCGCGTTCGACCGCCGGCTGCCCACCCGGCTGGTTCCGCTGAACCAAGGCGAAGCAAGCCGCCTGCACCAGGCGGCATCCCTCTTCTCCGGATCTCCTTCCTCTGCCAGCATCCGGGAGAGGACCGACGCGCTCTATCGTGCCCGATTGGATAAACACATGGTGGGCGACGGGATCTTCTACCGGCCTTACGCCGGGCGCACCGATGACCTCTACTACCGGCTCGTCCAGGAAAATCCCCGCACCCCATCGGAAATGAATTTTTACGCGATCGCGGAGAGCTTGCCTGGCCGGCACTACCACCCGCTTACAGGCATCGGCTCGCCGGCTTCCGTGCCATCCCCCTGGTTTAGCGTCAGCGAAATCCTCTCGGGTGGCGGGCTCCTCGCGGTCGAGAATTTTAAAAGCCGCAACCCGCGCGCCGATGTCCGCAACCCGTTTTTTGGATTTGCCGCGCGGGTGCTCCCATTTCTTGGGTCGAGCCTGGAGGGCTCGCGGCCTGGCGAGGAGCTAAACGTCTCGAAAGACGTCATACGCAGCGCCATCGAGAGCCAGCGCCGGTTCACACCCAAGCCGGTCGAGCCGATCTTCAGCGACCCTTCTCACTTCTTCGGCTGCCTGATCCCGAAATTCCTCTGCGTTGCCCGCCGGATGACCCGGGCAGAAATGGCCGAGGAGTTCAGGAAAATTGATTTTGGCACCCCGCTGCCGGACGTTCCGTCCGAGCCGGCTGGCAACGAAGTCTTTGCCAACCCCTCGAAGTGGACGAAGGCCGAGTTCTTCCAGGAGCTCCCTGCGCTTCTTGAGCTGGATGCCTCGACCCAGTATAATCCGGATTCCGACCTGTTCGCGGGCTCCGGCGAGGGGCCCGTCCGGCCGCCCGCGCAGCCGGCTGCGAAGGCGGTTCCGCCTGCCAGCGCGCCGTCCATCGTCCTCGTGCAGGCGCTGCCCAGCCGTGATGCGTCACAAGAATTTTCTGCCCGGCCCGCTCCTTCGCCCGCCGCTCCGCTTCCAGCCGACAAGCCGCTCGTTGCCTCCATGCCATCGATTCCTGCGCCAGCTAGACCGTCGCCGCCGCCTGCCACGCCTGCTCCGGTCGTCCTCCTTGCCGAAACGGAATTTCCTGGGAGCGACAGCGCCATGTTGAAGGCCCCGCTGCCGCCGGTCCTCTCGCCGGATCTCCTGGCCCTCGATCTCTCATCACGGGTCGGCAGGCCCGAGCTTCCGGGGAGCGCCCAGCCGGCACCAAGCGTCGGGCCTCTGCTGGCGGATAACATTCCTCCCGCTCCCAGTCCGTTGCCCCCACCCGCCGCGCTACCATCGCTGGCCTCGGAGAAAATCAGCCCGGAGCGAACCGTCGCTTCCGCTTCTCCGCCTCAGGCCGCCGAGCCGGCCGCTTCGCCAGCCCCCTCGGCAAGCTCGTCGGAGGCTCCTCCTGCCCAGTATCTTGCTGTCGTCACTCCGGAGATCTCTGCTGCCGAGAAGTATTTGAGCGATATTTCTGCGAGCGATGCGGTCCTCGCAACAAACGCGGCAAGCCTTCATCGGGTCAACTGCTACCTAAAATGGTTTAACTCCGCTCTTGAGCCGGTGGAGACGTATCTCAGCAGCTCACCCGGGCTTGCCAAAGCTCAAAAAGCTGAGCTCCAAGGGGCTACCTCATCGGTTGAGACCGAGCTGAGCGCTCTTCTGGATCAGCGAAAATCCTTAGTCAAGGAGCGGGAGCTGCTGCTCGCAGATCGCGGTCAGCTCCGCACGCGCATCGAAGGCGAACCTCTCCGAAGCTCAACGGTCAAACTGGATGGCCTCCTCGGTCGCCCGATCGAAGTGTCGAGCCGGTTTGCCCTGCAGACGCATTCCCCGCTCCCAAGCGGACTGTGAACTACGGAAAAAGCTTGAATCGCCAGAGGAGGTCGGGTGAAATCCGAGTAGCAAAAATTAGAAAGCTTCCGCAATGGCCGCTCTCCCATTTCATTATTTCGTTTTCAGATTGCCCATATGAAAGATCAACTCCCTGAGCTCCCCACCATGAACGACGGATCCTCCGCCGGCCTTGCCGGAAAATACCTGACATTTTTTCTCGGCGGCGAGACCTACGGGATCCCGGTGCTCA
>JBAXXX010000122.1:0-8925 GCA_037127695.1 Verrucomicrobiia bacterium | reverse complement strand
CGGAAAGATCGGTCGGATCCGACCGATCTTTCCGTTGCGGAACGCCACCGTCTGCCTCATCCTCCAGGCAAACCCAGTGAACGAGCCCCACAAGAAACTGCGGCCCAGCGGCGGCTACCGCAAGACCGCCAGCTTCCAGACGACGACGATCATTTACGACGCGACTTGGTGGTTTTGCGAAAAGTTTCTCGATGCCCGTTCCCGCACCGTGGACCAGATGGTGCAGGCGGCGCGATCCGGGCGCCAGAACATCGCCGAGGGCAGCCGGGCGTCCGCGACCTCGTCCCAGACCGAGCTGCGCCTGGTGAACGTGGCGCGCGCCAGCCTGGATGAGCTCCTGCTCGACTACGAAGACTACCTGCGCCACCGGCACCTGGCGCAATGGGACGCCGGCTGTCCGGAGGCATCGGCCGTGCGTGCCGTGCCGCGCGCATTCCGGAAAGATCTGACGGATCCGACAGATCGGTCGGATCTGACCGATCTTTCCGATGCGGACCGCTGGGCGCTCTACAGCCGTTGGCTCGATTCCGAAGATCCCGGCATCCGCGCCAACACCACGATCTGCCTCATCCACCAGGCAAACTTCCTCCTCGACCGCCAGATTGCGGCACTGGAGAACGCCTTCGTCGAGGAAGGCGGCTACTCGGAGCAACTCGCCACCGAGCGGCTTCGCCGCAGGAGACAAGATCAGTCTGATCCGCCTGATCCGTCCGCTCCCCAGCCCCCGCAGTGCCCTCAATGCCGCTCCCTCATGGCCCTCCGCACAGCCAAATCCGGCAAAACTCCCGGCTCCCAGTTTTGGGGTTGCACCAGCTACCCCGAATGCAAGGGCACAGCCAAGATCTGACAGGTCCGCCCAATCCGACAGACCTCGCTGAGGGTATCGCTGAGAACATCGAAGCTTGGCCTGAATAACTTTCGCACGAGTCTCGCCGCATTCGGCGAACATCTCACCCGAGGATGCCCTCAAGCATTTTTCGGGCCAATCTTCACATCTGGGTTCTGCTTGCGTTTTTTTAATGATATAGACATACTTTCGCCAAGTGATGCAGAGGCCCATGAAATTTTATTTCCCGGCAGGGGCAACGATCGGCAACGGTTGGACTTTCTCCTTTCGTTCGGTGCTCCGCGCCATTCCCGATCTGGGGAGTTGAGGATTGAAGATGAAGCGTTCCCAGCGATTCGAGAATGCCGCCGCCCTGCCGTTTGTGCTCCTGCTCGTGGCGCTGAACGTCATCGTGGTCGTCGCACTGCTCGTCTATGCCACCACCGAGCTGCAGGCCTCCAGGAACTCCGGCCAAACGGAAATGGCCCGCGGCTTCGCCCAGAGCGGGATCGACCTCGCCGCTGGCCTCGTCGCCGCCAACTCAACAAATAACGGGTTCGTCACCTACCAGCGGGTGGTCAGTAATGTTGCTGGCGATACCAACCCGCGGCTGGAAACCAAGATCGCCAACGTCGCCCCGCCGGATCCGGCGAAGCCATGGGCGAGATCCGCAGTCAACCCGGCCGTCCTGCACTCGGGGTTCGCATCCGGGACCAGCGGCGTGGATCTCAACTTCGCCGTCAAGAACGACCCAACGGCCGGGTTCATCGCGCCGCGAACCAACCTCGCGGGCTGGACAAACCTTTCCTCCAACATGTTCCGCATGGACTGGATCTATATTTATAGGAACGGCTCAATCAACCCAGTCGGCCGCGTCGCGTATTGGACGGATGATGAAAGCAGCAAGCTGAGCCTGAACCACTCGGGGAATAAGGACGCTTATGATGCCGCTTGGAAAGTCGCGACATCGTCCAGCCAAGACTGGTCAACCTTTTCTATTTCCCGAAGCAATAAATCGCTGTGGTATCCCAACTTCCCTGCGGCAAATTCGTCCGCATGGATTCAGCTTGGCGGGATCGCAGGCATCTCCGCAAACGAGGCAATAAGGATCCTTCAATTCCGTGGCGACGCGCTCATGAGCACCAACACGAACGCAAACGCGACAACAAATTTTCCGAGCGTCCTCGCGGTGAGGATCGCCACCAACACCGTTGCAGCGACCCTTGCCCGGCAGGCCGAGCTTGGATTTACAGCAACGGTCTACTCCACGGAACCAGAGCGGTCCTACGCAACCGGCCGGCAGCGCTACGACCTGCTCGAGGTTCTTCCCGAACCGGACAGCGCGGCGACGCGAACTAATTATCGAAAGTCCACAATCTCAAACATAAAGTCCGCCATCACGAATAATTATCCGCAATTCCTGAATAAGTATGACATCGACGAGTACGCGCTGGCCCTCTACAGCGCAGTCCAGTATCCGGGCTACTTCGACTTCTCCACCTTGACCGACATCCCATTGAACCAACCCACGAGAAATTTTTCGACTAACAGCGCCAATACCAACAGGTTTTACACCCGGGGACTTCCGCTCCTGAACGAGCTGAGCATCAAAGCCGTCGTGACAAAAACAAATGATACCAATAACAATATTACCGTGACATATGATGCGGAGCTGATCGCGCTTTCCCAGACAGAAGGCCCCCCAAACTTCATGGGCCAGTACGAGAACAATCTGAGGCGCTATTGGGAGAACTCCATCGGGCTCCCGGACCTGTTTGCCATAGATCTCACTTTCCCGGCAAACACCTCTTTCGGAACGCCTCTGACAAATAACGTGGTGAGGATAACATTCCCGACAAACAACCCGCCGCCGGCAGGTGCAATTACCAACAGGGTGAAAAACTGGAACGGCACCGGGACCGGAACAAGCATCCCCCTGGTCGTGCCCATGAGCACCAACAAGTCCATACCCGGCTGGTTCGGCGGCGCCACGATCATCAAGGGGCCAACCAACGCCAGCTTTTCCAATGCGCTAACCATTATTTCATCAACCAATATCGCAACAAACCTGGCAACGACCTCATGGTTTTTTCCTGCGACGATCGGCGTCAGTGTATTGTTCAATGGAACACCTTATCAATCGTTCTCGATGGTGCCAGAGATCGTCCCCGCAGCAACAAACTACTCGCCCGACACGAACTCGCCTCAAACAATCCCTTACCACCTGGTCGCACAGCCAAGGGGGGACAACGGCTACCGGGGCGACCCTCGGTTCTCCGAGTTTGTCAACTCGGTCGTTCCAAATTCGTGGACAACAAACAACACGCAGGCAAATACTCAGGCCAGTTTGACCCCCGCGCTCAACCACCCCAGCTGGGGCGTTGACGACTATGGCACGGATCCGAACGAGCCGGACTTGATGCCTTCAAGCCTCGCTTTCGAAATGAATGAGCGCGGATTGATTTTATACAATCAGGACAAAAGATTCGGCTTCGGACCCACGATTCAAGGCGTCGGATCAATTGGCCTGGTTCCAGTCACAACGCGAACAGGCAGAGCCCTGGCCTGGTCAACCCCCCGCTTCTGGGGAGCCGGGCGGCCAACTGTGAACGGGGGGCAATATCCGCCAGACTGGCTGCTGATGGATTGCTTCCACCTTTCTGTTTTCGACAAGCAGCCGCAATCTGCCGGCAGCACAAATATGGTTTTCAACTCGTTCGGAAAAATCAACGTGAACTCTGCGAAGTCATTTTTCCAAGTCGCCACGGGAAATGCGACCAGCTGTCAAACGATCTTCGACTCCATGACATTTCCGGCGAGAACCTGGGATTATCAAACAGTATTTAATAATGGAACAAGTGACAACTATTGGGGCGGGAGCTGCAGCTTGCAAACCGACGCCGGAACCAACCGGGTATTATTCCTCAACAAGTTCAGCGAGCTGTCAACAAATCGAACCTTCGCAAACAACCCGTATGCGACAGCTTTTGAGTTTTTGGCGGATTTATCGGCAGCCCAGCTTCCTGGAAACCCCACCTGGTGGTATGCGCCAAGCACCACTAACAATACCGCGACGAACACGACCGACCGGCGAGCCGAGAGCATCGTGCGGAGCCTTGTCCAGAAGCTGACGACCCACGGCAACCAGTTTTCGATCTTCAGCCTCGGGCAGGCGCTGCAGGTGGTGGGCGGAAAAACGAACGTGGTGGGCGAGTCCTACCTGCAGGCGGTGTATGAGCGCGCGCCTCAGTATGACGAGGCGACCGGGGCGATCACCAACGGCGCTGGCGGCGCGCCGCCGATGCGCCAGCTTTACCTCCGCGAGCTGCGCTACTGAGAGGAGGGCGGGAGGGACGACCTCCGTGGATAGCAACGGACCGGACAGAGCCGGTCCCTCCAAATGCCTCGGGACTTTCCCTGTGGTTTTTTACGCGGGCGCTCGCAGGCCGGTGCGAATTGCGCCTCGTCTGAATTCGGCATTGAGCTGGCGGCCCATGGTCAGGCATGCTGCGCGGTGTGATCCGCATCCTTGTCGCCGTCCTGCTCGCCTTGGCGATCATTCTTGCGCAGCTTTTTTATGGCGGCCTGATGCGGACGGTGTTCGGCCTTCCCTGCTACTGGCTCATCGCGATCTCCGGGGTGCTCGGCCTGGCCTCGCTTTTCTGGCGGCGGGCGGTTCCTCCGCGCCTCGTTCCGCTGGCGGCGACGCTGGCAGCTGCTGGGTATCTGCTCTGGCGGTCCCTGAACTCGCCCGGGCAGGACCTCTCGCTGTTCTACACGTTTCTGATCTCCGCATGCGCGGCGGTTTACTGCCTGTTCGCCTGCGTGCTCACCACCACCTCGTCGCGGTATATTTTTATTTCTCTCCTGTTTGTGGCGGCGGCGGGGCAGATCCTTGTCGCCGCGATCCAGTTCACTTCCCCGGAATACTACTGGCCGCTGCCATGGTTCAGCGAGCAGATCCGCGCCTGGTATCTTAAGCCCGGAACTGGATTTTCGAGGGGGCACGGCATTTTTCTCAACAGCAACCACCTGGCCTGGTTTTTAAATGTGATGGCGTTTTTCGCGCTCGGGATCGCGTGCCTCGGGCGGTGCTCGGTGTCGGCCAAAGTTCTTTTCGCCTACCTGGCAGCGGCCTGCGTGACCGGGACCGTGCTCACGATGAGCCGCGGCGGAATGGTCGGGCTCTGCTCCGGCATGGTGATCTTCCTGATCCTCAGCCTGGTTGCCTTGAGCATCGGGGCGCGGGACCGCCGGCTCGCGATCCTGCTCGTCACGCTTGCCGCGGTTGCGACCGGGCTCGGCGGCGGGTATTACCTGTTCTCTCAGAGCGCTGCGGCGCAGTCGCGGATGAGCTTGATCCTTGAAGACGCCTACCGCTCGTCGCTCTGGCCTGCCGCCCTTCGGCAGGCGCAGCTCGAGCCGCTCACCGGGACAGGTGCCGGCTCGTTCACCCAGCTATCCCGGCGGCTGCGCGACTACAGCTCGGATGCCGACGACACGTTCGCCCACAACGACTGGGCGCAGACAATGTCCGACTTCGGATTCCTCGGGCTCGTGGCTGTAGCCGGCATGTTCCTCGCGGGCTGGATCTCCGGGTTTTCCCGATTCGTCGAAGCGCTTCGGCTGCGCATGGCCGTCTCGAGCCGGCCGCAGAGCAACTCCGCCGCGCTGACGATGGGCGCGCTCAGCGCGCTCACCGCCTGCGCCGCCCACTCGTTTTTTGATTTCAACATGCAGATCCCTGCGAACGCCCTGCTGGCTGCCGCCTGCGCCGGAATGCTGGCCAATTCCGGGGTCTCCTCAAGCTCGCGGCGAGGCCTGGCCCCTCGGTGGCTTGGCGCGGTGGCGGCCTGCGCTGCCGGCGTATTTCTCGGGCTTCTTTTGGAGAGATCCGCGCGCGGCGAATGGCAGGCGCTGCAGGCGGAAAATGCGCTCCTTCTCGGGGCTGCGCCCGCTGCCGAGCGGGCCGCCGAGGCAGGCATTGGTATTGTGCCCGGCCACTCCCGCCTCCGGCGGCTATTGGGTGAGGCGCTCATGCAAGTGGCCCCGGCCTCGGCCGATCCGCGCGGAACCTACGTCCGCGCGGCCTACCATTTGCGCCGCTCGTTAGAATCCGACCCCGAGGAGCGCTGGAACCAGCTCATGCTGGCGCTCTCGCTCGCCAGCCTCCGGAATGCCAAACCCGCCGAGGCCGCCCACATCGAGGCCATCCGCCTCGACCCCGGAAACGCGACGATGCAGGAATACTACGCCCTCTTCCTCGAAGGGGCCGGAAGGAAGCCCGAGGCGATGCGCGCCTACGAGGCCAGCCTCGCCATCCCGGGAACAAGCTTTGCCAGCCAGCGCCTCCAGGCGCTCCGGCTCCAGGCCGCAAAGGTGCCCTGAAGTTTTTGATTTCATGAATCCTGCCGCGCGCGCATAGTCACGGGATTCACATTCAAAAAACTGACACATGGCAAAATCCGAAGACATCACAGACAAGGCAGCCGCCGCGCGATCGAAAAACCTCGAGCTCGCACTCCAGCAGATAGAAAAAGACTACGGCAGCGAGGCGATCCGCCGCCTCGGCGATGCGTCGGTCTCTCCGGTCGAGGTGATTCCCACGGGAAATATCCTGATCGACCGCGCGCTCGGAGTCGGGGGGTTCCCGCGCGGACGGATCGTGGAGATTTTCGGGCCGGAGTCCTCGGGGAAGACGACCCTCACGCTCACGGCGGTCGCCCAGGCTCAGAAGTCTGGAGGCCTGGCCGGCTTCATTGACGTCGAGCACGCGCTGGATCCCCAGTATGCCCAGAAGCTGGGGGTGAATCTCGACGAGCTTCTCGTCTCCCAGCCGAGCTCCGGCGAGGAGGCGCTCCGGATCTGCGAGACCCTCGTCCGCTCGAACGCGCTCGACATCATCGTCCTCGATTCCGTCGCCGCCCTCGTGACAAAATCCGAGCTGGAAGGCGAGATCGGGGATGCTGTCGTCGGTGCCCAGGCGCGGCTGATGAGCAACGCGCTCCGCAAGCTCACCGCGTTCATCTCCAAGTCGGGCACGGTCTGCGTCTTCACCAACCAGATCCGCGAGAAGATCGGGGTGATGTTTGGCAACCCGGAAACCACCCCGGGAGGGAAGGCCCTGAAATTCTACTCGAGCGTGCGCGTGGACATCCGCCGGATCGGCGCGATCAAGAACAGCGATGGGGTGATGACCGGGAACCGCACGAAGGTGAAGATCGTCAAGAACAAGGTGGCGGCACCGTTCACGGAGGCCGAGTTCGACATCATGTATAACGAGGGGATCTCCTGCACAGGCTCACTCCTCGATCTCGCCATAGAAAAAGGCATTTTGGAAAAGCGCGGCTCCTGGCTCAGCTACAAAGGCAGCCAGCTTGCGCAGGGCCGCGATGCTGCCAAGGAGGCCCTCAAGGCGAACCCCGCCCTCTATGCCGAAATTGAAGCTGAGGTCCACGCGGCTCTCGATGCCGCAAAAAAATAAATGCCGCCCATGGCTGACAACCTCGATCCCGCATCCCTGACCATCCACTCGCTCGGCGAGCGGATGGTTTCCTCCCCGCTCGAATCGCTGATGGCCGAATGCGTCGCCGGGCATACGTTTTACAGCGACGACCACCGGGTTCTCGTCAACCATGAGCTCCCGGACATCTCGCGCATGATCGCGAATGGCGAGGAGTTTCCGTGCTTCGAGGTCGCCGGCCCAAGGAAAAAAATCTTTTTCGATCCGGCGCACACGAATTGCGCGATCGTGACGTGCGGCGGGCTCTGTCCGGGATTCAACGACGTGATCCGAGCGATCGTCATGCAGGCCTACTACCGGTATGGAGTGCGCCGGATCTACGGCATCCCATATGGATTTGAGGGGCTGATCCCGGAATACGGACACCCGATCGTGAACATCACCCCCGAGGCCGTCGGCAACATCCAGGAGTTTGGAGGCACCTGGCTGGGCACCTCGCGGGGGCCGCAGGATATCCTCCGCATGGTCGACCGGCTCCAGGAGCTCGGGGTCAATATCCTCTTCGTCATCGGAGGCGACGGAAGCCAGCGCGGTGCGCTTGCGATTAACAACGAAGCCCGCCGGAGGGGCGCGAAGCTCGCCGTGGTCGGCGTTCCCAAAACGATTGATAACGACATGATCTACATGGACAAGAGCTTCGGCTACGAAACCGCCGCCGCCGCCGCCGTCCATGCCGTCCATGCTGCCCACACAGAAGCCCGAAGCGCGCGGGGGGGAATCGGCCTGGTCAAATTGATGGGCCGCCACTCGGGGTTTATCGCCTGCGCTGCAACCCTTGCCAGCGGCGAAGTCAATGCCGTCCTGATCCCGGAGGTTCCCTTTGCCCTCGACGGGGAGCACGGGTTTTTGGAGGAGATCCGCCAGCGGGTCGTCTCGCGCGGGCATGCCGTCGTGATCGTCGCAGAGGGAGCCGGCCAGGAATATATGGGAAAAAGCGGAGAGACCGATGCCTCAGGAAATATCCGCCTCGGCGACATCGGCCAGTTCCTCAGGGACCGCCTGACGGAGCATTTCAAAAAAAACCAGACCGCCCTGACCCTGAAATACATCGATCCGAGCTACATGATCCGCAGCGTTCCGGCCTCTCCGCAGGATCGGATCTACTGCATGCGCCTCGGCCAGGCCGCCGTCCATGCCGGCATGGCTGGAAAAACCGGGCTCATCGTCGCGCGCTGGCATAGCGTCTATGTCCATGTCCCGATCGCAGTCGCCACCTCCGCCCGCCGAACGGTCGATCCCGGCAAGGATGTCTGGCTCTCGGTTCTGGAATCCACCGGCCAGCCAGCACGCTACGGCTAATCAGAAGTTCCCAAGACAAAAAGGCAATTCACCACCTGCTTGACATGTGGCGAATTGCCTTTTTTGTCTTCCGAATGCAGCCAGGCATCGCCTGTCATGTCGCTTGTTGGATCTTCAGGCGAACCACGCAAAAATCGCAGAGCGGCAGCCTGACTTGCATTGCAACTACATCAGGCCCAGAGGGTAACCTTTCCTCCTGGCGCAGGAGCTTTGCTGGGGGGAACCCCCTCCGCCGGGCCACCCTTCCAGCCGCCTCGGACTCCCCCTCCCCCTTGAC
>JBAXXX010000121.1:0-9062 GCA_037127695.1 Verrucomicrobiia bacterium | reverse complement strand
GTTCCTCGGTTTTTTTCAAGCCGCAGGCTTGGCAAAGTCCGACAGGCTGCTAGCCCATCCGCTTTGTCAGCCAGCGAAGGCAGTCGTCGGCCCACGGGATGCCATCCTTCATCCCGAGCCCATGGCCGCCATCCTGATAGATATGGCACTCGAATGGCACTCCGGCTGCGCGGAGGGCGCGGACGAAGAGGAGGGTGTTCTCCACGGGAACCGCCGGGTCTTCGCAGGTGTGCCAGAGGAAGCAGGGCGGGGTGGTCGCCCTGACCTGCTTCTCGGCGGAGAGCGCCTCGATGAGGTCCGGCGGCGGATTTTCTCCCAGGAGGTTGTCCCGGGATCCTTTGTGGGTTTTGTCTCCCATGGTGATGACCGGATAGCAGAGGATGCCAAGGTCCGGGCGCGAGCTCACGCGCTCGATCGGATCCGGTGCGCCAGGGTTTCCCTCATCCCATTTGGTGAGCAGCGTTGCGGCGAGGTGGCCGCCGGCGGAGGATCCGATGACGGAGATCTTGTTGGGATGAAATCCGTCTGAGGCCGCTCGCGAGCGGACGATCCGGAGCGCCCGCGCTGCGTCGTCGAGCATCGCCGGGTGGCGGTGCCCGTGCAATCCGAGGCGGTAGTTGAGGACAAACGCCTTGAACCCGTGAAGCTGAAAAACCCCGGCAAATCCCTCCCCTTCCTGCGCCGAAAGCCCGCCGTAGCCGCCGCCCGGGAGGATCAGCATCGCCGCATCGGAGAATTTTGTGCCGAACGGCTCGTAGATATCGAGCGTTGGGGAGTCGTTTTGCCCTGCGCCTGCTTTCTGGGGCTCGGAGGTTGACCTGAGTGGGATGGAGATCATTGCAAGCCGACGTAAAACCGGAGAAGCTCTGAGGTCAAGAGGCATCAGGCCGGAGCCGCGTAGGGCGGTTTCTTTCCGCCAGTTTCCCGAAGGCGCGAGCAAGGTGGAAACGGTCCTCGGTCGAAAGTGCCGCACCCTTCCGAACGACAGTCAACCGGCTTGTTCGCCGGCAGGAGTGTCCGCTACTTCAAGCGCGGATCGTAGCGGAAACGTGAAGGCCGACTCACCCAGGCCAGGCGGAACGAGCGGTGGAGGGGGTTGATGAGGGCGTTCATTTCAACCGGAACGATTGCGGTATTTCTACCAAGTGCAATAGGTAGTTCTGAGAGATTCAGGGAACGCAACGGCCTAGCCGCCTGCGGCGGGACATTTCGACGGGTCGAAGGACTCAGGATGAAGGACGTTTCTTGAGGAAGGCTTGCGGCGCGCTATTTTGAGGGGAACGCCGAGGCCGCGACGGCGGCCGAGCGCGGGTTGATCACTGAGGCCTTCAACCGCGCCTTCGCGGCAGCGGCGGGGGTGTTCCATGCCGCCGCATACTCGGCCAGAAGGAGCGAGGACATCCGGTCGAGGCGCAGGCGCAGGTCCTCGAGGGCGGGGGGATCGCCGGCCGGGAGAGGCTCGCCCTGCTGCCAGCGCTTCATCCAGGATTCTTGCTCCAGACAGGAGGCCTCGATCTGCGCGCGAGCAAACCGCCAGACCAGCTCCTCATCGAGATCGGCCGAGGTACCTTGCCGGAGCAGCCGGCCGATCACCACGGCTTCTCGCGCAGGATCGCGCACCGGCAGGCCGCCCGCGCGCTTCGCCCAGGCAACATCCCGCGCCAGGGAAAGTCGCGCGGACATCAGCGAGACGATCGGCACGCTTTCCTCCGGAAGCTGAGGGGTCGAACAGGCGGAAAGGAGAAGGCAGGTGCAGACATGCGCCAGCAGCCTTGGTAATTTGAGCTCTCGTATTTCCTTCACGGGTTTCCCGCCCTTTCCCTCGGGGGCATTATCTCTTCATCAAATCACGAATTTCCTCAAGGAGAACCTCCGATTTCGTGGGTGCGGCGGGCGCGGTGGGCGGCTCGATTCGCTTGATCTGGTTCACCACCTTGACGAGGGCAAACACGCAGGCCGCGACGATCAGAAACTCGATCGTCGTGTTGAGAAATGCCCCGTAGCCGATGACCGGAGCGCCGGCTTTTTTCGCATCCGCAAGCGTCGCGTAGGTTTGCCCGTTGAGGCAGACGGTGAGGTCGTTGAAGTTGATCCCCCGCATCAGCGATCCGATCGGCGGCATGATCACGTCATTCACAAGGCTGTTGACGATTTTCCCGAAGGCCGCGCCGATGATCACTCCAACGGCTAGGTCGACGACGTTCCCGCGAGAGATGAACTCCCGGAACTCCTGCGCGATTTTTATTGCCATGCCTGCCATCCAAACCGGATGCAGGACTCCGCTCAAGGAAAACCTTTGTGCGCCGCAGCGGGGCTCCCCGCAGGTTGTCAGGTTGTTTCTGCCGCAGGTTTGTTCTTTACGATTGGCGTGATGTGGTGTCAAGTGCCGGGGTGAAATCGAGCATCCACCCGATCACTTACCGGTTTCATTTTCCTACCGGTGAGATCAAGGAGTTCCATGTGGCTCTCGAATGCCCGTCCATGAGCCTCCACAAGGTGCCGCCGGTCACCCCGCTGCCCGCCTGGACTGAGCTGGCTCACCACCAGTGCCCAAACTGCCCGCTGTCGGCCGACCTCCATGCGCGCTGCCCGATTGCCGAGAATCTGGTCGGTGTGGTGGAGGCGTTCGCCGATGTCTTTTCCTACGACGAATCCGATGTGGAGGTCATCACACCCTCCCGCACAGTCTCCGCGCGCGTCAAGAACACGCACGCAGCAGGCTCGCTCATCGGCATCTACATGGTCACGAGCGGGTGCCCGATTATGGATAAGATGAGGCCGATGGTGCTCACCCACCTCCCGTTCGCCACCACCGAGGAGAGCGTTTACCGCTCGGTCTCGATGTATCTGCTGGCGCAGTATTTTCGCTCAAAAAATGGCTGTGCTCCAGACTGGGATCTTAAGGAGTTTGCTGCATTTTACCACGGTGTCCACCTTGTCAACCAAGCGATGGTTAAGCGCCTGACGACGTTTGTCGAGAAGGGGGCGGCACTTAATGCTGTCGTGCTGCTGAACTGCTTCGCCAGCGCCACTCGCCGAGTGATCAGCCAGGAAAGATTTCAGGAGATTGAGCAAATGTTTAACGCGCACCTCCCGGCATCGCCCGGTTGATTCGCTTTGCGTCTGATACTCCGAAGCCTGCTTTGGCTTTGGTGCTGGAGGGCCGACCTCCAGTCGTCCGTGGGATAGCCCTTCGACAGGCTCAGGGCCTTGTGCCTGTCGAAACGGCAACGGGCCGGACAGAGCAGGTCTTTGCTCCACGCCGTCCTGAGCTTCTCCGATAGCAACTGCCGCGCCGGCGCACGAACGGCGCTTGCCGATCAGTTCAACGGATTAAAAATTATGCTTCTTTCTGTTTTTCCGGAACTTTCTACCTTCTGGGACTAACCCCAAACCATTTTATGAAAACAGCCTCAGCGCTTCGTATTCCCTTGGCCTCACTCTTTCTTGCCTTGTCGGGCGCGGTGGCGTCCGGCGCGGTTTGGATCGAGGGCGAAGCTCCCTCCGCAAATCCCAAGCCCGAGATTTTCAAGGCGCAGGGTGCCGAGCGCTCGGAATTCCTCTCCGGCGGCCAATGGCTCATGGGGATGGTCGATGCCGGGGCTGTGGCGCAAGTTGTGACTGAGGCAGGGCTCGAGTTTGGCTATGCGTTTTCCATCGCCAAGGAAGGCTGCCAGAAGGTCTGGGCGCGGGTCGGCTTTGAATTTGCCCGCTCGCCGTTCGAGTGGCGGATCGATGGCGGGGACTGGAAAAAGGTGGCGTCCGGTGAGCTGACATCGGACCTCTACCCGCTCGGCTTTTTTTGCGAGGCGGCCTGGCTGAACCTTGGCGAGGCGAACCTGACGGCAGGCGATCACAAGATCGAATTTCGCCTGCTCCCTACGAAAAATGAGAAGGGCGAGGTGCAGCGGATTCTCTTTGCCCTGGATGCGATCTGCATCACCGACGGGGAGTTCGTTCCGAACGGGAAGTTCCAGCCCGGCCAGGAATGGCGGGAGGCGGTGGACCTCGAGGCCGAGCAGAACGTCTTCCAATTTCCTGCCAAGCCGGCGGGGAGCGAGGCGCAGACCGCCTTGAAGCTCGGCGGGATTTGGCAGATCGCGCGCCACGACGAGCAGTTGCCCGGAGAGACGGCGGCTCCGATTCCGGACCTTCCTGCGAACCCGGTCTGGAAGGGCATCCGCGTTCCCGGAGACAAGGGAACCTTGCGCCCCGACATGCTCTTTGCCCACCGCGTATGGTATCGCACGAAAGTCAATATCCCGGACGGCTGGAAAGGAAATTCCTTCTATCTGGTTTTTCCGGCAAACAACCTCAACACGACGGTCCTCGTCAACGGGCAGTTTGTCGGGTTCGACAAAAATCCTCTCGCCCGGCTGCAGTTTGACATCAGCAAGGCGGTCAAGCCGGGGGTCAACGAGATCGCTGTCGGCATCAAGGACGCATGGTATGGGTATGTCGCCGACCCGAACAATCCGATGGTGCTCCGGAGGGTCTGGAACCTTCCCCCCAAGTTTTTTTCCAACGGCTTCCAGAAGCTGGTCTATCCGATCTGGAACACCCACCAATCCGGGATTCTTGGCACGCCGGAGCTGGTGGCCGCCGGCCCGGCCTACGCAGCGGATGTCTTCGTGAAGCCGTCGCTCGCCCGGAAAGAGCTTGGCTTGGAAGTCACTTTGAAGAACCCAGGAGCCGCCGCTCTCTCCGGAGAGCTCGTCTGCGAGGCGGTCAACGAAAAGACCGGCGCGGTCGAATTCACCGCCCCGTCCCAGCCGTTCTCCCTCGATGCGGACAAGGAGCAGGTGCTCGACTTTGCGCCGAAATGGGAATCTCCGAAGCTCTGGTGGCCGGACGATCCGAATACCTACCTCCTGCGCACGACGGTCAAGGTCGCTGGCAAACCGGTCGATGTGAAGGAGACGATGTTTGGGTTTCGCGAATGGACGATCGATGGCGTGGACATGAAGCTCAACGGCGTGCGCTGGCAGGGGATGAGCGAATGCGGCATCAGCGACACCAAGACGCCCGAGGATTGGCTTGCGAAGTTGCACGATCCGAAGACCCATTACGGCTTTGGACGCATGTGGATGACCGACCACGCCGGCTACTTCTGGCTTGGCAAAGATGCGGGCGAGACGCTCAATGCCATGGACCGGGGCGGCGCGGTCATCCGCCGCAGCGGGCACCTCGACGGCCAACTCTGCGGATACGAACCGAGCATTTTTCCGGAGCTCGGCAAAAACTGGCTCGACCATCTGGCCGTGTGGATGAAGGGCGAGCGGAACCACCCGAGCATATTTATCTGGTCCATCGAGAACGAGCTCAACTTCATCAACGCGCGGAACCTCGGCCGCCTCGATGTCTGGGAGCCGATTCTCGCCAAGGGCTGGGAGGTGGCGCAAAAGGTGGATCCGACCCGCCCGGTGATGGTTGATGGCGGCGGCGCCACCCGCGCCCAAGCGCTGCCGATCCATGGCGACCATTACTCGACCAAGTCGTTCGGAAATTATCCGCAGCTTGCCTACGAGGCGAACGCCGATCAGAAGCCTTGGACATGGGACCAGAAGCGTCCGAAATTCATCGGCGAGGAGCTCTTCGCGGCCGGCATCAACCCGGCCTACGCCTACTTCGGCGGCGAACAGGTTTTCAAGGGCAAGTCGGGCAACCGTCCGGCCGTCGGCATCGCCTTGCAGGTGATCTCCGAGGGCTACCGGTGGTTCGGGATCACGGGCTGCGATTTTTGGCAGGCGCCGTCGGATTCCGACGACTCGCAATACAATAGCTGGTCGCCTCGGGCGGTCCTCGTGCGGCAGTGGGATTACACGTTTGGATCTGGAGAGAAGGCCAAGCGCACGCTAGGGATTCTCAATAACACCCGCTTCCCCGATCCGTTAACGCTCACATGGAAGCTGACGGTGGGCGGCAAGGACATCGCCTCGAAATCCTCCGTGCACAACGTCGCTCCCGGCATGGACGAGAAGTTCGACATCGAGCTCGCGATGCCGGAAGTCAAGGCGCGTGAGGAAGGCGAGCTGGTGCTGACGCTGTCGGCCGCCGGGAAGGAAATCTTCCGCTCGGTCAAAGCGATCTCGGTGCTCCCGCCCGCCACGCTCGCCACGAAAATCAAGCCCGGCGCGCTTTTCGTCTATGACCCCAAAGGCAAGGTGACCCCCGCGTTGCAGGCGCAGAAAATCCCCTTCACCCCGCTCAACAGCCTTGCCGCTCCGACCGCCCCAGGGAAAATCTGGCTGGTCGGCCCGGACGCGCTCACCGCTGCCGACAGCACGTCGTCGGCTTTTTGTGCCTATGCTCTCGCCGGCGGCCGGGTCATTATCCTCGAGCAGGACACCCCGCTCAAGTATCAGGGGCTGGTTCCCGCATCGATCCCGGCGCAGGTGAACCTCGGGAGGGTCGCCTTCACCGAGGATGCCGGCCACCCCCTCTTGCGTGGGCTTCAGGATAAGGATTTCTTTACCTGGGAGCCGGGCGAAGTGGTCTATAAAAATGCCTACCTCAAGCCCGAGCGCGGCGCGCGTTCTCTCGTCCAGTGCAACGAGGCGCTCCTCAACTCCGCGCTTCTGACCATCCCGGTCGGCGAAGGCCTCGTCACGCTGAGCCAGCTGGTCGTCGCGGAGAAACTCGCCACCAACGCCGTTGCCCAGACGTTGCTGGCGAACGCCCTCTCGTATAGCGCGGCCTACAAGCTCGAGCTGCAGAAGACGGCGGCCGCCGCCGACTCTCAGCTCCTCAAGGTTCTGGACGCCATCAACCTCCAGTATTCCGCAGCGCCCGATCCTCTCGCCGCTATGAAGTCCGGGAAAATCGCGGTCATCTCGGCAACTCCTGCAAACCTCAAATCCCTCGCGGACAACCCGGACAAGGTGAAGGCGTTCAACGACGGCGGCGGATGGCTCGTCCTCAACGGGCTTACCCCGGATGGCCTCGCCGATTATAATAAGCTGGTCGGCTTCGAGCACATGATCCGCCCGTTCCAGAGGGAGCGCGTCAACCTGGCCACCCCGCGCAACCGCTGGCTTGCCGGAGTCGCGCTGAGCGACATCGCGCTCTCATCCTCCGAACGCCTCTTTTCCTTCCAGGAGGGAACGTTCGTGGCATCGGATATCTTCAGCTATATCGTGGATCTCGATGATGTCGCCCCGTTCGGAAAATGGGACAAGGATATCTACAACCGCTTTGGTGCTGGCTTTGTCCAGGCGGACGGATGGAAATACACCCTGAACCACCCGGTTGCTGACGCCCCCTACCTCCTGACTTTTCCGAAGCCTCAGGAGATCATCTCCTGGGTATGGGATGGCAATAACAACTACGATGCAACCACCCAGGTGGATGTCACTCCCGACGCCACCGAGGCCGCCAAGCGCACCTTCGACGTGAGGGAAGACGGCGAGGCCACCACGCTGCCGGTCGAGCCTCCGCTGACCGCAACCTCGTTATCCTTCCGCCATGCAAAACACACGACAACCCCTGCGAAACAGCAGAATGGAGTGACGCTTGTCGGGCTGGATAACATCCAGCTCTTCGCCAAGCGCCCGGCGGACTTCCATGAACGCGTCAAGCCGATGCTCAACATCGGCGGGATTGTCGAATATCCGCGGGGCAAAGGCGGCATCATTCTTTGCAACCTTCTCTTCAAGGATGCCGAGGATGTGCCGGTCAATGTCACGAAGAAGCGTTCAGTCCTCGCCTCGCTGCTCCGCAACTTGGGATCGCCCTTCGGCGGAGGGAAGACCGTCATTGCCGGGAGCAACCTCGACTATTCCCCGGTCGCGATCGACAAGCAGGCGAACCAGTTCCGCACGGAGCGCGGATGGTTCGGGGACGCGGCTTTCACCCTCGGGGATCTGCCAACGGGCGAGCAAACCCTCGCCGGGGTGAAGTATGACATCTTCGAGTTCAAAACCTCGCCGGTTCCCACCTGCATCATGCTGGCAGGGAACGCGCTCCCGAATAACCCTCCGGGGGAGGTGAAGGGGATCCCGGTCGGCAAGAAGGCGCACGCCCTATTCTTCCTCCATACGGGCAGAGTGGAAAAACGGCCGAAGCCGGAGGAGCTGAAGAAGGGCAAGAAATTCGAGATGTTCCGCTACGTCGTCCACTACGCTGACGGGAAGGAGGAGATCATCCCGATCTTCAGCGATAGCGATATCGGAGATTACAAGACCAAATCTCCCGTACCCCTGCCGGGCGCCCAGCTCGCATGGACGAAGCCATACGCCGGAACCGAGTTCAGCGCGGCCGTCTATTCCAAGCAGTGGGACAACCCGCGGCCAGACGTCGCGATCGAGTCGATCGACATGGTTTACGGACCCGAAAAATCCGGGGTGCCCGTCTTGCTGGGCATCACTGCCGGACGCGCCTCGAAGTGACCTCCATCCGTCTCGACGACCGGGATCCCTGCCCTGAATGTGAGCTGCGAGCCATGGTATGGCCACCAGCTGGATCGACGCCTGCTCGAATTGCTGCGCGATTCGTAGCTCGGCGAGCGCCGTGTGCGATCCCTAGCCCGGCTTAACCTAGAGGGTGCAGGCAGGGTTTGATCCCTATGGCTTCAGGCAAAGGCAAACGAAGAGCAATTCAACGGTTTAAATGGCGTTTCGCTTGATTTGCGGGGTTCGGGCTTTGTAGATTCCTCGCATGTATATTCCTGTTCAATCCTGTTTCAGTCTCCTGCGCACACGGCTTATTTTCCTAGAGATTCCGGCTTTCCGGGAGGGCAAGCCGCTCCCGGGTTGCCACGCCAATCTTGAGGAAAAGTATAAAAAGGTCGGCCACAAATGCGATTGCGCGGTGAAGTGGATATGTGGAATGAACTCGGGCGCATTTTAGCTCAGGCCGATCCCCATGCATGCCATCGCTCAAATGTTCGCATTAGTTCTGACTCTCATCCATCCAGGATCGGATGTTTCGCCGCCTGAACTCCTGATCAAGCCGGGCGAGGCGATCATCGCCATCGGCGATTCGATCACAGCACACGGCGGCTAGTTGAGAATGGCACTAACTTAAGCGAACTTCTGGGTGTGTTTCGACGCCGATTTTCCGAT
>JBAXXX010000120.1:0-9073 GCA_037127695.1 Verrucomicrobiia bacterium | reverse complement strand
AGTGAGGATCAGGTTGCCGGTGGTGAGGGTCGTGGCACCGGTGTAGGTGTTGGCGCCGGCGAGGGTGGCGGTGCCATTGGTGAGTGTGAATGTCGTGCCGGCTCCAGCGATGGTGCCGGTGCTGTTTTGGGTGAAGTTGGCCGCCGATGTGCCAGTGCCGACCGTGATGCTTGAGCCGGAGAGCCCTCCAGTGAGGATCAGGTTGCCGGTGGTGAGGGTCGTGGCACCGGTGTAGGTGTTGGCGGCCGCCAGGGTGAGCGTGCCTCCGGTGCTGTTTTGGGTCAGCGAGCCGGTTCCGCTGATCCCCACGGCGACCGTGCGGTTGCCCGCAGCCACATTATAGACGAGCGAGCCGTTGTTTATGATCGCGCTGGTCGAGTCAATCGAGCCTGCGTCGGCGCCGCTGCCGATCTGCAGCGTGCCGGAACCGATCGTCGTCAAACCAGTGTAGGTATTCGCATTGGTGAGCGTGAGAATCCCCGATCCGGACTTGGTGAGGCCGGTCGCAGAGGTGTTGTTTTGTATAACCGAGGAAATCGCGAGCCCGTTGGTGATGTTGTTCTGGATGACGACCAGGTCCGCGCCGCTGGCTCCCTGGAGGTTGCCGCCGGTGATGGTGGAAAGGTTGTTGCCGACGGTGCTGGTAACAAGGATGCCGCCGGAGGTGATCGTGTTGGTCCCGGTGAGTGTGAGCGTGTAAGCCCCGGCGGTATTGAAGCGCAGGCTGTTGGTGGTGCTGTCCGATCCGGGTGCGGAACTGGTGGTGACATTGGTGTTGTTTGCTGCGGCCCATGTGTTGGCGGTGTAGTTTCCGGAGGGCAGCGCGACGATGTTGGTGCCGTTATTGGTTGCCCAGTCGGTGCCTGCGACGGTGGCCCAACCGCCGAGGATGCCACTGGTGTTTCCTGTCGAAGTGACGAAGCCGTTGGTCCCGCTGATCGTTCCGGTCGGCTGGGTGAAATCCACCGTGCCGCCGACATTGCGCGTGATCGCTCCGAGGTTCAGGAGCAGCGGGTTGGCTGTCGCGTTGGCCGCGAGCGTGAGGGCGCTTGCCCCGGCATTGAGCGTGGTTCCGTTCACCGTCTGGCTGTTGGTGTTCGAAGCTTTGCCGATAAGCTTGAACGTGCCGCCGCCCAGGGTGAGCGCGGAGGAGGAATTGAGGATGTTCGTTGTCGCCGTCGAGAAATCCAGTATCAGCGCGCCGCCGTTGACGCCGGTTCCGCCGGTGTAGGTGTTGCTGCCGGTGAGTGTCTGGTTTCCGGTTCCGACCTTGATGAGGCCGCCGGTTCCCGAGATCGTTCCGTTGTATGTCGTGGATGCGTTGGCGCCGCCCGTCGTGAGCGTGCCCGAACCCAGCGTGACATTGCCCCCAGTCGTGCCGCCGCCAGCCAGGGATCCGATGCTGGTGCTGAAATTGTTGAGGTCGAGCGTGGCGCTAGCCGTGTTAGCAAGCGAAACCGCTGAATTGAGCCCGAAGGCGGTCCCGGCCACTCCCGCGCGCAATGTCCCAGCGGTCACCGTCGTCGCCCCGGTGTAGGTGTTGTTGCCGGAGAGGATCTGGGTTCCCGTGCCGTTCATTGTCAGGCCCCCTGCTCCTGCTGAGTCCTGAATAAGGCCTTTGAAATCATAGGTTCCGCTTCCGGCGATGGTCAGAACTTTGGCGCCTGCCGCATTCGTAAAAGAGCCCGCGTCGCCAGTCAACCCCGCAATCGTCACCGTCACCCCTTGCGTTGTTGTAAAGTTTCCGCCGCTGAGGACGTTCACGGTTCCTGCGGTGGCCCCGTTATTCAAGATCATCTTTAACGTCGCGCCGCTGGTGATCTCAAAAATGCCCGTGAAGCTGTTCTCGCTGAGATTCAGAGATGTTGCGGCCCCGGTGAGGTTTCCCGAGTTCGTGAAGGAGATTTTGTTGCTTCCGGTGATTGTGCCGCCGATAATGAATCCTGTCTGGTTGAGGGTATCAAAAACCAGGTCGTGGCCATTGAGATTGATCGTGCTGTTGAGGTTAAGCGAGCCGCTCGCTGCGTTTGTCCGGATCGTCCGGTTGCCTGCTCCCGCAGCTACAGTGATGGCGTTGGTCATCGTGCCACCTCCTGTCGCCCACAGAAGCATCGCATCTGATCCGGCGCTGCCGAGAGTGAGTGCGCCCGTTCCAAGGGGATTCGTTGCGTTTTGAAGATTCTCCAACGTCCCCGAGTTGATCTGGATCCCTCCCGACCAAGCGGTGTTAGCCGCATTCAATATCAGCATGGAAGTGGCGCTGTTTTGGATCACGCTGGTCACGTTGCCGCCGATCGTTGAGCTGATTGTCGTGGCGGCGGTGCCGGTGCCGGAATTGGTCACCGCGCCGACGTTATTGATCGCGGTGGTCGTGACGAGAATGCCGTTCGTGTTGTTATTGGTATTCAGGGTCAGGTTTCCTGTGCCAGTGATGCCGCCAGAAACCGTAAAGAGCGCCGCCCCGCTCGCGGTCAGCGTCGTGCCCCCGCTGTTCACCTGAATCGCGTTGCCGCTAATGGTCAGCGGGCTGTTGCTGCTCGCCTGGGTGATCGCCGTCACGTTGGGGCCGACTCCGCCCGCGATCGTGTTCGCCTTGCTCCCGCTGTAGCTGATGTTGTTGAAGGTGAGCGCGCCGTTGTTGTTCACGAGGCCGTTGAAAGTAACATACGACCCAACGGCGCTGCCGCTCTGGACTGTCACCGTCACATTCCCGTTGCCTGTGATTCCCCCGTTGAAAATCAGAAAGCTCCCGCTGGCGTTATTGGAAAGGATGTTGAGATTGTTGCTCAGCGTGACGTTGCCGGCAAAGGTCGGGCTATAGTTTAAGGCGCTGATCGTGCTCGTGCCGTTGCCGACGATATTGATCGCGTTGGAAAAGGTAGGGAAACCAGGGGTGAGGGTTGTGTTAAATTCCAACGTGGCCGCTGCCCCAGTGTTGGCCGCATCTCCAATGATGATGGTTCCGTTGCCACCAAATGCATTTGCTGACGCGGTGCTCGTCGAGACCTTGAGCGTTCCCGACTTGATCGTGGTCGGGCCGGTGTAGGTGTTGTTTCCGGCGAGGGTGAGCGTGCCGGAACCGTTCTTGGTGAGGGCGGTGGTGCCGACAGTGCCTCCGTTACTGATGATTCCGTTGAGCGTCGTATTGCCGGATCCGTCCACCGTGAGCGTGTAGCCGGTGACGTTGCCAGAGTTGGTGATCGTGCCGTTGGCAGTGAGCAAGCTGGCCGAGTTGTTGAGCCAGGTCTGGTTCCCGCCGAGCGCGAACTTGGTGCCGCTCGTGGAGACCGCGCCCGAGCCGCTGTCCATCTGGATGCCGACGCCCGGCGTGGCACCATCGGCATTGAGCGTCAGCACGCTCGTGCCCGCGCCGAACGTGACGTTCCCGGTGTTGTTTCCGCCAAACCAGAGTTCGCCGACGGTCAAATTCCCGTTGGCTGTGGGGGCAGCCGTGTAGGTGGTCGCATTCCACGAGATGGTGTCCCCCGTTATCGGGGCACCGCTGGGGCTATAGTTTGCGTTCGTTCCGGTCATGTTGCCGTTTCCTGCGGAGCCCACCCATTGGTAAACCGTCGCCTGCGCGGGCAGGGCCGCGAGTAGGGCGAAGAAAAGGATGAGGATGCGGCGTGGTTCGAAACGCATAAAGCGCGCGCCACGGGATGGTCGGGATGGGAGAAATGAGCGGCGCGTGCTGGGGTGAGAAAAAGCCCCAGGCGAGAGGCCGGAGTGGGTTGACCAGGAAGTTTTCATAGGTGACGAGAACGGATGAGTTTTTGGAAAACAAGGGGGATGCCGCCCCATTCTCCAATGAATGGCATATACTTGTATCTCGGCAGAGCGCAAGGGTTTTCTGAAAAATACGGGCAGGAACAGGCCTCCGGGCTGTCGGGAAGCACGCCTGGTTTATGGCTGGAAGGCCACGGCTTTTCCTGCAGGGGATCGAGCGTGATGGCGATGAAGATTTTTTCTGGAAGGGCCATGTTTGCGCGGATATACACGCCGCCATGAAGTTTGTCTTGCGAAAGCCCCGCCGCCTCCCCTCCATTTTTCCTTCAAAAGTTTTTTTGATATCAACCGCCGCGCTGGCCTTCGGCGGCTCCGGGCTTTTTTCGGACCCGGCCGGGGACGGTGCGCCTGAGGTTCGGGATGCTCTCGGCCTTCTCGCCGCAGGCGACCAGCTGGCAGCCGAAGCCCGATTGGCCGGGGAAGCGCGCAAAAATCCCGAGAACGGCGATGCCGGATTTCTCGCGGCAGTCCTCACTCGAAGCCGGTTCGACCGAACAGGATCCGCGCCGGTTTTTCTGAAAACGCTGGCCCGAAATCCGGATTCCCTGGAGGGCAAGGTCTCCGCGTGCATTCTCGGGATCGATATTTCGAAGGACGAAGGGACGGCTCTTTACTTCTATAACGCGCTTCTCGTGCTGAGCCGCCAGAATCCTCGCTCGATCCCGACCAGGTGGATGGCAGCCGTCATGGCCAGGACGCTCACGCGCGGAAAAACGTTTAAGCTCTCGGGGGAAGTTCGCAAGCGGATCCTGCAATGCGGCATCCGCGAATACGAGGCGGTTCTCGACCTCATGGCGCCGGGGCCTGGCCCGGTGCTGGTTCACCAGACGATGGCCAATTTGCTGGACGATGCGCAAGGTTATGATGCCGCGTGGAAGCATCGGGAAATCGCGATAAAAATGGAGCGCGCGCCGTGGAGCCTCCACGCTGCGGCAGACACTTTGCTGAAGCTCGAGCGCGCGGCGGATGCGCTCCCGCTTGTTCAGGAGGCGATTTCCATGAGGCCGGATGCCCCAAACTATTACGACCTGCAAGGGAAATGCCTCTGGAGCCTCGGGCGCAAGCGCGATGCGATCAGCGCATGGGATCGGGCCGCGAGCCTCGCGCCCGAAACGTCCTGCTACTTGAACACCTGCGCCTGGGGGTTTCGGAGCTTCGGCGATTACGCGAGCGCCCGGGAATACACGAGGAAGTCCCTCTCCAAAAATCCAAACGACCGGATCATCCGCATTTTGGATGCGCGGCTGGCGGTGCTGCTGCGGGAACCGGGGGCCGGAGAGCGCCTGCTGGAGGCGGGGCAAGTCGATTTCCAGGGGAAACCTATCGGCTTGGATAAGCCCGCCGACCCGTGGTTTTTTGCTGTAACAACCGGGGATTTGGAAAAGCTGCGGCAGATGATGGGAACCGCGGACATCAACGCGCAAAGCTCGGGGTGCCGCCAGACAGCTCTCATGCACGCTGCGCAGGCCGGATGGGAGCACATCGCGGCCGAGCTCATCCGAGCCGGGGCCAAGCTGGATCTGGTGGATGAGAACGGGAATACCGCTCTGCACTACAGCGCTCAGTTTGGGCAGCCGCGCGTGATGAAGCTCCTGCTCGATGCGGGAGCAAAGACCGACATCCAAGACAAGTGGAAGCAGACCCCGCTCATCATGTGCTCCGGCGGTTGGTGGGAGGGGTTCCTCCTTCTCATGGAAAAGAAGGCCAGCACGGCCCCCTTCACCCCGCACGGAGGAACGGCGCTCCATTATGCGGCCGGCCACGGCGAGCTCGCCATGGTCAAGGCTCTCCTCGCGTCCGGAGCAGACGTTCAAAGCCCGGCCCAAAGGAATGGGGATACTCCGCTCATCGCCGCCTGCCGCGACTGGGCACATTCATATCTCGTTGTCCCGCTCCTGTCGGCCGGGGCGGATGTCAACGCCCGGGACAAAGACGGGCGATCCGCGCTCCACCACGCAGTCGAGCCGCTCCTGAACCTCCCGCTCGTCGAGATGCTGCTCGAAAAAGGGGCCGACCCAACCCTGGCTGATAAAAAAGGAACTACGCCGATCGCCCAGGCGCGCCTGCTCGGCTTCGAGGATCTCGCATCTCAAATGGAAAAAAAATCCTCCCGCTCCGAGGCGTTTCGATTTCCGCAGTTTGAGCCGCCGGATGCCGATCTCACGGCAGACGAAAGAAACGCATCTCTCTTTGTCCTGCCGATCCTTCTCGCTCAGGGCCACCCGCTCGGACGTCCGAGCGGAGTCTCTGCTGGCGACAAGGGGGCCGCCCGCAAGGAGCTGCGCTGGATGTTCGGAATCGAAAGCGCGGCTGACCTCCAGGACGAGATCCAAGCGCTGGCCGGGTTCCGGCCGCAGTATCGCGATGAGCCCGGGGTTCCCTCGGCAGGTGGCTCGTCCGAACGCTTCTTCAGCCTCCTCAACGCCTCCGCAGAAAAAATCTTCTCCTCTTCCAAAAATGGTGCCAAAGACGATGCGGCGTGGATCCAATCCCACATCATTTACCTGGCAGATTTGGGGGCGAGCGCCGGATTCCTCAAGCCGGAAGAAGGAGAAAAGCTCATCGGCACCGCCTCCTCCGCCCTGAAAGGTCAATTTTCCTCATGGGCGGAGTATCTCGCCAGCTTTCTCTATGGTGCACAGATTCACAACGGTTGGGAGGCCGGGCGCTACGGGCGCATCGGCGACCGCCTGCTCGAATCCGGGCTGATCTGGCACTAGCGAGCGTAAGGTTCAGACATCCAGCTCGCCCCTGGTGAAGAGCGGATAGAGGGGGACGCTGGCAAACAGGATGATCATCGCGTTCCGGGTGAGCGTGGCGTCGGATCCTGCCACCACCCAGAGGCAGTAAATGCTCACGACAGCAACGATGGAAACGACCAGGTAATGGTGCCAGCGGTTCGTTCCCGCTTGCTTGCCGATCTGGAGAAATGCGATTCCGGAATACATGTAGGGCAGGATCGTCAGGATGATCGCCATGTCGATGATCTCGCTGAACTGCTTGCTGAGGGTCGGGGAGGCCGTCAAAACCACGATCAGGGACATCAGGACGGCAGAGATCAGGAAGTTCCCGACCGGGATTCCGCGGCTGTCGGTGCGCCCGAAAATTTTCGGGAAAAGCCCGTCCTTTGCCGCAGCAAGTGCGGACTGGCTGATCGTGAGCGTCCAGCCGACGAGCGACGAGCCCGCCTTGAAAATCGCGCAGAGAGCAATGATGATGGCACCGATCGGGCCGAAGACTTTTGCGGCGGCGTCGGCGAACGGCGCGGAGGAATTTGCAAGCTCCTCAGCCGGCATGATCCCCATGAGGACCGTGCAGGTCGAGATGTAGAGGACCCCGGCGATCAGGAGGCCGATCATCGTCGCGAGCGGCACGTTGCGCTTCGGGTTCTCGATGACGTCGGAGGCCACCGCCGCACTTTCGACTCCCATGAATGCCCAGAGGGCAAACGCGGCGCTCGTCGAGACGGCGTTCCATTCGGAATCGTGGTGGGGGTTCCAGCTCCCAAAGAAAGTTTGAGGGTTGAACCAGATCCAGCCGAAGATCGCGATGGCGAGGAGCGGGATCATCGCCAGGACGGTAGCCCAACCGGTGAAAAAGCCCACCCACCTCGGCCCAGCGAGGTTGATCGCTGTGGCGACCCAGATCACTGCAATGCTAAAGGCGACCTCGCGCACCGTGCCTCCGAGCGCAGGGATCAGCTCGGTGAAATACCCGGTGACCGTCGTGGCGACTGCGATGTTGCCGACGAGGTTCGCCGACCAGTAGATGTAATTTGTCTGGAACCCAAGATACGGGCCGAGCGCTTCGCGGGCGTAGGCATACGGGCCGCCGGCCTCGGGCTTGATCGCCCCCAGCATCGCAAACATCAGCCCGATCGCGCCCGCGCCGACCCCTGCCACCACCCAGCCGATAATAGAAATGCTGCCGACCGTGGCCATGCTCACCGGCAAAAGAAAAATCCCTGTGCCGACCATGTTGACCAGCACGAGCACCGTCGCCATCGCGAGGCCCATCTTCTTTTTTGCAATCATGCGTTTGAGTCTCTCATCGGCCGGGGCTGCTGGCACGCTAAAACCGAGAGCGAAAACCGAGGGCTAGGGAAGCGGCGCGAGCGCCGCGTCGGAGAGGGCCTTGTCATAGAGCGGGCAGATTTGCGGATACTGCTTCCGGGCGGATTCGATGGCCGCGCGTGCGTCTTCGGTTCGGCCTTGGAGGAGGGCGGCAGCCGCCCGCACATAAATCCCCGAGGGGTTCCTTGCCATGGGGCCCGTCGGAAACCTTCCGGCCATGAGCTCGGCCTCCGCAGACTTATTCTGCTTGAGCAGGCAGAGGTAAATCTGGAAGCCGGTGAGGGCGCGGAACCGTGCGGTCGGCAGCAGCTCGCGGAAGATCTGCTCGGCTGCCGCGTAGTTGCCTGCCAGAAACTCTTCTTCGGCCTGCTTTTGAAGGCGAGTCAAACTGACGGGATCCTCCTGGGGTTGCTGCAGCGCCTTGCGCGCGGGCACTCCGAGCTGCATCGAGATCAGATGGGGCGGGGCCTCCGCTTTGGGCGGGTGGTCCACATGGCGGGCCGGGATCAGAAAATAGGCCGAGGCCAAAAGCGACAGAACGCTCAAAAGACCAAAATACGTCGCGAGGATTGTCACCGGTGACGACCGGCGCTGCCAGCGTAGGATCGGGCGAATCCCCCGCCACGCGGCGATCCGCACGCGGCGGGCCCACAGGAAAGCGAGCTTGGGAAGCGCCCGCGCCGGGCTCGATGCCCGGCCGCCAGCAGACCCGGCGTTGCCCGGATCCCGCGAATCTCCACCCTTCCTTTGTCCCTGGCTGCTGCGCCGGAGCAGAAACTTCTTGATGGCCCTGCGGCGCTTGCGGCGATCCTGTGCCCAGTTGAGAAGCTCGGGGGCAACCTCCTGCAGGATTCCCCGGCACATCCGCTGGAATCGCACCAGCGGGCGGCCGCTCATTTCCATGCGGGCCGCAGCCGGCTTGACCGCCGCGGCCGGCTGGCATTTTTCAAAATCAATCCTTGCAGGAGGAAATGTTTTATCCATTTCCTGCGGGTCTGATCCCCCGAAGCTTGCTTCGTCTTTGTTGCTGGAGGGACGACCTCCGTGTCGTCCGTGGATAGCAACGGACCGGACAGAGCCGGTCCCTCCAAATGCCTCGGGGCTTGCCCCGAGGTTCTTTGCTGGGGAATCTGGAGGGGATTCCTGCACGGGCTGGGGCAGAGCCGCCTTCTTTTTGCGCGTGCGAGGCGCCGGCTTTTCCGCAGGCCCAGCCG
>JBAXXX010000119.1:0-9237 GCA_037127695.1 Verrucomicrobiia bacterium | reverse complement strand
GATCCGGCAACGGACGGCTCGGCGAGCCATCCCCACCGCACCGGTAGGGGCACATCGCTGAGGTGCCCGACTTCTGGCGCGACAGCGCCCCCTCCTGAGCAATTCGACGGACGCCTGCGGCGAGGCGTCCCTACCCGGAAATCAGCGACGGGCACCCCGGCGGTGCGCCCCTACCGTTTGGTTTTCGTCCTCCTGTCCGTGGCCGTCCTGTCGGTGCAGGCCTCGCAGGGCGCCGAGGAATACTACCGCGATCCGACTTGGAAACCGCGGGCGATCCTGCCGGCCAAGGACGCGCTGAAAGGCGATTTCTGGCCGGCCTCGCCGAAGGCCAACAGCACCTACGACGATCCGGGATTCGACGAATCGCGCCTGTCGAAGCCTCCTCCACCCGGCGTGCATCCGAGAGTGCTGGTCACGCCCGAAGACATCGAACGCATCCGCGCGAAAGTGGCGCTCGGCGACAAGGCGCCCGCCGCGTTCCGCGTGATGTGGGAGCGGGTGAAGAAAAACCGGACGGCATTCTACGCGCTTGTGGCGAAGGACGACGCGCTCGGCAAGCAGCTCGCCTCCGAGCTGGCCGGAAAAATCCGATCCCTCGAACCGAAGCTCGACAAGCTGGACGCGCAGCCCGACAGCGACAACCTGTGGTGCGCGGAGAAATCGCTCTCGGCCTCCGGAGATCCGGACCCGCCCTCCGAAATCTGGTCGCTGATCGATTACGATTACCTCCACCAATGGATGTCGCCCGACGAGCGTGCGTCCGCCGAGCGCGTGATCGCCCGCCTCACAGCCGGCAGGATTTCAAATTTCATGACCGTCCCCGACCATTTCATGATCAACAACCACCAGGGGTTTGGCATGGAGTTTCTCCGGCTCCTGCTCCTGATCGAAGGGCAGAAGGGGTTCGACCAAAACGTTTACAACCTTGCCGCGAAGAAGGTGCGCGCGGCGCTCGACTGGTATCTCGACGCGGACGGGATGTGCGCCGAGTCGATCAAGGGCTGGCTCAACACCTCGGCCCTCGTCGCGCTCGGACGCCGCGAGCGCGACCTGCTCAAACATTCCCACCTCCGCGCGAAGATGCGGTTTTTTGAAAATGCGATCCACTGGCAGGACGGACGCTGGCAGATCCGCGACGAGATGCGCGCGTCCGCATTCCACGTGATCTGGATGATGCGGTATTTCCACCCGGAAGACCCGGCGCTCGACTGGCTCTACAGCGCGACGTTCACGACACATGATTTTTTAAACGACCCGGCGGCGAAATGGCCGAATCCGGTCGGCACCTCCGACGAGCTCCTGCTCCTCTTCGCGGAGGACGGGATGCGTGAAAAAAACGGGAAGCCCCTCGACTGGACCGACCAGAAGCGCATCGACGCGCTCAAGCTTCCGCTCACATGGAAGGACGACGAACGGGGATACGTGATCACCCGCAACTCCTGGAAGAAGGACGACATCCAGCTCGGCTTCACATGCAAGCAGGATTTTTTCTACGGCGGCCACGAGGGCTCGGAGAACAACCGGATCGTGATGTGGGCGGACGGAATCAATTGGCTCTGCGACTCGAACATGCTCTTCGTGAAGGCGACGTTCCTCCAGAACATGCTGACCATCGACGGCAAGGGGCTCGGGTGGCCGCCCGCGCCGGGAGTCTGGCTCGGCGTCGAGGAAACGCCCGGCGGCCTCGCCGCGGTCGGCGACGGAAAAACCGGGTATTCTTTCGCGAAGGTTATGCAGGTGCATCCGCTGGATTTCCCTTCTGCGAAGCTTCCATATTACGCACCGTTTGCGGAAGGCAACTTTGACCTCACGCGCGACCAGCAGGTCGCGTTCCACCCCGGCACGGTCAAATGGAACGACGGCTACGCCCACACCGACTACGGCCCGTGGAGCGGCGAGACCCGGATGGTCGAGCAGTACCGGGTCAACAACCCGATGGAGCAGGCCTACCGGACGGTCTATCTCGCACGCGGCGAACACCCGTATGTCCTCGCCCTCGATGATGCGCGGAAGGATGCCAGCCCTCATCTTTACGAGTGGAACATGACGCTGCCCGAGGGCATCGACCTGATCGACAACAAAACGCCGGAGATCCTCGCGCAGACGGTCACGCCGGGCCCCGCCCGCAAAAACGACCTGCTCCTCGGCCGCGCCTCGACTCCCCGCGACCCGAAATCCGACCGCGCCATGCCTGGGAAAGGCGACCCGCTCCTTCTGGTGCGCACGCTCTGGAGGAATTCCCCCCACGGCTTCCCTGTCCCCCGTTTTGAGAAGCCCGGCCATGTGACGATCCCGGCGATCTCCGACTCGCCGGAATTCCGCGTCCTCCTCTACCCGCACCGGCAGGGCGACCCGATGCCGGTCACCGAATGGAATCCCGACCGCACGGAACTGACCGTGAAGATCGGCGAAACGACAGACGTTTACCGTTTCGGAAAAGCCGACGGCGGCCGCACGGTTTTTTCGGTCGAACGAAACGGGCGACCGGTCCTGCAAAGCGGTGCGGCCCCGGCACGCCCGGCCCTCGAGGTTCGCGGGGCGAAGTTCGATGCCAACGACCTCCGCACCACACGGCTTGAGGGGACAGTGCCAACCTACAAATTCGACCGGGAGATCAGCGTGAAGCTGGCGCGCCCGCCCGCTCCCGCCTTCCTCACCTACACGCTTGACGGGAGCGATCCGACCGAGGGGTCCGCTCGCTACGAGTCCCCCTTGAAGATCACCGCCAACGCGAAGCTCGCCGCACGGGTTTTCGATCCGGCCTGGACCGCCGGGCCAAAGGAAAGCGAGATCCTCCGCGCGGATTTTGCGCGGACGGCACCCGCCGCTCCGGTCGCTCCGCCCCAAGGGAGCAAGCCGGGACTCCTCGCCAGGGTTTACGAAAAGAAGACCGTCGTCTGGAACAACCGGGGATTTTTTGATGCGGCGAAGACCATGCTCCCAGATCTGGACAAGGAAAAGCCGACGACCTCGGCGGCCGTTCCCGGATTTGCGCTTCCCTTCGTGAACCCGCAGCGGCCTGTCCCGGAGCAGGCAAAAGGGTTCTACCGCTTTACCGGATGGTTCCGCGCGCCGGAGCGCGGCGCGTATGAATTCTCGGTGGACTCCTGCGGGCCGGTCGCGATGGATGTGGGCGGGCAGCATGGCATCCGATCCACAGGAGTTTTTCACCAGCAGCAAAAGGTGCGCCACGGGGAATTTGTTCTCGAAGCCGGATGGCATCCCCTCGATCTCATCGTTTGCGATCCTCTGCTCTGGAACATCAACACGGCGGGAGAAATGCCGTTCCGCGTCAGCGTGAGCCGGGATGGGGCCCCGTCGGAACCCGTGCAGGCCGACGCGCTTCGATGGAATGCCGAAGAGGGCATCGTCATCGCAAAGCCTCCGGAACCCGTATGGAAAGACGCCGCAATAGCCCCTGCCTGGCTCGAACCCGGGATGGTGCTCTCCATTTTTGACCGCGAAGGCAAAAACCGGGACGCGGACTATCTCGATACCGACGGGATGGCTCCGCTCCGAACCGAAAAGGCCGACCGGCTCGAGACCAATCTCCGCCCCGCCCTCGTGCGGGTTTATGACGGATGGTTCAGCGCTCCGGAGGATGGGATCTACGGGTTCGATCTGGCGGCCAGAAAAGATGCGGCTGCCGGGCTTGGCGACCTACGCTCCGCCTTCCAAAACCAGCTCCGGGTCGATGGCGAGGTCGTCGTCCAGCGCGGGGTCGCCGGACGTCGGCCTGCCGGAACAATCGGCTTGAAAAAAGGCTGGCACAGGATCTCGCTGCGCCTCGGAGCCAGCCCGGCGCTCGCCTCGGTCACATACCCGGACGGTCAGACCCTCGCCCTCCCGGCAGCGGAATTTCGCCGCGCGGTTCAGGTGGGCATCCGCCCGGAAAATGCGGCTGCGGAAGGTTCGTCCCATGAAATTTACGGGCCGACAAACATCTCCATGAAATTGCCGGAGGGAGCCGCCGGAAAAATCCGCTACACCCTCGACGGGAGCGAGCCGACCGCCTTGTCGCCGGTTGCCGAAAAAGCCGTCGCGATCGACAGGTCAGCGACCGTCACGGCCGCCGCATTCCTGCCGGACGGGACATCGGAGGCGCGGAACCGCGTGCAGTTCCAGCTCGTGAAAATCCCGGAGGCCGGGCTGATCAGCGCCGCGCGGTTTGAAAATTGGGATGGCAAGGCGGGAGCCACCAAGCTCGACAAGGCCTCAACCATCTGGGTCGCACCGGGCGCGGCAGCCGAGGAAGGGCAAAATGGCCGATTCCTCGCCGTCCATCGGGCGAACACTGGCGACGGGCTCAAGCCCGGCCTGGATGTCAACGTCTCGCGGGGATCGAGCCTTGCAGGGCTAAAGGTCTCAGGGCTCCGGATGCGGGCGAACGCAATCACCGTTGGCGTCCGGTTCAAAAGCGACTCGGCCGACGGCAAGCTGTTCGGCAAGGACGGCTACAACACGTTCGGCAAGTCGTATCGCACGGTCTCCTGCTCGCTCCAGAAAGGCCGCCTGCAAACCAGCCCGGGAAAAATCTCCGGCGGCGAGGTGAAGCCCGGCGAGTGGAACCAGGTCGTGCTGACGGCGGACGCCTCGGCATCCAGGCTTTACCTGAATGGCAAGCTTATCGGCAAGGGAGAAGGAAGCCCGACGCTCGTGACCGACGCGCTCGACTTTTTCTCCAACCACCCGGCCGCGATCGACGAGATCCGGATCTACGAGCGCGTCCTCACCGATGAGGACATCCGCCGCTGGAATGACAATCCCTTGATCCGGTAACGAAACACCTTTTAAGCGGCTATTCATGGCCATAAATGTCATGGAATGTCCGATAAAGCGCCAGAAGTGAAACGGAAAACGATATAAATATGCCTTAGACCATCCTGACGTGAGCTGGCGCGGCAGCGCCGATCAAAGTGAAATGCTTCGTCTAAATCGTCCGAAGTTGGTCTGCAATCCATGTGGGATCGCGCCGCAAATCCAACACCCGCCAGACGGAAATCTCATCGTCTGCCCTGTTGTAGTAAATGGCATAAGGAAATCTTCTGCATACCTGCCGGTGGTAGCCAAAGACCCGCTTGTGAATCCCGGCATAGAGGAAAAGGGAGTCGATTTCTGCATACATCGCATCGAGAAAATAATCTCCGATGCCGGGCTGCAGGGCCTCGTAAAAATAGAAACCCGCCTGCAAGTCCCGTTCCGCCAGATCGAGAACCCGGATTTTCACCGGGCAGCCACGGCCGCGCGAATCCGCTCCTTGGCCTCGCTCCAATCGGAAAACGTTGCCTTTCCTTCGGCATGGAGTCGCTCGGCTTCATGAAGTGCATCCTGATGCCATTGCGGGGAGGCGATGCCGGCATCTTCCACCGATAAATCCGCCCAGAGTGTTTCGATCAGCCGAAGCTTTTCGACTTTCGACAGAGTCTTCACGTCAAGGTCCGCAATCATGGAATCACTATATCCCGACCATTCCCCAAGGCAAGGAGCAGCCTTCAATAATGGTGAAAAATACAGATGGAACGGCTCATGATCGAATGCGTTGTTTCCAACGGCTCAACCCCGGCGTGAGCTGGCGCGGCAGCTTCCGATCGAGCAACAGGGCACCTCCACGAGGCGTCCCGTTGTGATCCCACAGGGGGAAATCAGCGCCCGCGCGAATCCCGCCTGTAGCGCAACGGCGTGGTGCCGAGTTCGGTCCGGAAAACGTATGTCATGTATTCCGGGGAACCAAATCCACATCTCTTGGCCACGTCATGAATCGGAAGATCGGTTTCGACCAGGATCGCCTTAAGGTGGGCGAGGCGTTCCTGCGCAATTTGTTCGGCCGGTGAACGTCTGAGCGTTTTCTGGAATCGGCGCTCCAGAACGCGGCGCGAAATACCCGCATGCGCCGCCACCTCATCAACGAGAAGAGGTTGGGCCGCATTCTCGCGGATGAATCCCAAAGCGGCGATCAATGCGCGATCAGAGATTGCGGTGGTGTCGGTGGACTGCCGCGTGATGACCCGCAGGGGCGGGATGACCCTGGGGGACTTTGGTGCGGGCTTGCCGCGCATCAGCCGGTCGAGCAAAGCGGCGGCCTCGTATCCGATTTGCTCGCAGGCGGCCTCCACCCCGGAGATCGGGATCGGAGAACATTCGCAGAGCAACTCATCTTCAGAACCGCTGAGGATGGCAACCTCCTCCGGCACCCGCAACCCAACGTGCTCGCAGGCGTGGATGACCTCGCGCCCGCCGCTCCAAGTAAGAAGGCCAACCGGCTTTGGCAGGGATTTAAGCCAGCGCCCGAGCTTGTCCAGTTTCAGGTTCCAATCGGCAGCCTGGCATCCCGAGTTCGTTCTGATGCCATGCACTGCGCAATCGAAGCCCGCCGCTGCCGTCGCGGACACAAATGCATCGCGCTGCCGGACGACATACTCCAAACCTCGCAGGCTCAGATAGGCAAAATTCTTATAACCGCGATCCCAAAAGTATTGCACGGCCATTCGCGCCACCTCCCCGACATCGTTGGTCACCCTCGGAAACTCCACGCCGGGCAGGAGGATGCCGGAAACGTTGACGACGGGAAGTTTCTGAAGTCGAAGACGGCGCGCCATTTCGGGAGTGCCGATCCGGGCGATGATTCCTTCCCCGTGCCAACCGCGGGGAACTAGCAGGGTTTCCTCCACGCCACGAGATTCGATGAACATCTGCCAGCCTCGCTGCTTGCGGCTGTAATTGTGAATTCCGGTGATGATGCCGCGCCCCCAGGTTGAGGCCGTGTCCACCAGCACCGCCACGCGGGAAGGCGGCGGCAGCGCTAAGGGGCTGGAGGTTTTTCCATTCATATCGCGTGTCGTAATATTTATGAAAATATACGCAAAGTCACCTTGTTTGCATATCTCAATCCGGTAGAGTCTTCCTCGATGAACGCTCGTTGGACATTTCCCGGATGGTTTCTCCTTGAGGTAGCAGCACTGTCGGTGATTTTTCCCGGTATCGCCCAAGCTCAAACTTCTATTCATCCAAACCCTATTCATCCGATTCTCAAAGACCCGAAACCGTAACCCGGCGGAAACCGCATTAGCTTCCAATCCATCCTCACTCCATGCAAAGCACCCCTCGCCACGCACGACTGCTCCAAATATTTGCCGTCGTCTCCGGGTTAACTGGGACCGCGCTCGCGCAGCCCGCCGCCCCGGCTCTCGCCCCAGTGCAGGCGGTCGCGGTCAAGGCCGACTCCGAAAACCCGAAATACCCGGCGACGAACGCCATCGACGGGGCGGTCAGCGACGCTTCGCGCTGGGTGAGTCAGCCGTTCACCCAGCCAGTCGCCCTGGAAATCAATCTCGGCTCGAAACAGAAGCTCGGCGGCACGCATGTCTTCAGCGGTTTTGGAGACAAGGATGCCGTCGAGTCATTCTCGATGCAGTTCTGGAAGGACGGCAAATGGGTGGAGATCCCCTCGGCGACCGTTGATGGTAACAAGGCGACGGCGGTCAGCGTGCCGTTTGATCAGACCGTGGATGTCGTCACGGACAAGATCCGTCTTCTTGTCCGGAAGAGCCCCAAGGATATTGCACGCATCAAGGAGCTCGTCCTCTGGCCGTTCTCCGTGGAGCTGCCAGCGCTGCCACTAGCCGCACCCAAGCCGGCTCCAAACGCGGCCCCTGCTGCCAGCCAGGCCAAAATGCCTGAGATTTATCTCAACCAGAGCGGGTTCGATTTCGGGAGGCCAAAGAAGTTCACTGCACCGACGCTGGCCGACGGAACAGCGTTTACCGTGCGTCCGGCCAAGGGCGGAGCGGCGGCATTCTCCGGAACGATCAAGGGAAATAAGGGCGATTTCACGGGGTTCAATCCAACCGATGAAAACGAATATGTCGTCGAGGCGGGCGGGATCACCTCGGTGCCATTTCGCATCGGCCAATGGTGGCTCGAACGGGTGACCTACCAGAACATGGTGAACTTCATGATCGACAGCCGCCACCGTCTGGGCAACGAGCGCGATCCCTGCGTCGGCTCGTATGGATGGCGCGACGACCACATGTTCGGTTGGGAACTGACGACACTTGTGCCGCAATACCTCACAAATCCTTCGGCCTACGACCGGATGCCACGCCAGATCACCTACGAGACGCCAGCCAATGCTAAGGTGTGGGGGGCCCTCCAACCGCCGGCCGAAAACGCTCCGGATATCGTCAAGCTGATCCACTGGGGCGCGGATGTCATCGTCACCCAGCGGCTCAGTCACGAGATGCTCAAGTCCCAGCTCGCCTACTTTCTCTACGCATGGCCGGCCCTGAAACAATTCCTGCCCCAGCAGAACTACGACGCCGTGCGCGACTACGCATTCAAAACCTGGGCGGACTCGGCTGCCGACCGCAAATACCCCTACGACGAAAGCTCCGACCACAACCTGCTCGCGGTAAAAACGAAGATCGGCCCGACCAAGGGATCGTTCCCGCCCGGATTTTCTGTCGAGCCCAACCTTCTGATGTATGAGGTGGCGAAACGCGAAAATCGTCCGGATGCCGAGCTCTACCTCAACGCAGCAAAAGCGCAGGCCGACTGGATGATTGAGAATCTCGACTGGGCAGTCCCCCAAGTTACCAAAGGCCAGCGGATGAGCGAGTTTCTCACCATGACCGGGCTGGCCAATTTCCTGCGACTCTACCCGGACAAAGCCCCCGCCGGACTCGCCAACAAGATCGCCGATTGGGCAAAAGTCATGATCCGCCGCTCAGATAACATGTGGGATTTCCGCAAGCTCGACGACGCGGACGGATGGACACCGATGGAGGCTCACCCGCAAAAGTGGAACGAGCCCGGCAATGTTGTCGGCCTGCCGGCGGCACTCCTCGCGGCCAAGCAGGTCGTTGCCGACCCGAAGATGAAAGCGCGCCTCGACGAGATCGCATGGGCGCAGTTTGACAATATGTTCGGCCGCAATCCGACCGGCCGCCACTTCTCCTATCAGGCTCCTCGGGACATCGAAGGCGTGGAAAATGGCTGGTTTACATTTTGTCCGGGCGGGATCGGCAAGCTGGCCCGCG
The DNA here is from genome assembly GCA_037127695.1 of Verrucomicrobiia bacterium. Taxonomy (GTDB): domain Bacteria; phylum Verrucomicrobiota; class Verrucomicrobiia; order Chthoniobacterales; family Terrimicrobiaceae; genus QYQL01. The sequence goes on along the minus strand of JBAXXX010000119.1, from coordinate 202 downwards.
CCCGGTTCGTTCTGGATGGCAGCCCCAAGAACTTCCACTACCCCTACCATCCGGAAGTGGGCAACAAGGGCTACACCGAAGGCTGGATCCAATTCAATACACCGTTCAATGCCAGCATGGCCTACCTCGCATTCGATCAGATAAAAATCTGGTTCTTCCGCAGAATTTGTGAGGATTTGAGGAAGTTGGAGGCTCTTGTTGA
>JBAXXX010000118.1:0-9240 GCA_037127695.1 Verrucomicrobiia bacterium | reverse complement strand
CGGATTCGGATTTTTTGGCCTGCTGGTGCTGACATAGGTGATAAAGAACTTTTGAATGTTTGTTCCCCGACATTGAGCGGGACGGAAAGACTAGGGAGGTGAGGCCGGGTGGCAAGGAGAAAGTGAAAAAAAGTTTTCCGCCATTCCGTGCTGCGCCCTGCTTGAAATCCTGCGGTCCGGCAGGCATGCTGGCGCGCGATGGACACAATCAAGTATCTTCTCTCCGAAAGCGACATCCCGAAGGCCTGGTATAATCTTGTGGCGGATCTCCCGTCCCCGCCGCCGCCGCCTCTGCACCCGGGGACCGGGGAGCCCCTCACGGCGGCCGAGCTGGAGCCGCTCTTCGCCAGGGAACTGATCGCCCAGGAGATGAGCGCGGAGCGGGAGATTGAGATCCCCGGCGAGGTTCGGCAGATCCTTGCGCAGTGGCGCCCGACCCCGCTCTTCCGCGCGCGGCGGCTGGAGAAGGCTTTGGGGACGCCCGCCCGGATCTATTATAAATACGAGGGGACGAGCCCGAGCGGCTCCCACAAGTTCAATACCGCGCTGCCGCAGGTCTATTACAACAAGGCGGAGGGGACAAAGCGGATCACCACCGAGACCGGGGCCGGGCAGTGGGGGTCGGCGCTCTCGATCGCCTGCTCGATGTTCGGGATCCCTTGCGAGGTTTTCATGGTCAAGGTCAGCTTCGGGCAGAAGCCGTATCGTAAGGCCCTCATCGAGACGTTCGGCGGGCGGTGCATCGCCAGCCCGAGCTCGGAGACCGAGGCCGGCCGGGCGATCCTTGCAAACGACCCCGAGTGCCCGGGGTCGCTCGGGATCGCGATCTCCGAGGCGGTCGAGGTCGCCGCAAAGAATGCCGACACGAAATACTGCCTCGGCAGCGTGCTGAACCACGTCCTCCTCCACCAGACGGTGATCGGCCTCGAGTGCCTGAAGCAGTTCGACCTTGCGGACGATTACCCGGACATCGTCGTTGGCTGCACCGGCGGGGGCTCGAACTTTGCCGGCATCGCATTTCCGTTTATCGGCGAGTCCCTGCGGGGAGGAAAAGCCGCCCGCATCATCGCGGTCGAGCCGAGCGCCTGCCCGTCGCTCACCAAGGGCCGCTACGCCTATGATTTCGGCGATACGGGCAAGCTGACCCCGCTCGTGAAAATGCACACGCTGGGGAGCTCGTTCATCCCGCCAGCCATCCATACCGGCGGCCTCCGATACCACGGGATGGCCCCGCTCGTGAGCCATGTCCAGGAGCTCGGGCTCATGGAGTCCCGCTCGGTCGGGCAGTCCGACGTCTTCCGTGCGGCCGTCGCGTTCGCCAAGGCGGAGGGGATCCTGCCGGCGCCGGAAGCCTCCCATGCGGTGGCCGCCGCGATGGACGAGGCCATCCGCTGCCGCGAGGAGGGGGTGTCCAAGAGCATCCTCTTCAACCTCTGCGGCCACGGCCACTTCGACATGACCGCCTACATGAAATACGCGTCCGGCCAGCTCGAGGATTACGATTACCCGGCCGAAGAGATCGCCATGGCGCTCGCCGGGCTGCCGCCGATCGGGCGGTGAAAGGGCGGGTCTAACCCACCCTGCCTGGCGAGGGCCGCGCGGGCGGCACCGGGCGGGCGAGACGGCGGATTTCCGGCGGCAGCTCCTCGAGCCGCTCAGCCTCGCTCATCCGGTCAATAAACAGGATCCCTTGGAGGTGGTCGAACTCGTGTTGGGCCGCCCGGGCGAGCAGGCCATCGGCCTCGAACTCGATGTGGGCCCCCTCGATCGTCCCGGCCCTGATGCGGGCAGAAAACGGGCGGGGGACATCTCCGCGCAGTCCGGGAAAGCTGAGGCAGCCTTCGCTTTCCAAGCAGATTTTCCCGAAGGTTTCGATGGTTGGGTTGACGAGGACGAGCGGCATGAGGGAGGGGAAGTCGAACGGCTTTCCGTTCAGGCGCATCGCGCTCGGGCGGTCCTTCATCGGGGGCACATCGAGGACGAACATCTGAAGCGGAAGGCCGACCTGCTGGGCGGCCAGCCCGATCCCCTCGGCCTCGCGCATCGTCTCGATCATGTCCCCGGCCAACTCGCGGATCTTGGCGTCGATCCTTGCGACCGCCCGCCCTTTCGTGCGGAGGGCAGGGTGTTCGTTTTGAGTGATCTCGAGAAGCATCAGTTTTCTGGCTGGGTGAAGGTTGGGACGTTTTTGATGCCCGCCTGCTTGAGGGCATCGAGGACTTTGACGACGATTCCGAACGGGGCCTCACGGTCGGCCTGCATCGCGACCGGGCGGTCCGGCGCGGCCTCCCTCGCGGCCCGGAGCGCGGCGGCCAGGGCTCCGAGCGCCACCGGCTGGTTTCCCAGGGAGATCTCCTCCGAGGTCTTGACCTGCAGGATCAGCGGATCCTGCTTCCCTGCTGCGACGGAGTCGGCGGACTTCGACTCGGGCAGGTTGATCTGAAGCCGCTGCTGGTCTTTCCGGAATGTCGTGGTGACAATAAAAAAGATGAGCAGGATCGCAAGGATATCGATCAGCGAGACGAGGATGATGACCGGCGACCTGCGCTTGCGCGTGTAGAACCGCATGGCTTACTTGAGGATCTGCTTCTCGACCTGGGGCAGCTCGCCGTACGGATAGCACTTGGCCAGCAGGTCGGCCGCCATGGATTCCATGCTCACCGCCAGAACCTCGACGCGCCTTTGAAAATACGTGTAGGAGATCAGGCTCGGAACCGCCACCGCCAGCCCGACAATCGTCGTGTTGAGCGCCTCGGAAATCCCGCGGGCAATCAGGGTCGGATCCCCGTTCGAGCCGAGCGTGGCAAAGATGCCCACCAGCCCGGAGAGCGTGCCGAGAAGCCCGAGAAGCGGGGAAATGCCGGTCGAAATCTCCAGGAGCACAAGGCCTTTTTCCATGCTCGTCACCTCGTGGCGGGCCCGCGTCTGCACGGCCTCAAGGTTCTCGGCCTTCGGCCAGTTGAGGTGGGCGATCAGCACGCTCAGAATCTTGGAGATCGGCGACGGGCAGCGGTCGATCGCGAGCTGGAGGGGGGCGATGTCATCGCCAGGAGAAAGGCCCTCGAGGGCCGCCTCCACCTCCTGCGGGATCACAACCCTCTCGCGGAGCGCCCGCCCGCGCAGCAGGATCACCGCGCAGGAGACGAGCGAAACGGCCAAAAGGAAAACCATGAACGGCCCGCCTTTAACGAAAAAATCAACAGTTTGTGCCAGGAATGATGTCATCAGTTGCTCAGGATCGTGAATGAGTAGTCAATTTCCAGACGCCCGTTGTCGAGGAGTTTTGCAACATCCGGAGGAATCGGCGGGATTTCCGCCTCCAGAATCGAGCGCATGCTCACCGAAGCAAAGCTTTCGTTCGAGGTGTTTGAGAGGATTTTGACCCTCTGCGCTTTTCCCTCCGGGCCGACCTGGAACCGGATGTCAACGGTCCCGATGTTCAGCAGCCCGATCTGGCTGTTGACGTAATAATACCAGCGCGAGCCGATCGCGTCGGAAACCATCTTTTTATACCGCCCGAGCGGGGTGGCGGCGGCCTCGACCGACGCGCGCCCCCGGTTTGAGATGTTCCCCCGGATTCTGGTGATCCGGGTCTCGGGCTGGAAGCCTGCGGCGGCGGCCGGCTTGGGCGCCGAAGCCTTCTCCTGCGGGCGTGGCGGCTGGGTTTTTTCCGGCTCCGGCGCTTCGCGGAGGGCAAGCTGCGCTGCAGGTGTGGGCATCGGAGCCGCCTCGGCAGCCTGCTCGGCAGCCGCCGGCGCGGGCTGGGCTGGCTGGCTTTCTCTGCCGCCAGAATACCTCTGGCTTTCCAGCTCCAGGGCTGGAGACTCCCGCCCGTCAACCGACGGCATCTGCCGGGTGCCTGAAGGCGCAGCCTCGCTGGCGGCGCGCGTGTTGTTATCCGATTCAAAAGCGGCGCTCTTCGGCGCGTCCGGGAGGTTCTGAGATGCCGTCCGCACATACGTCGGCTCGGCGGGCTTCGGGGGCGCGGCCGCGATGACCGTCATCTCGATCGGAGTCGGATCCGCCTCCTCCAGGGGAAGGCAGGGGCGCAGGGCTACCGTCAGCGCAATGCACACGATGACCAGCAGGTGGATGAGCACGGAGCCCATGGCCGCAGCGATCGTCTCGCGGCGGGTGCCCGCCTGAATATCCAAGGCGCTCATCATCCCGGCTTTCCCGCTCGGCCTCAGGTGTATTTGATAACCTCCTCGATCGTGGTCAGCCCGTCGAAGATCGACCGCATCCCGTCCTCTCGGAGAGTCGTCATGCCGAGCTCGATCGCCTTCTGGCGCAGGAGCACGCCAGACGTGCGCGCGTTGATCATCTCCCGGATCGGATCAGAGATTTTGAGGAGCTCGTAGATCCCTTTCCGGCCCTTATAGCCGGTGTTGTTGCAGGCCTCGCAGCCTCTCCCATAATAGAAATTTTTATCGCCGATATCGTGGATCATCAGGCCGAGCGACGAGAGGACATGCTCGTTGGGCTCGTAGGCGGTCCGGCAGCTGGTGCAGATTTTGCGGATCAGGCGCTGGGCGAGGATGCACTCGAGAGAAGCGGAGATCAGGAACGGCTCGATCCCCATGTCCACCAGGCGGGTCACCGCGCCGGTCGAGTCGTTCGTGTGCAGGGTCGTGAAAACCAGGTGGCCGGTCAGCGACGCCTGGATCGCAATCTGCGCGGTCTCCATATCGCGGGTTTCCCCGACGAGGATGCGGTCGGGATCCTGGCGGAGAAACGCCCGCAAAACCCGCGAAAAATTCAGGCCGATCCCCTCGTTGACCTGGACTTGGATGATCCCGTCAATCTCGTATTCCACCGGGTCCTCGGCGGTCAGCAGCTTGGAATCGATCGTGTTGATTTTTCGCAGGCAGGAATAAAGGGTTGTCGTTTTTCCAGAGCCGGTCGGTCCGGTGACGATGAAGATCCCGTTCGGCTTCTCGATCACGTGCAGGAGGTAGTTGTAGATATCCTCCGGCATCCCGAGCGACTCGAGGTCGAGGTTCACGCTCGAGCGGTCGAGCACGCGGAGCACGACGCTTTCTCCAAACGTCGTGGGCAGGGTCGAGACGCGCAGGTCGACCTGCCGCCCGTTGATCGTCCTCTGGATCCGGCCGTCTTGCGGAAGCCGCCGCTCGGCGATGTTGAGGTTGGCCATCACCTTCACCCTCGAGATCACGGGAAGGGCTAGGTGCAGGGGCGGAGGATCCATCTCATACAGCGCGCCGTCGACCCGGTAGCGGATTTTGAATTCGGTCTCAAACGGCTCGAAATGGATGTCGCTTGCCCGCGCGGCGATCGCCTTGTCGAGGATCAGATCCACGTATTTAATGATCGGCCCGGTATTTGCCTCGGCCGTGATGGCCTGCAGGTTGAAGGTCTCGCCGCCGCCCTCCGTCACCAGCAGGTCCGAGCCCGCTCCCAGCTGCGCGATGATGTCGTCGAAATTCGTGATCTCGGATCCGTAGTGCTCGGCGATCAGGCCTTTGATCTTCGCCGGGAAGGCCACCATGACCTGGATCTCCCGCCCGAGCGCGAACCGCAGATCTTCGATGGTCTGCGGGTTGAGGGGGTCGGTCAGCGCAACGATGATCGTGTTTCCCGATCCCATGATCGGCATCGCCCCGTGCAGCCTCGCAAGGCCGGAGGGAATCAGCCCGAGCACGGTCGTGTCCGGCAGGAACTCGCTCATGTTGTATGCCTCGGCACCGATCGAGTCCGCAATCACCTGGATGAACCCGTCCTCGTCCACCACATAGTGATCCACAAGGAGCTGCTCGATCGGCTTCTCTCCAGAGGCTGACTCGTGGATGAACGCCTCCGCCTGCTCGGCAGTGATCATTCCCCGCTCCAAAAAAATTTCGGTGACTTGTCTTGCGTCCATGAGGTTAGTCCAGGTCGCTCATCGTGGTGGTCAGCACCTCCTCGGCGGTCGTCATCCCGGCGAGGACCTTGCGGATGCCGTCCTCCCGGAGGGTGCGCATGCCGAGCTCCTTGGCGCGCTGGCGGAGCGTGAGGGTTGGGGCGTTGTTGTTGATCATGTTGCGGACCTCGTCGTCCACGATAAAGATCTCGAAGATGCCCATGCGGCCCTTGAATCCCTTCCCCCGGCAGAGCTCACAGCCGACCGGGCGCATGATATGCGAGTCGCTCAGCTGGCCGGCGTCCAGGTGGAGCATGCTCATCTCGTATTCCGTCAGCTCGGCCGGCAGCTTGCACTTCGGGCAAAGCCGCCTGACAAGCCGCTGGGCAACAATCGCCCGCACCGATGTCGAGACAAGAAACGGTTTGATCCCGATATCCACGAGCCGGGCGACCGCGCTCGGCGCATCGTTCGTGTGGAGCGTCGAAAGCACGAGGTGGCCGGTCAGCGACGCGTTCGTCGCGATGCTGGCCGTTTCCAGGTCGCGGATCTCACCGATCATGATGATGTTCGGCGCCTGGCGCAGGATCGAGCGCAGGGCGGCGGGAAACGTCATCCCGATGCTCGCGTTCACTGGCACCTGGTTGATCCCGCTCATCTGGTACTCGACAGGATCCTCGACCGTGATCAGCTTCCGGTCCGGCCGGTTCATGTAGTTCAGGCACCCGTAGAGCGTCGTTGTCTTCCCCGAACCGGTCGGCCCGGTGACGAGGATGATCCCGTCGGGCAGGTTGATCTGGCGCTCGAACTTCTCCTGGTCGTCGGACAAAAATCCGAGGTCGGGAAGCCCCAGCATGAGCGACGTCTTGTCGAGAATTCTCATGACAACGCTCTCGCCGTGGACGGTGGGAATCGTCGAGACGCGCAGGTCGATGGCCTTATCCCCGATTTTGATCTGGATCCGTCCGTCCTGCGGCAGGCGCTTCTCGGCGATGCTCATCGACCCGCTCATGATCTTGATCCGGCTCACCATCGCCAGCTGGAGCTTTTTCGGCGGGTTCGGCATTTCCTGCAGGACGCCGTCAATCCGGAAACGCACGCGGAATTTTGACTCGAGCGGTTCGAGGTGGATGTCGCTGGCACGGTTTTGATGGGCCTCCACCAGGAGGAGGGAAACCATTTTGATGATCGGCGCATCATCCGCATCCGCCTCACCGTCGCTCCCGGCCCCGACCTCCGCTTCCGCTTCCGCCGCCTCCCCGCCATAATACTGGACCAGGCAGTTGCGGATGGCTTCCGGCGTTGCGCAGACAAACTCGACCTCGCGCTGCAGCTTGAACGCGAGGTCGTCCATCGTCTGCATATCCATCGGGTCGCCGATCGCGATGAGCAGCGCCCCCTCACGCTCCCCCACGGGAACCGCCTTCCATCGCCGGGCATCCTCGACGGGCAAAAGATCAATGATGTTCGGCGGGACCACGACCTGGGCGAGATCCATGAACTCCATGCCGTTCTGCGCCGCCAGGGTGCGCGCGATATCCTCCTGCGTGATGAAACCCTCCAGGATCAGGGCGTCCACGACGCTTTGGCCTTTCATCTGCGCGCGCGAGTATTCGACTTGGGTCCGAGTGACCAGGCCGACATCCATCAGGATCTCTACTATGTAATCTTCGTTCTGGGCCACGGTTCGGGAGAATGTTGTGCTATCTGATTAGGTCGCCCGCCGAACAAAGTCAACGCCTCTCCACCCACCTCATTCCAGCGGGGGCAGAAATGTTGAGCGAAGGGTTGCGCGAAAAAATCTCTCGGCTACGTTGCACTGCATCGTGAAAAAATATCCTACCTACCTGTTTTTTGGAGCGCCTGGAAGCGGCAAGGGCACGCAGGGAGCCACGCTGGGACGCCTCCCGCGATTCTTCCACTGCGCCTGCGGAGACGTCTTTCGCCGCATGGATACGCGCACCCCGGTCGGGCTCTCGTTCCTGGAGTATTCGAGCAGGGGGCGGCTCGTCCCGGACGAGGTCACCGTCGAGCTCTGGAAGACCAGCATCGAGCATGCCGTGGAGGCGCAGGCGTTCAAGCCCGACCTGGATGACCTCATCCTCGACGGCATCCCCCGGACCGTCCGCCAGGCCGAGCTCATCGGCGCGTTCATCGATGTCAAACGGGTCTTCCACCTCAGCTGCCCGGACCGCGAGGAAGTGATCTCGCGGCTGAAAAAGCGGGCCTTGAAGGACAACCGGCTGGACGACGCGAACGAGGAGGTGATCCGCCGCCGGCTGGAAACTTATGACCGGGAATCGAAGCCTCTCCTCGAGTATTACGGCCGGGAGATCACGGTCGACGTTGATGCCACGAAGCCGCCGGTGATTGTTCTGCACACGATCCTCTCCCACATCATCCAGGACGCGCGCGCCGCCAGCAGCTTCTCCGAGCTCACAGGTCCCCATGGAGCAGTTTGAGAGCTTTCGCGCCTCGTCGCTCTTTTGCAACAGGTGCAACCAGGCCATGCCGGTCCGGGAAAAGCTCCTGCTCGTCCTCCCGGGCAAAGAGATCTACGACTACCTCTGCACCGGCTGCGCCTCCTCGGTCGGCCAGCGGGAGGTGACGGAGGGCCAGCAGGCCGCAGCCAGGGCGGCCAGGCCCGCGCGCCGGCGGCCGCCCCTGCCCGGCCGCAGGCCATGATCCGCTTTCGCAACCTCGCAGAGACCCGCACCCCGGACGGCTCCCGCTTCTCCCTCCACGAGCATGACGGGGAGTATTTCCTCAAGCTCAACGGCCGCCAGCTCATGGGATCGAACTCCACGGTCTCCGAGCTCCTCCTGGCCGACCTAGCCTGCGCCTCGCGCAAGCCCAGGGAATCGCCCTGCATCCTCATCGGCGGGCTGGGCCTGGGATTCAGCCTCCGCCGCGTGCTCGACCTCGCCGGCCCGAAGGCATTCGTGCAGGTGGCCGAGCTCCTGCCCGAGGTCGTCGCGTGGAACCGGCAGTTCCTCGCCAGCCTGAACGGAAAGCTTCTCGACGACCCGAGGGTGGACATTTTCCTCGGGGACGTCTTCGATTGCATCAAGAAATCCCCCGCCCGGTTTGATGCCATCCTCCTCGATGTCGACAACGGCCCAACCTCGTTTGTTCAGGCCAAAAACTCAAGGCTCTACAGCGGTGGCGGCATCGCCATGATCCGCAGGGCTCTCCGCCCGGGCGGGCGGGTTGCCATCTGGTCGGCAGTCGAGGAGCCCGCGTTCCTCGCCCAGCTCTCGAGATCCGGGTTTGCGGCCAGCGAGTTTGAGGCCAAATCCCACGAGCGCGCCAAGCGCGCGGCCCACCGCATCTACGTCGGCGAGGTCTGAGCTACCTGGCAGAGACCCACTTCCCAGCCC
>JBAXXX010000117.1:0-10060 GCA_037127695.1 Verrucomicrobiia bacterium | reverse complement strand
ATGGAACGATCATAGGGATCGACTGGAAACCGAAAAGCTATTCTCCTGCGAACGCAGAGTCCAGCTATGGCCGGAAGGAGGGCAACGCATTGTGACTGACGCGCTTCCGGCCATTAGCTGCGACGCCTTGTTGGCCCATTCTTGGCGTCACCTCGGCTTGTTCTCTGGAATCGGAGGATTTGCGCTGGCCTGCCGGATGGTCGGCGGAATCGAAACGGTGGGCTTCTGCGAGCGGGAGCCATACGCGCAAAAGGTGCTCAAGAAACACTGGCCGGATGTGCCGATCTGCAACGACATCCACGAAATGAAAGGAAACGACTATGGAACAATTGACCTTATTACAGGGGGATTCCCTTGCCAGCCTTACAGCCTCGCCGGGGAGCGAAGAGGCAACGAGGATGACCGTGCGCTCTGGCCGCAAATGCTCAGAGTCATATCAGAGGCAAGGCCCGCTTGGGTGCTTGGTGAGAATGTGCCTGGAATCATCACGCTGGCACTCGACGGTGTGCTTGCTGACTTGGAGGCTCAAGGATACGCCTGCGAAACGCTCTGTATTCCAGCTTGCGGCGTCGATGCCAGGCACAGACGAGAACGAATCTGGATTGTGGCCCACCGCACGGGCAACGGATGGAGACAAGGGAAGCAGGACACCGGAAGGAGCTTTGAAGGAACTGGAGCGAGGCCGCAATCGGGATCTTGGAATGATGACCGTGCTCTGGCCGACTCCTCGGGCTGGGAAAACCTCGGACGAGAACCAAGAGACATGGCAGAAGCGAGCGGATGCGGGCAACGTGGCAACGCCGCCCCTGACGCTGGCGGTCAAAATGTGGCCCTCTCCAACGGCATCAACGGGCGGGCCGGAGCCGGAGGGGAAAACGGGGCGGAAGCTGGCGACGATTGTAGGTGGCTCGCTGAACCCGAACTGGGTCGAGTGGCTCATGGGATACCCCGTAGGGTGGACCGACTGCGCGGACTCGGAAACGCCATCGTGCCGCAAGGCGCGGCGGAGATCATCGCCGCAATGAAGCGCGTCGATATTGTGGCCAACGCCAAATCGAATGACATCCAACATTAGAGAAATGGCATGACATGAGCGGATCATTAAAAACAGAGCCATTGTCTGAGGAGGAGGCGCGCAGGGTTGCCGATGCTCTCTGGCCTATTGACTGGACGGATGGGACGCAGGGCTGGATGGAATGCCCTGGAAAATCTCTCCATACTAAGCAGGACGGAGGGAGGGATTGCCGGGTCATGCTGGATGGTGGGAAGCCTCCTACCGTCCATTGCCTGCATGCCTCGTGTGCTGGCGCTGTGGATGCGGCGAATTTTGCATTGCGCTCGGCTCTAGGAAAGGCTGAGTCCGAAAAAGGCAGGGGCCGAGGCGGATGGGTGCCGGATAAGAATTGGAAGCCTCATGTCCCCAAGGTGGTCGAGGAGCCTCCTGCTTACGATGCTGCAAAGCTGGAAGCTTTCGCTGCGGAATATGCTCGGGTGGTCGATGTCGTCTGGTTGGCAAATCGCAGCGTGTTGGATCCGTCGCGTGTGACGTCCGCCGGGTTTCTGGATTCGCTCTATCACAAAGATCGGGGTGAAAAAGTCCTGGTCTTCACGACTGAGCATTCTCAGGGTGAGGCGGTCTGGCCTGCGGATCCTTTGCCTGATCGTGGCCGTGAGGGAGTCTGGTTCCTCGCGCAGCCTGTCTGTGGGGAATATCTGCCGAATCCTCGCAGTGTCCCAGAGGGGAAGCCGTCCCGCCGAATCATGGAGTGCGTGCTGTCATGGCGATACATGCTGCTCGAAAGCGATGAGGCGCCGATGCGTCTCTGGCTCGGGGCTGTGGCTCAACTTCCGCTCCGGGTGGCTGCGATCTACACGAGCGGGAGCCGGAGCATCCATGTGCTCGTTCAGGTGGATGCGCCAGTGCGGGAAGTGTGGGATCGGGAGAAGGCGGCGCTCATGCGGGGGATGGTGACGCTCGGGGCCTGCCGGGGCTCCCTCTCCTCTGTGCGGCTGTCTCGCCTGCCTGGCTGCTTGCGGCTCGGGAAGTCGGTCGAGATCGAGGAAGGGGATCAGAAGAGGAGGAAGTATGTGCCCTTTGACAAGCCCGGACAGCAGAAGTTGCTCTACCTGGCTCCGGATCCGGCGGCGCGCTCGATGGCCTCCCTGGTGCCTCGGCGGGATGTGGTGGGGCAGATCCAGGAGGAGGCTTTGGCGCTATCTAAGCGGAAGTCTGTGACGCTGGAAGAGTTGGCGGAGTTCGAGCGCCGGGCGGCGTATTTCGCTCCGGCGTCGGATGTGTGCAAGGCAGTGGCGGCGGATGCGGCGGAGATGATGCGGTTTTTGAAGGATAAAAAATGAGCGAACAAACTGATGCGGTGAATGCGGTGTTGAGGGAGCGGGGCGTCTTGCCTCCTGCTGTAGCTGTTGCGGAGCAGCCTGATGGGAAGAAGGCCGAGGAGAATTTCCCGAGGATCATGCTGCCCGGGAAAAACCGCACGGTGAATAATTTTTTCCGCGAGGTCGGAGCTGTCCTCTGCACGAATGGGGTGTTCCTCCGGGATCAAGTGCCTGTTGTGCTGAACAAGAAGCGCATGCGGATCGAGGAGATGAGCTCGAAGGCCCTCCGCTCGTATGTGGACAATCACGCGATCCTATACCGCCGCGTCACTGCTGACGATGGGGAGGCTAAGGAGTGCCGGATGAGCATGAAGAAGGAGGATGCCTCGGACATGCTGGCGAGCTATGACTTCCTCGACCAGCAGCGCCAGATCCGGCGCGTGAACTCTGTCCCGCTCCCTGTCTTGCGTGCGAATGGATTGCTCGAGTTGCTCAAGCCTGGATACGATTATGATTCGCAGATCCTCACGATGCCAACCGCGATGTCGTATGATGTGATGCCTGTGGAGGAGGCTGTCCAGTGGATCGTGAATAGGTTCAAAGATTTTATGTTCGATGGAAAGGACCCCAAGACAGGCCTATCTCCCAGCCTGGCGGTGCATGTGGCCGCGATGCTCACTCCGTTTTGCTTCGGCCTGCTCCCTCATCGCGCGATCATGCCGATGTTTATTTATACCGGGAATAAGCCGGGGACAGGAAAGTCCCTGCTTTGCAAATCCTCGCTCTATGCCGTCTTCGGCGAGGCTGCCGCGCTTCCGTTCGGGAAGGATGAGGAGGAGCTGCGGAAGCAGCTAGAGATGACGGCGCTGGCGAATACCCCCTATCTATTTTTCGACAACGTGAAGAGGAAGATAGCCAGCTCACTGATTGATGCCTGGCAGACGCAGCCGTCATGGAAGGGGCGCTACATGGGCGGGCAAAAGGAATTCGTGGTCGAGAAGCAGAATGTCATCTACATCAGCTCGAATCACGCCGAGGTTGACAAGGACTCAAACCGCCGTGCGCTCTTCGTCGAGTTGTTCCTCGAGGATGCGGATATTAACGAGCGCTCGTTTGACCAGGTGCTTGATGACGATTTCCTGAGCAGGGATTCCGTCCGCCGTGAGATGCTGTCTGTCCTGTGGTCGCTGGTTGTCCATTGGGACAAAAGCGGCCGCCCTGCAGGCCCTCGATCGCTCGCATCATTCGAGCAGTGGGCCCGGGTGATCGGCGGCATCGTGTCCTGCGCTGTCTTTGGTGACCCTCTTCAGCCTCGAGTGATCACGGCCGGCGGAGATACGGAGACAAAGGACATGCGCGACCTGGTCTCTACCCTGGCGCAAGATCTCATCGAAGAGAGAGAGGCCGCCATAGAGGAAGGCAAAGAACCGCCAAGGGAAGCGGATTTCAAATTCGAGAGGGTCATCGAGATCTGTCAGGACAAGGATCTGTTCATCGCCCGCCTCGACGGAAAAGAAGTGGACGGCGCTTTCGTTCTGACACGATCCAGTCGAATACAGATCGGGAAGCTTCTCCAGCGGGAATCCGGGCAGGTGTGGCAGATCGAAGGTCTCGGACGTGTGAGGTTCGGCCGCAAGGGCAGCAAGAACTGGCGATCGTTCGCAGTCGAGTTGATCTGATCTTCACACTGAACCGTCATTGCTCTCCCCCCGGAGATCTGTTGCGCGCACGGCCACGCTGATCGCGCAACCGTGCGCTGAGCGCGCCGCCGCTCTCGCCATCGAAGCCGTATGGATCGGTGCCCATCTATCGCAATGGGCGCTCAGTGAACGCGCGTTCATCACCTAGGCCCCCTACTCGCCGCGAAGCGGCGCTCGATCTTCCCCCTCCCGCGCCGTGCTCACTTCCCTCGCACTATCCCTCCAACTATCCCACACACATTCCCACTCGGCCGAATTTGCGCGCCAACTCACCGGACATCGTCACGTCAACAGGCATCAGGAGGTGTCCCTCTCTCCCTCTTTTGATGATGACTATCCCACTATCCCACAAACATTCCCACAAGTTAGGAAGCTGTTCTCCAAAGAGTTAAGGTGTTCACTGGGACAGTGGGTTTAAATATATTCCCTCCTAGGCTGAAGAATTTCCAAAACAGACAGCCCCCCGGCAAGGAATCTTTTTTAATTTCCCAAAAGGAGCAGTTAAAGTGCCTCGCAGGCGGTTTCTGAGGGGTGCGCCTGATTTCTTTCCTTCCATTTGACAAGGTTCCTTCTGTGTCTGCCATTCCGGCGGGCGAGTGCCATGTCCAATCTCATTAGCGACCAACAAGATCCAGCAGTTCAACCGGCTTCCGTCCAGGCGCCCGAAGCGGCCCGGACGGCGCGAGTGTCGGCGCGCGGCGTCTATCGCGAATCCCGGGAAACATACGGGCGAATCTACGGAGCCTCGGCGCGGTCTGTCGGGAATTGGATCCGTCATGGCGCGCTCCGCGATGAGTTCCCTCCGCTCGATGAGCCGGCCGCGATGGTCGCCTGGTGGGGGAAGCACATGGAGCATCGCGTGCCGGACAAAATTTATGCGGCCGCTGCGAAGGTCGCCCCGATCACGGAGCCTGATGTGGGAATGGTGGGCGTCGTCGATATTGATCTTTTTTCGCAGGGTGTTTCTCCAGCCCCCGAGGTGTTGTCTACAGGGTTCCTTGCCTCGCTGATCCGGACGAGGGACGAGGAGGCGAAAGCGCACCGGCGCTATCAGCTTGCCGTCGATGAGCCTGAGCCAGACGAGGGGAAGATCCGGGTGCAGCAGAAGACCTGGCAGGATCTTGCGGACCATTTGCGCGCGTTGGAAAAAGCCGCCCCGGACGTCTTGAAAAAATCGGGCGACATGTGGCTGTCTGTCGATGTCGTCCGCGAACTCGCCGACATCCACGCCGCCATCGTAAATGGCGTGCGCTCCCTCGGCCGGCGTTGGGCACTGAAGGCCGCCGCAGAATGGACCGTTGCCCAAGACCGCATCTTCCAGGCTGAATGCGATCGCCTCTTCTCTCATCTCGTCGAGAGTAAATTTGCGGCGCATGAATGAGCCCCTCCGCGCCTTCCTCGTCCGCGCCTTCCAGGGATTCTACCAGCCTCGCTCCGCGCTGAATCCCTGGCAGTGGCACGAGCTCCACCGCACGGAGTTGGGCACCGCCGAGTCACAGGATTACGCCGGGCCCTACGATTCCGCCCTCGCTCCCCAGAATCGCTTCTTCATGGAATTCGCCGCCGGCCGCTTCTCCGAGAATATCGAGTTCGACCAGGGCACGCCCGCCGACGCCGTCTGGCGCGAGTGCATCATCATGAAATCCTCCCAAGTCGGCGTGACCCTATCCCTCCTCCTGGTGCTGGTCTGGTGGATTGCCGAGGTCCGCAAGAATGTCATCTACGCCATCGACACCACGAGCGAGGCGAAGCGCATCAGCAAGGCGCGACTTCAGCCCCTGGTGAGATCCTGTCCCGCCGCCGCCTCGAGGATCCAAGAGGACGAAGACGCGATGAGCAACCTTACCCTCTATCTCCTCGGCCTCATCGTCTACATCATCGGCGGCGCGGCCGAGGGCGCGTTCCAAAATAAAACCGCCAGCCTCGGCATCCTCGACGAAGCCGACTTCCACCAGCAGCCCCCGCCCGGGAAACCCAATAACCTCGACGACCTCCGCTCCCGCATGAAAGCCGTCAGCGACGCCAAGATCTACAGCGTCAGCAAACCGAAGACCGAAGAGCACGTCACCTTCCGCGAATGGAAGACCGGCACCCGTCACACTTGCCGCGTGCCATGTCCCCACTGCGGGCACTACCAAGAGCTTATCTGGGAAGGCATGCGCTACGAGCACCTGAAGGACATGGCCGGCGACTACGACCTCGAGCGAGTGAAGCGTGAGACCTTCTACGAATGCGAATCCTGCCACGGCCGCATCGAGGAAAAAAACAAACGCGAGATGATGTTAGCCCACCGCTGGGTCCAGACAAATCCGCACCCGACCCCCAGCAAAATCAGCGCGCACCTCTCCGACCTCTACTCCCAATTCCCCACCGCAGCCTGGGGCATCCTCGCATGCGAATACATCGAAGGCCTCAAGAGCATGAGCAAGATGACCGCCTTCCGCACCGACCGCCTCGGCAAGCCCTCCCGCCTCGCGCCCACCGGAGAGCGCAAGCCCGAAGACATCCTCAAGCTCCGCCGCATCGCCCCCACCCGCTACAACCGGGGCACGATCCCAGAGCGCCCCGCCCTCATGGCCATGGGAGCAGACGTCCAGGGCGATGTAAAAAAATGGGTCCGAGGCGGCTTCCTCCGCTCTGGCGAACTCTTCATCGTCGACTGGGGCTACACACTCACCTTCGATGAACTTATCGAGGTCGCCTCCGATCCCATCCCCATCGGCCTCCCCTTCGAGTGGCCGAAAAATAAACCCTGGGACGGCGACACCTGCCGCGTCGACCAAGGCATCATCGACGAAGGCCACATCCACCTCGAGGTCCGCCGCTTCTGCCTCCGCAGCGACGGCCTCTTCGTCCCCTCCAAAGGCCGAGGCGGCATCCAAGTCCGCCACACCGTCGCCGAGTCCCCCTCCGAATGCGATGGTGACGAGCTCGTCACCTACCATTTCGACGACGACGCCTTCAAGAAGCAGCTCTACGTCGACCGCATTGCAAATCTCCCTAAGATCATCGCGGGAAAAACCCGCACCCCCCGCATGTATATGCCCTGGGAAGTCGACGCCGAATTCTCCGACGAGCTCTGCTCCGAGCGCCTCGGCGTCGAGAGCGACCGCATGGGCTTCCACCGCGAACGATGGAAAAAAGACCCCAGCACCCCGAACGACTTTGGCGATGCCCTCAAGCAGCTCCTCGTCATCTGGTATTGGCTCAGCCCCGACATCCTCGCCCAGCCAGCCCCCGCCGCGAGCTCGCCGAAGCCTGATCCTTTGACATCCCCCCCGTAATCAAATGGCCCAACAGGATGTGATCGACGCCTACGTGCGCGTCTATACTTTACCCCAGCTCGAAGCCGCACTGCCGAGGGCCCTCGAAGCCCACCAGACCGGCGTCACCCTCACCACCATCAGCGTCGACGGCAGCTCCACCGGCGGCGTGATGAGCGGCAAACCCGAAGACATCATCGCCACGCTCCTTGCCGCCATCGAGGCCAAGGAAGCCGCTACCACCGGGGCCGGCACCGACGCCCGCGTCTCACACTGGGACTTCTCCCGCCAGATCCTCGGCACATGAAAAAAAAATCACCCGCCACCCGCAAGGCCGCTCCCTTGAAAGAAGCCGCCCTCTCCTCCTTCGACGGCGCGAATAACTCCACCAGCCGAGGCTGGATCTACTTCCCCACCCTCGACACCGCGAAGGAGATCGACACCTACACACACTGGGAGCTTGTGAAGCGCGCCCGATGGTTCTTTGCGAATTCCGGCTTCGCCCGCCGAGTCGTCCGAGGCGCTGGCCAGATGGTCGGCTACCTCACGCCAAAGGCCCTCACCTCCGACACCGCATGGAACGACCTCGCCGAGCGGAACTTTGAGAACCGCGCCGGCTCCGCCCAAGTCTTCGACATGATGGGCAAGCATAATTTCTACAGCCTCCAGCCGAAGCTCATCAGCCGCATGCTCCTCGATGGCGATCTCCTCCTCGCCCTCACGAAGACCGCCAATGATGGAGCCGCCGTCATGCCCTACGAAGGCCACCAGATCGGCAATGACGGCAGCACCGATGCGAAGATCTGGCAGAATGGCGTCCGCACCAATGGCCTCGGCCGCCACATCGCCTATCGCCTCCTCTCCGGCGACGGCCACTTCGACCTCGCCGCCCCCGACTCCATCTACATCGCAGACTTTGAGAGGCTCAACCAAGTCCGGGGGCTCACCGCCTTCGCCCACGCCATCAACCACCTCCACGACCGCACCGAGCTTCACCGCGACCTCAAGCTCATCAGCAAGATCAGCGCGCAAGTCGGCTTCTACCGCACCCGGCCCGGAGCGGCCACCAAAGCCCGAGGCATGGGCGGAGCCCGCACCCGGATCCAGCCCGACAGCAGCAACCCCAGCAAGGTCGACCTAGAGGAAGTCTTCCGAGGCGGCAAGGTCGCCGAGCTCAGCGACGGCGAGGAGCTGAAAAGCCTCCTCGATGACCGCCCGCATCCCAACACATTAGCATTCGGCGACGAGCTGGTACGCGACATGGCCTGGGGGTTCGGCCTCTCCCCCGAGATCCTGTGGTTTGTCGGTAAGATCAACGGCACCGCCAACCGCTACCTCCTCAGCGACGCCGTGAAATGGGTTGAAGAAAAGCAGCAGATCCTCGTCGATAATTACTGCACCCGCTACTGGGTCTATCACCTCGCCTGTGAGATGAAAGCCGGACGCCTCCGCGCCTGCAACGATCCCGACTGGTTCCGCGTCGGCTGGATCCCCCAGCCAAAACTGACCGTCGACCGAGGCCGCGACGGCAAGTTGAATATCGAGCTCTACCGCTCCTGCATGATGACCCTCAAGCGCCACTTCGCCGAGAACTTCTCCGAAGACTGGAAGCCTAATGTTGACGATTGGGTCAACGAGCTCGCCTACAAACGCGACAAGCTCGCCGCCGCGAACTTCACTCCCAGCGAAGTCCTCACCCTCCTCGGCTCCCCCCAAGCCAGCAGCGCCACAGCGCCAGATCCGACCGATCCGACCGCTCCGTCAGATCCGACCGATCTCCCCACCCCACCGCAACAAACCCCGTGAACGCGCGTTCACGGGAATTTTTCCTTAGCATATGAAATTCGCAAACCTCCTGAGCAAATTCTACTGCGAGCCCTGGTGCATCCGCCCCGACAAGCACGCCGCCATGGGCCGCCTCCTGCAAGACTACCTGAAGAGCCCCCGTGGCTTTATGTCCGACCCCGGGGCCGAGCCCGCCGAAAGCTGCGAGATGGAGGTCCATAGCGGCATCGCCTGGATCCCCATCCATGGAGTGTTAGGCAAGCACCTCTCCCAGCTTGAGATGATGTGCGGCGGCTGCGACTACGACCAGGTCGCCGAGATGGTCGAGGAAGCCACCGCTGACCCCGCCGTCCACACACTGCTCCTCGATTTCTCCAGCCCCGGCGGCATCACCACCGGCCTACCCGAGCTCGCCGCCCGCCTGCGCACCGCAGCACAGAGCAAGCAGCTCATCGCCTGGAGCGAGACAGAGTGCTGCTCCGCCGCCTACTGGCTCGCCTCCCAGTGCCACGAGATCTACTGCACCCCCAGCGCCAGCATCGGATGCGTCGGCACCTACATCGCCGGCATCGACGACACCCGCGCCTGGGAGATGGAAGGCCACAAGCTCGAGCTCTTCCGCAGCGGCAAGCTCAAAGCCCTCGGCATGGAAGGCAAAGCCTGGAGCGACGAAGACCGCGCATTCCTCCAAGCCCGTGTCGATAAAAACGGCGTCGAGTTCCGCGCAGCCATCCTTGCCAACCGGCCCGGCATCCCCGCCGACGCCCTCGAAGGCCAATGGTTCGACGGCACCGACGCCGTTTCCAACGGCCTCGCCGACGCCACCGCCATGCAGTTCCAAGACGTCATCGTCGCAATCCTGGCGAATCAACCCATTTGACAAATCACAAAATGAAAATGAACCGCCGACACCGCTCCCTGTTCCACTCCGCCGACACCGCCACCGCCGGAGGCTCCGCCCCCGCAGCACCAGCC
>JBAXXX010000116.1:0-10322 GCA_037127695.1 Verrucomicrobiia bacterium | reverse complement strand
TTCCTCGGTTTTTTTCAAGCCGCAGGCTTGGCAAAGTCCGACAGGCTGCTAGCAGAAATTTCCCTGGCGTCAAAGCGCGGCCTATTTGGCGGATCCGTTTGTGGGCTCCGAACCTTGGGCGACATGGAGGCCGACGAGGCGGGCGATCTGGACCATGAGGAGGATCTGTCCGGTGACGGCGACGAGGACGGACGCGCTGCGGGCGATGGAGTTGGCTGGAAGGACATCGCCGTAGCCCACGGTAGTGAGGGTCACAAAGCTGAAGTAGAGAAGCCAGCCCGGGTCGTGGATGAAGAGATCCTGCTGCTGTATGGAGTTCACACCGAGGTTGCTGATGAGGAAGCTTCCCGGGACTATGTGCTCGATCAGAAGGAAGATAAATCCCGAGAGGATCCCGAAGAGAAGATACACGCAAACCGCGCCGCAAAGGATGTCTCCGGTGACCTCTTTGGAGTGGAAGACCGCCCGCTCCACGACAAGGAGCACGTAGCCGAGGAAGATGATCTGGGCGGCGATCTGCGTGAGCGCCATCGCGCGGTGGGTGATGAGGCTCCCAAGGGTGAGCAGGAGGATGAGCCCCGCCCCCGCGAACATGTGGGAGGCATGGTGCCGGGCCGCCTTCCACAGGGTCAGAAGGGAGGCGCAGATGACCAGCAGGCTGAGGGGGGCGAGGGCCGTAATGCCGTGAAAATTCGGCAACGAAGCCGTGAGCAGCGACGTGCAGGGGGAGAGGACCATCATCAAAAAAAGCGACAGAAGAAGGACCCCGAACGGCCGCTGGGCGACCGCTTTCCCGAACTGTTCCCTTGGCGAATGCGACATCTGCGGAACCCTGCCACTTCCGGGCGGGATTGAAAAGCCGATTGCACGCGCATCGGAATTGCAGGATATTGCGCGTCCTCATGACAATTGTGGAAAACGAAAATCGGAGCGTGGAGATCCCGGTCGACAACCTCCGGGTGGTTGGGTTCACCCGGCTGGTGACTCCGGCGGAGATCAAGAGGCAGCTTCCGGCGGAGGGCCGGCACATCGAGCTGGTCCGCAGCGCGCGAGCGGCCGCGCGGGCGATCCTGAGCGGAGAGGATGAGCGGATGCTGGTCGTGGTCGGCCCGTGCTCGATCCACGAGCCCGAGTCGGCGCTGGATTACGCCCGCCGGCTTGCAGCCCTGAGCCGCGAGGTCGCCGGAAAATTCTTTATTGTGATGCGGGTCTATTTTGAGAAGCCCCGGACGACGACCGGCTGGAAAGGGCTGATCAACGATCCGCATCTGGACGACTCGTGCGATGTCGCCTCCGGGATCGCTCTCGCAAGAAAGCTCCTCCTCGACATCCTCGACCTCGGGCTGCCGGCCGGAACGGAATTCCTCGACCCGATCATCCCGCAATACACGGCAGACCTGATCAGCTGGGCCGCCATCGGTGCCCGCACGACCGAGTCGCAAACCCACCGGGAGATGGCAAGCGGGCTCTCGATGCCGGTCGGCTTCAAAAACGGGACCGACGGCTCGATCCAGACCGCCCTCGACGCCATGAAATCTTCCAGGTCGCCGCACAGCTTCCTCGGCATGGATCAGGACGGCGCAACGTGCATTGTCACGACGGCAGGGAACCCCGACAGCCACATCGTCCTCCGCGGCGGGCGGGATGGGGGAAACTACCAGCCCGAGCATGTCGCAGCCGCCTGCGAGGCCTTGTCCCGGCACGGCCTGAACCCCTCGCTCATGGTGGACTGCAGCCATGCGAACTCCCGCAAGGACCCGCAGAGGCAGCCGGACGTCTGGAAAAGCATCCTTGCCCAACGCGCGGGCGGACGCCGCGAAATGATCGGGGCGATGATCGAGAGCCACATCCATCCGGGCAGCCAGCCGCTCGGGAGCGGCCACGATGGCCTGAAATACGGCGTCTCGATCACCGATGCCTGCCTGGGATGGGAAGCCACGGAACGCCTTCTCCGGCTTTGAAGATCGCGGACACGGGATTTGCGGCGATCGATTTTGAGAGCGCGGGGGCCGCGCCCGGCCGCACGGATGAGCCGGTCCAGGTCGCGGTCGCCCACCTCGACGGGCAGAGCATCTGCCGCAGGCTCAGCTCGTATGTCCAGCCGAAGTGTCCGGTCACATGGGCGGCCAAAAAAGTTCATGGGATCAGCGACAAGATGGTCGAGGGTGCCCCCCGGCTGCTCGATCTCTGGCCAGCGATCAACGATGCCATGCAAAACCGGTGGATCGTGGCGCACGGTGCGTCAACCGAGAAGCGGTTCCTGCGGGCGTTCCCGTTCCATTCTTTCGGCCCATGGGTGGACACGCTTGTCCTGGCGCGCGCCGCCTACCCCGGCCTCGCCTCGCACGGCCTCGGAGATATCATCCGGGCGCTTGGCCTCGAACAAAAGCCGGAGATTTCGGCGCAGGGATTCCGGTGGCACGACGCGGAGTGCGACGCGATCGCCTCGCTCGTGCTGCTCAGGCATCTGGCCGAGGCCTGCCAGCTCGGCGATTCCGACGCCGAGATCCTGATCCGCCCGGACCTCAGCGGATATTTCTCCGCCCGCAGAGAACGATTCCGGACGGGCCGTTGACGCCCGCCCTTACTTGTTTCTCTTTGCGCGATCATTTCTTGCTTCGTGGGGGCCGTGGCGTGCGTGACAAAGAAGCTTGTTGCCGCATTGGCAATAGCAAGCCTCTCCTTTCATTTAAGATCCCCAAGAGAAGCAGAAATGTGATTGCCGCAGGCGGCGCGTGCTGGATGATTGAGCCATGTCGCCCATCGTTCGCAACCTCATGGCTCCCCCGCCGGGAAAGGCTGAGACCGCCGAATCC
This sequence comes from Verrucomicrobiia bacterium, assembly GCA_037127695.1. Classification (GTDB taxonomy): domain Bacteria; phylum Verrucomicrobiota; class Verrucomicrobiia; order Chthoniobacterales; family Terrimicrobiaceae; genus QYQL01. The sequence goes on along the minus strand of JBAXXX010000116.1, from coordinate 7,506 downwards.
TACGGCAAGCGGTATTTCGACAAGTGGTATCGCTCCCCGCAACACCGCGTGAGCACGCCGGCAACGGTGGCGAGGAAGGCCCGCCTTGCCGTCGCTGCAGCCGAATACTACCTCGGCCGATCAGTCCGCAGCGCGCTCGATGCCGGATGCGGCGAGGGCCAGTGGAGGCTCGCATTGAAAAAGCTGCGCCCGGGCATCCGCTATGCCGGGATTGATCCGAGCCCGTATGCCGTTCGCCGCTTCGGGCGCAGGCGCAATATCGCCCAGGGCGCATTCGGGGATCTTCCCCGGCTGAGCCGATCCTATGACCTGCTCATCTGCAGCGACAGCCTCTACTACGTGCCGGATGACGAATTGATCATCGGCCTCGAAATCCTTGTCCAACACCTGGCGGGAGTCGCTTTTCTGGAGGCCTACCCGGCCGGGGCCAGGCTCGAAGGCGACACCTCAGGAATGTTTCCCAGGAGCGCTGCGTTTTACCGAAAGGTTTTCCGCCACGTTGGCCTCGTATCCTGCGGTTCCCACTGCTACGCGGCCCCGGCCATCCACGGCCGGGTCACGGAGCTGGAGCGAGGCATCTCCTGAACCCTCCGCGATCGTGTCGGCACGCGCAATTCCTTGCGGCCCGCTTCCCTGCGGGCTAGCCTGACAGCCGATGCGCTACCTGGATCCCAAAAACGACCTGACTTTCAAGAAAGTCTTCGGCGAGCATCCGCACCTGCTGCGCAGCTTCCTCAACGCGCTCCTCCCGCTCGGCCCCGACCAGCAGATCGTCTCCTTGGAATACCTCACCCCCGAGCTCGTCCCGCAAATCCCGATCTTAAAGAACAGCACGGTGGACGTGCGGTGCGTCGATGCCTCCGGGCGCCATTTCCTCGTCGAGATGCAGATGCTCTGGACGGAAAGCTTCCACAGCCGGGTCCTCTTCAACGCCTCGAAAGCCTATGTCAAACAGCTCGCCACCGGGGAGCAGTATAATCTCCTGCAGCCGGTGTATTCGCTCAACCTCGTGGACGACCGTTTCACCCCTGAGTCCGAAACCGAATACTACCACCACTACCAGATCGTCAACATCGCCAATACCGAACGCCAGATCAAGGGGCTCGAATTCATTTTTGTCGAGCTGCCAAACTTCCGGCCCAAGACGATCGATGAGAAAAAGCTGAGGGTCCTCTGGCTGAGGTATCTCACAGAAATCCGAGACCACTCGGCTGAGATATCGGCGGAGATCCTGGAGGACAAGAATATTTGCGAGGCCGTGGAATACCTGCGCGAGTCGGCCTTCACCGAAGGCGAGCTGGACGCGTACGAGCGCTACTGGGATGTCGTCCGCGTCGAGCGCACCCGCATCGCAGACTCCCTCGCCGCTGGAGAAAAAATTGGCATCGCCAAAGGCGAGCAGATCGGCATCCGGAAAGCCATGGATCGCATGGTCGCTTCTGGAATCCCCGAACGGGAAGCCCGCAAAGTGCTGGGCATCTTTCCGCACGAAGAAACCTAAAGCCCTGTCAAGTACAAGTTTAGCCCGATAGGATCGGCTCCGACTGTGAGCCGGAAATGACATCCTCAGCGTGGTCGGGGGAGGATCGGAAGACGGCGCGGAACATGTCGATGACTTTTGCTCCCTGGAGGGCGGCGGTCTGGGTGAGGGAGCCGGAGATTGAAACGCTTTACCCTTGAGGCGGGTAGGACATTATAGAACCTCTCATGGAATCTGTCTGCGACACCGCCTCCTTCATCGCCCGCTGGACTGGCTCAGGCGCTGCGGAGCGGGCAAACTACCAGCTCTTCCTCTCTGAACTTTCCGATGTGCTCGGCGTCCCGCGTCCGGCCCCGACCCGGCCAGACGACGCAGACAACGCCTATGTTTTCGAGCGCAGCGTCACATTCCATCACCCGGACGGCTCCACGAGCACCGGGCGCATCGATCTCTACAAGCGCGGCTGCTACGTCCTCGAAGCCAAGCAGGGCGTCGAGAAACGCGAGGCCGCCGAAGCTCTCGCCGCCGCCACCAAAGCGAAGGCCAAGGCAGCGAAGAAGGGCACCGCCCAACGCGGCAGCGCGGCGTGGGATGAAGCCATGCTCAAGGCCAGAGGGCAGGCCGAGCAATACGCCCGTGCGCTGCCCGCCAGCGAAGGCCGCCCCCCGCTGCTCGTCGTCGTGGATGTCGGCCACAGCATCGAGCTCTACTCCGAGTTCACCCGCACCGGTGGCACCTACGTCCCGTTCCCCGACCCGCAAAGCCACCGCATCCTGCTCGCCCGTCTGGGGGATGCCGATGTCCGCGAGACCCTCCGCCTCGCTTGGACCGATCCGCAGGCGCTCGACCCCGCGCGCCGCAGCGCCCGCGTTACCCGCGACATCGCGCAGAGCCTCGGGCGCCTCGCAGCTTCACTGGAAAAATCCGGCCACAGCGCAGAAACTGTCGCTGCATTCCTCATGCGTGCGCTCTTCACCATGTTCGCCGAAGACGTCGAGCTGCTGCCCAAGGACAGCTTCGTGAAGCTGCTCAAGAGCCTTCACGGCCACACCGACCAGTTTGTCCCCATGATCGAGGAGCTATGGGGCCGCATGAAGACCGGCGGTTTCTCTACGGTGCTTCGCGAAAAAGTGCGCCACTTCAACGGTGGACTCTTCGAGCACGCCACCGCGCTCCCGCTTACTGACGACCAGTTCGAGTTGCTCATCGAGGCGTCGCGCGCCGACTGGCGCGATGTCGAGCCCGCCATCTTCGGCACGCTTCTGGAGCGGGCGCTCAATCCCATCGAACGCCACAAGCTCGGAGCGCACTACACCCCGCGCGCATACGTCGAGCGACTCGTCATGCCCACAGTCGTCGAACCGCTGCGCGCCGAGTGGGATGCAGCCAAGGCCGCCGCCGTCACCCTCGACCGCCAGGGAAAAACGAATGACGCAGTCGCCGAAGTGCAGCGCTTCCACCGCCGCCTCTGCGAAGTGCGTGTCCTCGACCCCGCGTGCGGTTCCGGCAATTTTCTCTACGTCACGCTTGAACATCTCAAGCGCCTCGAAGGCGAAGTCTTCAACGCCCTCGACCGGCTCGGCCATGAGCAGGCCGCGCTGGAAATGACAGGCTTCACCGTAGATCCTCACCAGCTCCTCGGCCTGGAGGTGAACCCGCGTGCTGCCGCCATCGCCGAGCTGGTCCTGTGGATCGGCTACCTCCAGTGGCACTTCCGCACACGCGGCCACGTCGACCCGCCCGAGCCGATCATCAAAAGCTTCCACAACATCGAGTGCCGGGATGCCGTGCTCGCATACGACCGCACCGAGCCCGTGCTCGATGAGCAGGGCGAACCGGTCACCCGCTGGGACGGGCGCACGATGAAAAAGCATCCCGTCACCGGCGAGGACGTGCCCGATGAAGCCGCGCGCGTCCCGCTCCGGAGCTACATAAACCCGCGCCCCGCCGAATGGCCGCAGGCGGATTTCATCGTCGGCAACCCGCCGTTCATCGGTTCAAAGCGAATGCGGGAGTGTCTCGGTGACGCCTACGTGGACGCGATTCAGGAAGCGTGGTCCGCAGTTCCGCAAAGCACCGATTTCGTCATGCGCTGGTGGCACCACGCAGCCTGTCTCTTAGCGAAGGGAAAAGTGAGGCGCTTCGGATTTATCACCACGAACAGTTTTGGTCAGACTTACGTAAAGCGTGCAGTGGAGCCTCATTTGGAAGGCGAGAATCCGATCTCAATCGTTTACGCAATTCCCAATCATCCTTGGGTCGACTCAGCGGATGGCGCTGCCGTCAGAATCTCGATGACCGTTGCTGACAAGGGCATGAAAGACGGTGTTTTGCAGCAGGTTATCTCCGAACAGTCTGGCGACGGAGAGGGCGTTCTAGTCGAACTTGATAAGGCGCAAGGTAAGATAACAGCATCTCTCCGAACCGGTGCTGACCTCAACCTCGCCGTGGAACTCTCCGCCAACGCGAGTTTGTGTGCGGTCGGCATGAAGACGATCGGAGCGGCGTTCCAAGTGAATCGGGAGTGCGCTCTTCGATTGGGACTGGAGACAGTGCCGGGAATCGAAAAACATATTCGCCCTTATCTCAATGGTCGCGACCTGCTGCACGAATCGCGCGGCATCTACATCGTCGATTTTTTCGGCGTGCCGCTCCAAGACGTGATGTCGCGCTTCCCCGCCGCTTACCAACACCTCTTTCTCAAAGCCAAGCCCGAACGTGAGCAGAATCGCAATGCCCAGTTCGCCAAGTTGTGGTGGGTGATTGGCCATCCGAGACAAGCCTTCCGGGAGTTCACGCGCGGTCTTCAGCGTTACATCGCAACAGTCGAAACATCGAAGCATCGGATTGTCACCTTTCTCCCATCGGTAACGACGCCGGACAGCACGCTCGTTACGTTTGGATTCGATGACGCTTACGCGCTTGGCGTCCTTTCGAGCCGCATTCACGTTGTTTGGGCGCTCGCCACCGGAGGGCGCCTTGGCGTCGGCAACGACCCGCGTTACAACAAGACGCGCTGCTTCGAGACATTCCCATTTCCCACCGCAACCGAAGCGCAGCAAACGCATATCCGCGACCTCGCTGAAGTCCTCGACGCCCACCGCAAACGCCAGCAAGGCCTTCACCTGAAACTCACGCTGACCGACTGCTACAACGTGCTCGAAAAACTCCGCTCGGGCACTGTGCTCAACGCCAAGGAACAACTCACCCACGAACAGGGTCTCGTCACCGTCCTCCGCCAACTCCACGACGACCTCGACGCCGCCGTGGCCGAAGCCTACGGACTTCCGCCCACCGCCAGCGACGAAGCCATCCTCACCCACCTCTGCGCGCGCAACGCCCAAAGAGCTGCTGAGGAGCGGGCTGGGCAAATTCGCTACCTCCGCCCCGCCTTCCAAAACCCGGCAAGCACCGCCACGCAGCCCCCCCTGGCCACGCCGGACGCCGCCTTGGTTCCAAAATCCACAACCCCTGTTCCGCAATCAAAAATCCCCTGGCCGAAAACCCTCGCCGAACAGGCGCAAAGCGTTCGCTCGGCCTTGGCAGACCTCATCGCGCCCGCCAGTGCGGAAACGATTGCCGCCTCCTTCAAAAACGCGAACTCCGACCGCATCGCCGAACTCCTCGACACCCTCACCTCCCTCGGTCACGCCCGCGCCCTGCCAGGTGGAACCTTCATCGCAACTTGAAAGGGCTGCGGGCGCAACGCTGACGTTCTCGTGGAAGATATCCCGCGCTATACCGCCCAGCGACTCCATTCCGGAATTCTGCACAGTAAAGATTTCCGAAAACGATATGCAGCAAAGTATAGTTCGTTATCCTGTGGAGCATGCAGGTATGGAATGCCTGTGTTCGCACTTCGCTGCCGCAAATTGCCCGAGTCAGGTTTTTTATGCGCGTTTCCGCTCAATTGCGAATTGACGGCTTGACATGAGTTTTCCGAATAGGAAGCATGCCCGGCTCCTGTGGCCTACTCGCCAACTTCCATTCTGATTGCTGTCCTTTTGGCAGGCGCATTTTCGCTTTCCTCGGCCAGTGCCTTGACATTTGAAGCGTGGCAGGCAACCAGATTTTCCGCAGGCCAGTTGTCGGACCCTGCGATTTCCGGGCCGAATGCGGATCCTGATGGGGACGGGCGGGTGAACCTCACTGAATACGCTTTCGGGTTGGATCCTCTCATGGCTGATCAAGATGAATCTACGACAGTCCCCGGCCCCAACGGGATGACGCTCACCTTTCCAGAGGCGGTAGCCGCGACGGATTTGCTCTACCACTTGGAAGAATCGCCGGACCTCGCCCATTGGATCACCCCCAATTCTGCGAATCGCACTGTGCTGGCGAATGATGGAACAATACGGCTTGTCTCAATTTTCAACCCGAATGCCCCCGCCGCTCCACTCATATGGTTCAACAGGCTGCGTGTGCTCATCACCCCAGACGGGACAGAACCATTGGCAGCACCCAGCCGAGTTGATGCAAAGATCCAGATTCCTCTGAAAATCAAGGTTGGCTGGAATGACGGCACAAAAATCGAAACAGGATTTTCTGTTGAGAAGCGAGTGGGGCCATCCGGGGGTTGGGGAGAAATTGCCCTGACTGGGGCGGATATCAACTCGTTCATGGATTTGGACATCGTGGGCAGCACGGAATACACCTACCGGGTGAGTGCCGTTCAGGGCGAATACGCCTCCGATCCTTCAAACGAGTTCACCATCACGACCCCGCTCGACACCGATGGGGATGGAATTCCCGATGACATGGAAGCCACCTACGGCACGGATCCCATGGTGTTCTCCTCGGGCAATAACGGAATTCCCGATGGATGGTGGATTGAGTATGGAATGAGCCTCTACAGCGACCCGAACGCGGACCCTGACGGCGATGGGCGGAGCAATTATCAGGAATTCTTGGACGGGACGGATCCGATGACCGCCGACACCGCCACAAACGGCGGGTCAGGAACGCCCCTTCCGCCAAGCGGATTGGCACTGACGACTCTTGAAAATGGGCGCAATGAGCTCACTTGGGCGAACCGCAGCACCGCGTCGGGAATCATCATTGAACGCACGGAAGACGGAGCAAGCTGGCAAACCGTCGGAGTTGTGGCAGGCACGAAAACAAACTTCACCGACGCCACCGCGCAACCCGAAACTGTCTATTTCTACCGACTCGTCGCCTTCAAATGAAAACAGTGCTGTCCCACGGGAGCATAAAACGCCTGTCCGATCAAGCAATGAAGGGGGACGGAACTCGAAACTGAGAAAATGGCTTTAAGAATTTCTACTTACTCATGGGAATATTAGCATAATGACTGGGTTGCTGTCCCATAGCTTAGCGCCTGAAAGCTGGGAAATATGCGGATTCCGGGGTGGCTATAGCTCGAAAGCTACCACCTGCTGTCCCACAGCTTTTCAAGAGCGCAATCAAGTCCAGCTGCTGCCAAAGAGCAGAGCGAATCAGAGTGAAAAGCCGGGTGAAGCTGCTTCCCCATCCCGAAAGGAATGCCTGATAGCGCAGCAGCAGGTAGCAAAGCAGGGCACTCCAGACCTGCCAGCGCACAGCGTTAGCACTGTGACCGAGAAAATCTGCGAGCTTGAGGGTTTGCTTGATCTGCTTGAAGAACACTTCGATATCCCAACGACAACGATAAAGGTCGGCGACACTGCTCGCGCTCCACTCCATATTGTCTGTCAGGAACTCCATTTCCCGCTCGACTCCGTCCACCTCGACAAGCGCACGCACCCGGCGCATGCGTTCCGGGAATTTTCCATCGTAGGCCGCTTGACGCGAGAGCACGACTTCCTCGTCGGCCAGGATCTTTGGATTGGTGATCTTGCGGCGCTTGAGGACGGTGAAGCAGTGGCTGCTCTTGGTGCGCGTGACCCAGAAGACGCCGCGCACGAAGAGGTCGTAGAGGTGGTTGAAGTCCACATAGGCCTTGTCGAAGACGACGATCTCGCCGGACTGCACACCCGCACAGACCTCTCTGGCTCGCTTGGCATCGTTGTGGCGGGCGGTGTCAACCA
>JBAXXX010000115.1:0-11002 GCA_037127695.1 Verrucomicrobiia bacterium | reverse complement strand
GGCTCTTGAGACGGCGGTTGCCAGCCGTCCGGGACCGCCGGCGCTTGGTCGGAGGCAGGCTCTTGAGACGGCGGTTGCCAGCCGTCCGGGACCGCCGGCGCTTGGTCGGAGGGGATCTCTTCAGCCTCAGGAGAAGGAGGGACAATTTCCGGCTCTGGAGGAAGTTCCTCGCGCTGCGGAACGAGATGGTACGCCGCCGTCAGGCGGGCCGCTGGCAGCTTGATCGAGCCATCCGACGACAGCACATGGTCTGGAAGGATTTCCGCCAGCTCGCGGAGGGAAATCCTCGGCACGTTCCTGCTGAAAACTGCGGCGGCTGGGAGATCGAATGTCCCGTCGGTCGGGCTGCCGGGCTTCCAATTCATTCTGGGGATCGAGGCCTCGATGTCCGCGATCCGGAGAGTCAGGAATTCCGGCGGGGTGACCCAATACCGGTAGCGGGCGGATTTTTTCTCTTCCAACATATCTTTGAGTTGTTTCATTGCCGGTTTCCAACTAATCCGAGAATCCAACTCGAATCAATCCTGTGGAATTTCATTTTAAGTTTGCTCCGGACGGGCTGATCCCCGTCATCGTTCAAGAAGCCAGCGCAACCCCGCGCCCGACAGGCCGCGTCCTGATGTTTGCCTGGATGAACCGCGAGTCGCTCGCCCGCACGCTGGAGTCCGGGCTCATGACCTACTGGAGCCGCTCGCGCGGCAAGCTTTGGCTGAAGGGCGAGACCAGCGGAAATACCCAGCGGGTGATCCGGTGGTTTGAGGATTGCGACAAGGACGTCCTCCTTTTCGAGGTCGAGCAGACGTCCGGTGCTTGCCACACCGGGTATGAAAGCTGCTTTTTTCAGGAACTCGACCGCAACGCCTGCCCGGTGGCCATCTCCGAAGAAAAGCTTTTCGACAGCCAGGCGGTCTATCAGAAGCCATCCTGATCCGCGCAGCAACAGGCCGGGGCGCGCGGCAAAAACGCCACGGTTGACCTCGCCCGCCCGCCACGCCATATTCCAACAACATTGAAAATTGCTTTTTATATTTTCTGTTTGGCTGCCGCGCCGTTTGTTCGAGCTCAGAAGCCAGCCCCTGAGGCTTCCCGGGAAAACAAGGCCCTGATCCAGAGCGCTCTCGTGGACTTTGACGCCAAAAAGTATCGCCAGGCACTCGAGAAGCTTCAGAAGGCCGCCGCCGCGCAGCCGGACGATCTTTTCGTGCTGAACCTTCTCGGGGCAGCGCACACAAAACTGAAGGATTTCCCGGCCGCGCAGGCATGCTTCGACAAGATTCTGGCGAAACAGCCGAATTTTTTTCCGGCAAAATTCAATGTTGGCGTGCTCCTTTTCCTGCAGCGCCGCTATCCCGAGGCCCTCGATTACTTCGGGAAAATGGAGGCATCGGACCGCCGGAACGAGCTTCTGCAGTTCAAGGTTTTTCTCTGCATGCTCCAGATGGGAAACCAGGAGGGTGCCGCCAAGTTCCTGAAAGGCATTAAATATCCCGGCGATACTCCAGCCTGGTATTATGCGCAGGCGGCATGGGAATCAAAAGCCGGCAACAAAAAGAAGGCGGTCGAGTACCTCACTGCGGCAAAATACGTATTCGGCCAGAAGACGGCGCTCTTCGATGAAACCTTTGACGACCTCGGGATCTCCCTCCGCTGAATGAAAGACGAGGCATCCCGGCCGGTCGGCTCCAAAAAGTCTGTTCCGCGCGACACCCTCCTCCACGAGAAGGCGCGCGTGCTTGTCACCGGTGCCGGAGGGTTCATCGGAAGCGCCCTCGTGCAGGAGCTCAACCGCCGGGGGATTGCGCAGATCACCGTCACCGACTTCCTCGGGGAGGACGAAAAATGGAAGAACCTCCTGCCGCTTGACTTTGAGGATTACGTGCCGGCCGGGCGGTTCCTCGAAGAAACCGCGCGCGACCCGGACTATTATGGAAAATTTGCTGCTGTCTTCCACTTGGGGGCCTGCAGCTCGACGACCGTGACCGATGCGGAGTTTGTTCTTAAAAACAACTACGCCTACACGAAGTCCCTGTGCCGGTGGGCGATGGCCATCGGGGCACGGTTTGTCTATGCGTCGTCCGCCGCCACGTATGGGGATGGTTCGGCCGGGATGGATGACAAGGAGGAAAACCTCCGGGCATTCCGCCCGCTCAACCTCTACGGCTACTCGAAGCAGCTGTTCGACCTCTTCGCCTGGCGGGAGGAGATCCTGCCCGACATTGTGGGGATCAAGTATTTCAACGTCTTTGGGCCGAACGAGTATCACAAAGGAGACATGCGCAGCCTGGTCTGCAAGGCCTACGAGCAGATCCGCACGACCGGGAGGATCCGCCTCTTCAAGAGCTACAAGCCCGAGTTTGCCGACGGCTGCCAGATGAGGGATTTCATTTACGTGAAGGATGCGGTGGACATGACGCTGCATCTGGCCGAGGAAGAAGAGGCCGGGGGGCTGTTCAATGTCGGCTCAGGGGTCGCCCGCACATGGGTGGACCTGGCGAACGCCCTCTTCTCCGCGCTCGGCCAGAAGCCGGACATCGAATTCATCGAGATGCCCGAGAACATCCGCGACCAATACCAATACCACACGTGCGCGGACATCTCGAAGATCCGCGCCACCGGGTATACCAGGCCGACGACCTCGCTCGAGGACGCCGTCCGCGACTACGCGGTCCACTACCTCATGCCCGGCAAGCGCCTCGGCGAATAGCTCCGCACGGAATGAAACTCGCGGTGGTCGGCTCGGGATCCATCGGGCTCTATTATGGTGCCTGCCTCGCACGGGTCCCGCACGAGGTGCACTTCCTGATGCGCTCCGGGCTTGATGCCGCGACGAGATCCGGGATCCGCATTCACTCGGCCGACCACGGGATCCATCTCGCGCGCCCGCACGTCGCCGCCGACCCTCGCGACATCGGCTGTTGCGAGGGGGTGATCGTCGCCGTGAAGACGACATCGAACCGCTCGCTCCCGGGCCTGATCGCGCCGCTGCTCGGGAAATCCACATGGATCCTTACCCTGCAAAACGGGCTGGGCAACGAGGATTTTCTGGCCTCGCATTTCGGCGGAGATCGCATCATGGGCGGGCTTTGCTTCGTCTGCCTCACCCGCAGGAACCCCGTCGAGGTCGACCATGTGGGGCGCGGCACGCTTTCGCTTGGCGAGTTCGGGCGTCCGCCGCTCGGCCGCACGCGCGCGCTTGCGGACGGCTTCCATTCCGTCGGAATCGAAGCCCGCCCGGTGAACGACCTCGTCGGCGAGCGCTGGAGGAAGCTCGTCTGGAACATCCCTTTCAACGGCCTCTGCACGGCAGAAAATGTTGGGACCGACCGGGTGCTCGCGGATCCAGCCCTCCTGGCCACCTGCCGGGCGCTCATGGATGAGGTCCGCGCGATCGCAGCATCCGACGGGCACGACATCCCACAGGAATATGCGAAATTCCAAATCGAGCGGACGCGGCCGATGGGCCCCTATCTTCCCTCCACGCTCGTGGACGCCCGCGCCGGGAACCCGATTGAGATCGAATCCATCTGGGGCGAGCCGCTCCGCCGGGCCGAGGCTGCAGGGCTGAGCGTGCCCCACCTTGCCGGCCTCTTCCGGAAGCTGGCCCTCATCTGACCGGGGATGCCGGGCATCCCGGATCCTCAGCCTCTTCCCTCGTCGGCGTCGATGTATTGGAACATCGTTTGAATGTCGTCGCGGGACTCGAGGCCGCTCTCCTTTTTCCTTTTCGCAAGGGTTTCAGAAACCCCGTCATTCCAGCCGCGCTTCCGCATGAAATCGTTCCAGATTTCGATTTGCTCGGCAGTCGGGCGGATCCCGTTTTCGAAGCACCACTCGAGCGCCCGCTGGTCATCCAGACCTTCGCGAACCTTCCTCTCCAGCACCTCGTATTTCACCCCGAGGAAGGTTGCGCACCTCTCATCGAATCCCTTGCCGAGATTCGCATGAAGATCGGGATGCAGCTCCCCGGCGGCCATGAGGCGGATCTTCTCAACCATCCGCCCAAAATAGACAATCCCTCCGGATTTTTCCTGCGGTGACCTCGGGTATTTCATGTGAGGAATCTATCCGCAGGCCAGCCGATCGTCACGCCTTCTTTCATCCATGCCAGCCCCTTGCGCGGGGTCAGTTAGCACGCTCGCCCAGCCAGCGCCTGAGCGTTGCCTGCCACGACATCGTCGAAATTGCCTGCAGCGCCGCGAGGTTGATCGCATGGTATTCCGGGAGTCCGGGCCTGGTCGGGATCCCGATAAAAACGTTCTCGTTAGTCACCGACGAGATGGTCAAGTGAACCGGCGGGGTTCGCTGCGCCCACTGCTTCACGAGGTAGCGGAGGCAGATTTTATCTCCGACGACCGCCTCGATTTTGCCGTCTGCAAGAGCCTGGAACGCCGCGTCAAAAGTCTCGTAATTCCGGAACCAGATCCCGTCCCGGATAAATATCTCCTCTGTCAGCGAGCCGCGCAGGACCCCGCAGGAAAAGTGCCGCATGTCGCCCAGCTCCTTCGCGCGCTGCCCATTCAGGCTGGCGAAGCTTGCGGCCGACATGCTGGAGGTCACGGTTGCCGTAAACCCTGCGAGCAGCAGGACGCCCATGAGCATCCAGCCAAACGAGATGATCCGCCCGAAAAATGTGGCCGGAATCTTGTCCCCGTAGCCGACCCCGGTCACCGTCGATGCGGAGAACCAAAGAGCGGATCCGAAGCCCGCCAAGCCTCCTCGAAAGTGCCCGACGTCGTGGTGGCGCTCAATCGTCCAGATCAGCAAGCTGACAAGAATCATCCCGGCTAAAATTCCGAGGAGCACGAGGGCCAGCGTCCGGTTAAAGAAGTCGCCGGCAATCTTGCCCCAATCCATTCTCGCCGCTTTCGGGTGCATGGCAGCTCCTGCAGAAGAGGTCAGATAGGGCTGGGTGAAGCGCACCACCTCCTCGCGTTCGGCGGTGATGGCCATCTCTCCCACCGCCACATCGAGCTTCCCCTCGGCGAGCGCCGGCAGGATCTGCTCGAACGGCATCTCAACAAACACGAACCGCAGGCCAGTTGTCGCAGCAACATTCTTCCAAAGATCAACTCCAAGGCCTACCCACTCGCCATCGGAATTCTTCGTGGCATACGGCACAACTTCGTGAATGCCGACCCTGAGGGGCGGCTTCTCCTCGGCACAGGCCGGATGGCAAAACATGAGCGCTGCCAAAATCCCTGCGAGCCAACGAAGTTTCATCAGAATCGAAATCAACGTGATGGAAGAAACATTGTCAATGCCGGGCGATCTGCCAGGCCCGCGCGTCAGCGCAGCGAATGGCTGGCGGTCGCCCCCGGCCGCCTTGCTGAGCAGCCCGAGAGTGGGCTGCCTCCTGTCGGCTACATGTCATCTTGAACTGCCGCTTGTCGCGCCGCCCTCCCTGCGTTCAGGGTTCTTACCCGCAGACTTAGGATCTGCCGGGCGTGCGCGATGGCGAGCCCGGGCAAAACACTTGGAGCAAGCGAATATCCTTGATCCGATGTTTCTGTGCCGCAAAATGCCTTCTGTGAAACGCCAGGGAAGAACTCATCGCTCCTGCGCCGCATCTGCAGGGGATATGCCGCCCGTGGCTCCATTCTAACATCCGGCCTCATATGACAATGCCAATAGGAGTGAACATTTCAGCTCTGGCCTCTCGAGCGATGCTGCGCCTGGCGTTCCTTTTTTTCCTTGCGCCCGCACTCCTGCCGGGAGCGGATAGCGAATCCAGCTCGGTCCGACCTCCGCCGCACGCCTCCGTAAAACTGCTCACCATCGGCAACAGCTTCGCCGGAAACGCGCTGAAGTTTCTGCCCGACCTCGCCAAGGCAGGAGGCAAAGAGCTGGTGGTTTTTCCTGCCAACCTCGGCGGGCACTCCCTGCAGCAACACGCGAGCTATCTCCAGGCGTTCGAGGCTGACCCGAATGACCCGAAGGGCCATGCTTACAAAAGCCACGCCGACCCGCGCACGGGCGAGGTAAAAGATTTCAGCCTGCGCGAGGCATTGGAATGCCAGGACTGGGATTTTGTCACCATCCAGCAATCGAGCGCCCTGAGCTTCAAGGCGGAAACCTTCCAGCCCTACGCAAACACTTTGATCGCCTACATCCGCAAATATGCGCCGCACGCAGAAATCCTCATCTACCAGACATGGGCGTATCCAGACGACTATTTTTCGAAGTTTCAGCAGCAGGATCTCGATCAGAAGACCATGTATGTCGGGCTCAAAGCGGCTTACCAGAAGCTGGCGGACGAGACCGGGCTGCGGATCATCCCGGTCGGGGAGGCTTTTCAGGCGGTGCGCGCCCTGCCCGGCGCTCCCGCCCTCAATACCGCAGGCGACAAGCATGCCAACAAGGCCGGCAGCTACCTCGCCGGCGCCACATTTTATGAGGTGATCTTTGGCGAGAATGTCGAAGGCAACACTTTTTCCCCGGCGGGCCTACCCGCGAAGGAAGCTGAAGCGCTCCGCCGGGCTGCCCATGCAGCCTCGGCGAACGCGGCCCGCCTATAAAGATTTGTCCTGCACGCCCGCCGGGGATTGGCGGGAATGCTTACTTGACGTGCGCCGAGACGAGCTTGGTCATCTCGAACATGCTGACTTGCTTCTTGCCGCCGAAGACGACTTTGAGGGCGGGGTCGGCATTGATCATCGTCCTTTTCTTAGGATCCTGAAGGTTGTTCTTCTTGATATAGTCCCAAAGCTTCTTGGTCATTTCGCTGCGGGGCAGCGGCTTTGATCCGACGATGACGGCGAGCTCGGCGTCCGGCTGGATGGGTTTCATCAGCGCCGGGTTCGGCTTGCGTGCAGGTTTCGAGGCGGGCTTGGCTGTTGGCTTTTTTGCGGTTGGCATAAGAATCAGACTTTGGATTTTTTGAGAGCTTTGGCTGGCTTGGCTGAGGCGGTTGGTTTGGCTGCTTTGGCAGCACGGACGGCCGCCCAGCGGGCGGTTGCAGCAGCTGCGAGCTTCGCGCGCCCTTCGGGGCTGAGGCCGCTCTTCTTTTTCGCCTTGGCTGGCTTGGGTGCCTTTGGTGCAACGTCAGCCCTGGCTGTGACATGGCTTGCGCGCTGGGCGGCCCAGCGGGCTTTCGTAGCTGCTGAGATGCGGGCGCGGCCCGCCGCGCTCATCTTGCTTTTCTTTGAGGCTTTGACTGTTTTTTCGGGTGCGGCATGACGAGCCAGCTTGGCAGCGGCTGGCGATCGGGATGCGGAAGCTCCCTTTGCGGCGTAGCGCCCCGACTCGATTTTCGAGGTGATTTTTTTTCCGGTCGTGCTGAACCAGACGGAGATATTCGTCGGCCTAACTCCCAGCTTCTCGGCGATTTCCTTCACACGGAGACCTCCGGAACCGGCCACATCGAGGAGGGCAAGAATCCTGGCCTTGAGTCCGCCGGAGCGTCTCGCCTTGGCCTTTGGAGCCGTGCGGGCTGCCTTGGCTGGCGCGACGGGTGCAGGCTTCGTGGCGGTGACGACCTCGATGAACGAGACCGCTCCGCCTTTAAGGGTTCTGGCGATTTCGGCATGGATTTCTTCCAGGCCCTTGATGAGTTCGTCCTTCTTCTCCGTCAGGCTGAGCAGGCTGCGAAGGGATTGGCTTGTGATGAGTGATATATCCATGTTTGGAACCGACAGTTAGAATCAGATTAGCCGCCAAACACAATAGCAAATGTCGGCGCTCACGCCAGGCGTCTGCCTTGCTCGTTGCGGCGAGCGTCCGGCCCCCTGCGGAGCCAGCGCCCAAGATTAAACGGTTTGAAGTTTCCGAGGGATGACAGCCTACCTGAGCGGGGTAGCTTGCCTGTGTTCCCATGCTCACACACGTCGCCATCCTCCACGCGGATTTCATCACCGGGCTACTCACACGGCCATGAGCGCCCGATTTCTCTGGGTTGAAGATAGCGCGGAGCCCCGCAACCAGTTTGTCCGGTTCGAACGGAACTTTGATCTTCTGGAGGTGCCGGCGGAGTTTCCGATGCACCTCTTTGCCGACACCCGCTACCGGCTCCGCGTGAACGGCCGTTTTGTGGCGGCCGGCCCGGGGCGGTTCGTCACCCAGTTCCCCGAGTTCGACACGCACCATCTTGCAGAATTTCTGCGCCCGGGAAAAAACAGCGTCAGCGTCGAGGTCAATTTTTTTGGGGCATCGTCCTTTCAGAGCATGCCGGACGGGAAGCCCGGGTTCATCGCCTGGGGCGGGGGCGGATCTGTGGATTTGGCGACGCCCGGCGGATGGGAGGCCTTTCGGCTGCACGCATGGCGGTGGGATGCGCCGCTCTTCAGCTTCGCGCAGAGCCCGGTGGAAATCTGCGACACGAGGTTCTCGGAAGCCGGAGCTCCAGCCAGGATTGCTGTGCTGGATGGGGACGCCGCGCCTTGGGGGGATTTGCTGCCGTATTCCGGCATGCCGATTCCATTCTTCATCCACAGGCCGAAGCGCATCGAGCTGGCGGGACGCTTGGCCACAAGCGAGCGGCGGCTCGGCTTTATGTCGCACAACCCGGATGCCGCCCGACGGCTCAGCGCGAAACCATGGACTGCGTTTGCGACATGGATCCGCTCCCCGAAGGCGCAAGCCGTCACGTGCAGCTGCTTCTGGAGCGAGCTCCGCTGCAATGGCCTCCCTGTCGCCGTTGATACGAGCACCCCTTGGGGGAACCACGCCCGCTGCCAGCTGGATTTGCGCGAGGGCTGGAACCTGCTGACCGGAGAGGTGGAGGTTCTCTCGGAGTTCTGGGCATACTGCCTCGGCATCCCCGAAGGCCTTTCCCTTCATGGCCGCCGGGATGCGGCGTGCGCGGAAGCGTTTGCCATCTCGCCCAACAGCCGGCGCGAAGACCTGCGCCTGCCCGCAGACGGGGATTCTTGCGCGCCGGACGACTGGATATTGCATGATGGAAATCCCGCGCGATTGACCCCTGCGCGCATGGTGGGGTGGGACATCCCCGCGGAGGGTGCCGTGCGGGACATCGCGCCCGAGCGCCTGCCGGAGGTCTCCCGAATCGAGGATTGCGAGGCGACGTGGTGTTTTTCCTTTCAAGGGGAATTCCTTGGCCACGCCGTGCTGGATGTCGAGGGTCCCGAGGGAGCGACGCTGGATGTGGCATTCGATGACTGGCAGGCAGCCACCGGCGGAGTGAGGCTCTACGCATCCAGCCCGTTCACCGATGCCGCCGACCGGTTTATCCTGCGCGGAGGACGGCAAACCATCGAGCTGTTCCACCCTCGAGGCGGCAAGCTCCTCCAAGCTACCCTGCGCTCGCCGGCGGGCGTGGTGCCGCTTGCCCTCCACGATGTCTTTGTCCGTTCGCGGCAGGCTCTCGGGCAGGACAAGACCCGTTTTTCCTGTGACAACCCGAACCTCGGATGGGCCTGGCCGGTCGCGATGCGCACGCTGATCGTTTCCGCCGACGAAGCCTATTCCGACTGCCCCTGGCGCGAGCGCGGCAGCTACATTGGCGATTGCTCGGTGAATATCCTCCTGAACCTCCTGCTCGACCCGGACGGCCGCACCGCCCGGCGCACGCTGCGTCTCTTTGCTCAGGCCCAGCTTCCTAACGGCCAGCTCCCCTGCTGCGCCCCTTCATGGCTGCGATCGCCGCACGAGGATTTCACGCTGGTCTGGCTGCTCGCGATCCATGATCTCTGGGCCAACACCGGGGACACGACGCTCGCGGAGGAAGTCTGGCCAGCTGTCCGTCGGATTTGGGAGAGCCCGACATGGGGGCACCATCCGTCGGGCCTTTGGAATGCGGACAACCTGCGCCTCTTCATCGACTGGGGAGCGATCCTTGAGGAGCGCTCCGGCAAGGCGAATGCCGTCATCAATATCCTCCGCTTCGGGGCCGCCCAAGCGTGCGCCGCGCTGGCGGAGGCGCTCGGGAAAAGCGCTGAAGCCGCGGCCTTCCGGGATGAGGCCGAACGGGTCGAGCGCGCGGCCGCCAGCCTCCTCTGGGACGATGCCCGGGGATGCTATCGGGCCTCTCTGGGCGCCGGCACCTCTGCCCTCCACGCAAATATCCTCGCGCTCCGCTTCGGCCTCGGCACCAGCGCATCCCGCGAGCGCATCCTCGCCTATGTCGAACCGCTTCTCCGGGAGAACTTTGCCAGGGGAACCCGCGAGGGGGGAGGCAGCGGACACATCGAGCTCTATTTCTTCCACTACGCGCTCCCGGCGCTTGCCGCGCACGGGCGGCCCGACCTCGCGGAGATCCTCATCGACGACCACTACGGATTCCTCCGCGGCATCGGCGACGATACTCTCCCGGAATGCTTTTATGGTGCGGACAACGCGACCGGCAGCCGCTGCCACAGCTGGTCCGGCGCGCCGGCGATCTACGCGGCCCGCCACGTTCTCGGCATCCGTCCGGCGATCCCCGGCAACCCGAGCGAACTTATCTTCGACCCGGTCGTCCACCGGATCGCCCGCGCCTCGGGCAGAATCAGCCATCCCGCCGGGTGGATCGAGGTGTCCTGGCACTCCGCCAACGGAAAAATCGTCCCGTGCATCAAAGCCCCGGACGGAGTCGAGGTCAGGAGCTCCGAAAATATGGGGAACCTCCCCGCATGGGAACTTCAGATAAGAACCAATCAGCTGTAGGGGGCGCTTCGGCAGCCAAGCTTCGGCTTGCCAAGATGACAAATGTGGGGCAGCGTGCCTGGCATAATAAGCACGGCAAAAACATCCATATGAACAACCCGATATTCAACGAGAAAAGAATCGAATCCATCGAATCCACTTCCAGCGACACGATGACCGTCTCCGGGACGATCCACAAGACGACCTTCCTGGCGGCGATCGCGGCGGCGACGGCAACCCTCACCTGGTCGCTTGCAGGGACCAACCTCGCGGTCCCCACGTTGATCGGAGGCTCCATCCTCGCGCTCATTTCCGTTTTTGCGGCATCCTGGAAGCCGGCGTTTTCGCCCGTGCTCGCGCCGGTTTACGCAATTTCAGAGGTCCTGATCTCGCCGGAAAGTGATTTGGCACGTTTGTGACGTTT
>JBAXXX010000114.1:0-11273 GCA_037127695.1 Verrucomicrobiia bacterium | reverse complement strand
GCCGCGAGTAGATGTCGTAGCTGCGCTCTCCGCGCCCGGTCTGTTCAACAACGATAGGAACCAACATAAAATATTAAGCTGCGGCCTGGGCCGGATCAGAAACAGTAACCCGGGAGGCGATCAAATCAAGCGCCTTGCCCATGAGGATCTGGTCGCGGATCGGGCCGAACCCTTCGCGCGCCTGCAGGTCCTTGATGAGCTTCTTGACGGGGATCTCATAGCGGCGGGACATCTCGGTAATCCCCATGAGCAGGTCCGCATCGGTGGCTTCGAGCTTTTCCTTCTCGGCGATCCTGAGGAGGAGGAAGTTTGCGCGCACGCGGTTGCGGGCGCTCTGCTGGGCGACCCCGACCAGCTCGTCCTGATGCGCGCGGAGATCTTCATCGCTCACTCCCCGGACCTGGTTTTCCTGCACGATCTCGCGCAGGATTCCGCTGACCTCGCGGTTGACCGCCTGCTCGGGAAGCTCGCACTCGACGTGCGAGAGAAGGTGCTGGATCGCGCCGTTGCGCTTGGCGCTGTTAAATTGCGACTCGGCCATGCTTTCCAGGCGCTCGCGCACCGCCGTGCGGATCTCGTCGAGCGTCTTGCCGGGGTCGATTTTTTCCGCGAGGGCATCGTCGAGCGGAGGGAGGTTCTTGGAGTTGATCCCGTGGAGGGTCGCCGAGTAGGTAACCTTTGATCCGCAGAGGTCGGCGAGTGGGAAGTCCGCAGGGACATCGAGCTCGAACGTGCGCTCGTCGTTGATCGCCATCCCCTCGATGGCTTTGGCAAACCCCGGGATGAGGGTGCCCTCGTCCATCAAAATCCATGCGTTGCGGCGCCCTTGAAGCTGGGCGGGAGCTTTCGGCATGACATCGGAGAGGAGCTGGTCGCCGATTTTTCCCTCATAGGTGAGAACGGCGAAGTCGCCCATCGCGAGCGCCCTGCCCTCAACCGCCTCGAACGTGGCGTGCGGATCGCGGAGCTGGTCGATCCATTTCTGGATGTCCTCGTCAGATACCGGGCGCTTCGCGGCAGCGACGGTGATCGAAGAATAATCTGGAAGCTCGAACTCCGGGGCGATCACAACGCTCGCCCGGAAACGCATCGTCTTGTCGTCGCCGATCGTGATGTCCTCGACCTTCGCGACGGTCAGCGCGCGGAGGTTCTTCTGCTTGATCGCCTCGTTGACGCTCTCGTTGAGGAGCTTTTTTTCGAGCTCCTCGCGGATCTCCTTGGCGTAGCGGGAATCGATCAGCGCCTGGGGTGCCTTCCCCGGACGGTACCCCGGGATTCGGGCATGGAGCTGGAAATTTTTCGCGACGGATAGCCATTCGCGGGTGACCAGATCGGCGGGGAGCTCGATCTGGAGGTTGACGACACAGTTGGGTTGCGGATCACAAACGACATTCATGGGCAGTCGGGCATTTGAGCACAGGATGAGGCGCTGGGCAACCGTGAAGCGAAAAAATCTGCGGGCCGAGGCTATGGCTGGACAAGCGAAGGGAGCAAGGATCTGCGCCTCCTGAACCAACCCTCTGCTAATTTACAGCGACTAACGCGGCAAGGTGGTGACAACTTCCGGGAGCGCAGGATCGGAGGAATCGGGCAGAAACGGGTCGGGGAGGATGATGTCCGGCTCCGAACTGGCGCTGGCGCTTGTGTTGGCGCTGTCGCTGGTGCTGTCGCTGGTGCTGTCGCTGGTGCTGTCGCTGGTGCTGTCGCTGGTGCTTGTGCTGGCAGCGGGCGGCGCGGAAAATCTGACGTGGAAAACCGCATTTTTCAGAAAGACCGAGCGTTCAGATCCCATGTCGGATCGCACTAGGCTGACAGCGATGGAGTTCTCGCCCGGCAAGAGCAGCCGTGGGGGAATAAAAAGCGAGCCGTTTCGCCAGCCGGCCAGAACGAGCCGTCCCATCGGATCCTGCACCAGCGACGGGTCGTCGAGGCGGAACGGCTGGAACCCCAGCGATCCCACCCGCACGGAATTCACGCGCACGTCAATGCGCGCTTCCGGATCAAGGCCCAGGGCGTCCAGATGCAGCATGGCCCCTTCGACAGCCCCCTCGATCGGCGCGAGAAACTCCAGCTCGCCTTCGAGGGGCTCGACGCCGGCGGAGAGCTCGGCCTCGACGACCGATCCAGTCCGCACGTCCCCGGTCACGGGCCCGCCTCGCGAACCGTCCACCTCCGCACGGACAAAAACCCGCAACGCCTCGTCCACCAGCGCCGGGTCGCTCTGCGCTCCGAGCACGGCGAGCAGGCCCTCATATGCCGGGCGCACTGCCACGCTCACCAGCCCGTCGAATTTTCCATAATAGGAAATCAAAGCGACCCCGCCATCGCGGGTGAGGGCTTGGGGCAGGAGCAGGGTGCGCGAGTTGAGGCCCAGCGGGTGCTGGGTTTCGCCCAGGCCTGTCGCCACGGCAGCCGTCGAGCCGTCGGGCGAACGCCACTCGACCGCAGGGCCTCCGTCTCCGCGGTCGTCAAAAACCACAGTGAGGACATAATGCTCGACTGCGGGCGCTGCCCAAAGCGAGGGGATCGGGATCTCGACGGTCGCGAGCTCCGGCTGAATGCTGGCGGGCAGGGGCATCCAACCAGGCAGCGGGCTCATCTGCACCGCCGGCTTCAACGTGAGCACAAACGAAGAGAAATTTCTTCCCGTTGCGAGCGAGGCGTCCTGCACCTGCGCACGGGCAGGGGCGGACACAAGCAGCCCGGCCAAAATAACGGAAGCGCTCGTTTTCAAAAAGGACACGCCTCATTCGAGCAGAGCCGCCTGCGGAAATAAAGCCAATTCCTCAACGCGCCATCGGGAGCTTTCTTGCCCCGACGACATCTGGAGGCGTTCAGCGCGCGCGCAGCGAGCTCACGCTGGTGAGGATCCCGGCGATCATCGAGTAGGCGACGACCCCGACGAAGATCGCGACGAGGAGGATGATTGCGGGCTGGATCAGCGTGGTGAGGTGGCCGATCCGGGAAGTCAGCTCGCGGTCGTAGCGCCTGGCTGCCCGCTCGAGCGCGCCCGCGATGTCTCCGGTCTGCTCGCCGACGCCGAGGATGTCCATGAGCACGGGAGGAAAAAACCCGGCCTTTCGCAGGGCGGTGGCCAGGCTGGTCCCCTCGCCGACCATGGCGGCGACCTTGGTAAGGAGGCCCTGGAGGTAGACGTTCGCCGTGGCGGCAAGCATGAGGTGGATCCCCTGGAGAAGGTTGACGCCGTTCGAGACCAGCGTGGAGAGCGTCTGCAGCATCTCCGCATAAAACTTCGCGCGGAGGACCGGGCCGACGACCGGGATGTCGAGCATCGCCCGGTGCCACCAGGCTTTGCCGGACGGAGTGCCGACGGCCGCTCGCACCAGGAGGGCCGAAGCTCCGATGCCGGCCAAAATCGCCCACCACCACCTGCCGCAAAACCCGCTCGAGGCAATCAGGATCTGCGTGATCAGCGGCAGCTTCTGCCCGGTTTTCCCGAGCAGCGCGGAAAGCTGCGGAACGAGGAACGTGAGGAAGATAAACATGAGGACGATCGCCGAGGCGAAGACGATGCTCGGGTAGAGGAGCGAGCTGACAACCCGCTTGCGGAGATCCTCGATGAGCTCGAGATACGCGCACTGGCGCTTGAGGATTTGCGGCAGCGCGCCGCCGGCCTCGCCGGCGGCCACGAGGTTGCAATACAGGGCGTCAAACGTCCGCCCGCACTCGCGCAGGGACTGGGAAAAGCTCACCCCATCGCGGACCCGCTGGCGGAGCTTCGCCGCCACCAGCCGGACATCCGACTTCTCCTGCCTCTGCTCGATCACCTTCAGCGCGCCTTCGAGCTGCAGGCCCGCCTCTAGAAGCTCCGCGAGCTCCTCGGTGAAATAGAGAAGCTGGGCGGAAGATAGGCGGGAATGCCCGATTTCCCCCGCTGCCGCTTTTTTTGTCGGAGCTCCGCTCTCGACGACGCTCACCGGCTGCAGCCCCTGGCCGCGCAGGATCCGATACGCCATCGCCCGGGTCGTCGCGGAAATCACCCCGCTCGATACCCCGCCATCCGGCCCGGTCGCCTTGTAGGAAAAGTCAGGCATTTTCGATGGAGGGAAACCAATCTCCAGAGATCAGAGACGTGCTTTCGTAAACTGCAAGCTCGTCTTTGATCCGTGTTCTGGAGACATCTTCGCCGAGCAGATCGGACTCGCTGGCAAGGTGCCCGGCAAGTCTGGAGAGGAGAAACCGGAAAGCTGTTTGTTTGGAAAGGTGTGAAGAATCCCCAGTTTTTCGAGAATTGGGAGCTACGAGGACGGAGGCGCAGGAATACAGTTGTTGCTCAACCATCCGCTCGCAAAGAATTTTCATCCGATGCTGGTAGGAAGATGAATGAAAGATTTTGTCGGTTGGAAAATGGGGCGACTTCGCACTGACAGGGTTCTGGGAACCTGGGCCATCCTCCACAAGAATGAGGTAGCCAAGGAATGGCGAGGCTCCTGGCCCGAACAAGCCCTCGCTTTGAGCCTTCCGAAAGTCGTATCCACTTCCGATCACTTCCTCGCACCGGTTGTTTGCATTGTTCCCAAACGAGGGTCTGCAGAGGGATTTTAATTCAAATGCAGCCAGGAGGCGGCCGTCGTGCACGATCAGCAGATCCCACTGTTTTGTGGGCCGAAAAAACCCGGGAAGAACGACCATGGTTTTCCCGCGATGCACCTCGCACCCCTCTGGACCGTAGCGATGAACGACATCAACAATCATGTCCCGAAAGGCATCCAAGTTCTTCCCTCCGGTGACGGTACCTCGGTTTCCTTGATCCATTTTTCCTGTCGCCTCCTGCTTCTTTGCCGCATCAGTTCTGCCGCGCCAAAAAAACCGAACCGCTTGGCGAAGCCGCTCCTCGTAATTGATCAATGTGGTGGACATGGTTTTTTATGCGGTCAGAGTTTGAGGGTCGAGCCTCTTCCACTCGAAGTCACTCAATTCGTAGAGCTTTTGAATCATCGCGTCTTTTTCGGATTGAGACGACGAACGGGATGCGCCCAGCAACTCCTTTTTGAGGGCCTTGTCAATTTCACTGAAATGAGGGATCCGGATTCGTCGCAAATACTGAGCTTGGAACCGAAGGAAGTTGCCCCGCATGCGAGGGCTGTAAGCGGCAATGAAGGCATGGGCAACGCGGCAGCTCAAAATCATCTGAAGAACCCTCAAATCCCAGGATTCCGATATCACGAAATAGAGGTTGTGATGCGGGTAGTAGCGCCCTTCCTCCAAGACAACGTGGGCCGTGCCCTTGATGTCTGGGATGAGAAGCTTGGGGGTGCAGGTCAGCGAGGCGTGGATGCGATCGATCGTTCGAAACCACCCTTTGGGATTGCGCCCTGCCACGTTTCGTTTTTCGATGAGCTCGCGATGTTTCTCAATATAGGCTTGGAACTTGGGATACATGGCGGGGTCAACAAGTTGCCCCTCCTCTTCGAATGGGTTCAGGACGTATAGCCCTCCCCAATCCACAAGGCCATTGCGGATATCCCTCGTGGTCACTAGCGGAATCTTGCGTTCGGATTCGACATCAAGCTGGTCGGCAGAGCCGATAAATATGGCATCCGCACCGGTCGCAACCCCGATCCCGACTTTGCACCCTGATGCTTCCAGAACAGGGAAACGGACCTCCAGTTTTCGGACCGTCTCCATATCTCCGTTTTCATCGAACGACCACGGCTGATCGCTACGACAAATCCCGGATAGAATACTTACTTGTGCGTGATCCTCACTATTCGCAAGCGCTCGGGCCAGTGGGACGAGCGTTTCTTTGGATATCTTCGGACGAAACGCCACGCAGGTCTTGTCTCCTTTTCCCTTTCGTATCACGGTCACCGCCGGGTAGGCATCCACATCATTAAAAAATGCAGGGCAGCCGGTGAAATCCACGTAGGATTCCAGATGAAATCGGCTCGCCACGATATTGCGCAGCGGCCTGCCATAGCGGTTCTTCATCCACCGGTCGGCACAAATAAAACCAAGGCGTCCACCAGCGCTCAAAAGTTCCAGGGATTTTTCAATGAAAGCAACATAGATGTCCGCACGATCAAAAAGCGAACGCCAGCGCGAACGGTAGTCTTTGAGCAATGCTTTCGGGAGGTTTTCCAAGCGAATGTATGGAGGGTTTCCGACAATATGCGAAAATGTTCTGTCCATCGGGATGGTCAGGAAGTCGTCATGGAGCAGCCACTTTCCCAGAACGTTTTCTGCCGCGTTCCGGCTCCAGCCATTTTTGAGGAGCACTGCTTCGATGCGGTTCCGACAGATCTTGAGTGCCGCTTCGTTGATCTCTACGGCCCGGATGCAATCCTCGATAGCGGGGTCGTCAGGAATGAAGCAGCAAATCAAACGCTCTACGGCAGGCAAAAGAAAATCGCCCTCACCGACCGAAGGTTCCAATAGGCAGAGCGACGCCAGAGGCTTCGATTGCAACCACCCCACAGCATCCAGCACAAATTCGGCCACCTCAGGGCGTGTATGGATGGCACCTCTCTCCTCTGCCGCCCCATTTGAAAAACTAGACACGGAGTCAAGGCTTGGTCTCAACCTCGGGAAAAGGTCAGTTTGGAGAACCTCATGCATCTTGTCTGAAAGAAATCTGTCGTCCCATTTGAATAAACAATTTGAGTTTCGGCATTGGTCAGCATCACCCCCCGATGCGAGCAACTGTTGGGATATGATCGAAGTGGGCGTCGCGGGTGTAGAGGACGAGGTTGTGCTCGATGGCGAGGGCGGCGATCCAGATGTCATTCGTCGGGATCCGGGTTCCCTTGCGGCGGAGCTGGGAAAAGATCGCCGCGTAATGGTGCGCGGTGCCGTCGGTGCTCTGGACCGTTCGGACCCCCGGCTGGTTGAGAAGCTCGTTCAGAACACGAACCTGGTTTTCCCCGCGCCTCGCCAGCTGTGCGCCGACGCGGATTTCCGCGAGAACCACAAAGGGGACGACCAGGAGCGCCGCCCGCTCAAACGTGTCCACCGCACCCTCGTCACCCGCGCAGAAGTCGATGAAGCGGTTCGAATCGATGAGCAGCCTCATTTCCAATCCTCCAGATGGATCTTGTCCATGTCGCCGAGAGCTTCAGCCCAGCCCTTATGGTCCAGCTTGTCGGCGGGGCGGATCAGGTGGCGCAGCGAACGGTATCGGACCGGCTCCTCCGCGAGGCCGAGCCCGCGCTCCAGCGCCCTCACCACGACTTGATTCAGGCTGGTGTCTTCGAGCGCGGCCGCCTCCCGCACGCGAAGATCGAGCGCCTCGGGGATGTCCCGGACCGTATATTGGGACTTGTGACTCTTTCTCATGCCTGCATTGAATCAATGTTATGCAGGCATGTCAAGAAAAAGCCATTTCTCACTCATCCAGCGCCTCGAGCTCGCTGGTGGTGACGCGGAGGACCTCCTCGAGCGAGGTGACGCCGTCGGCGACCTTGAGGAAGCCGTCCTTGCGGAGGGGGATCATCCCCTCGCGCATGGCGAGCTCGCGGAGCTCTGGCCCGCTCCCCCGGCGCTGGATGAGCTCCTGGAGGCGCGAGGTCATGAGGACGATCTCGAAGAGGGCGGTGCGGCCCGAATACCCGCTCTGGCGGCATTTTTCGCATCCGACCGGGCGCCGGACCCTGTCGGCCCATTCGATGGGAAATCCGAATTCGGCAACCTCCTCCGGCTTGCGGTTTGCTGGCTGGGAGCAGTGCTTGCAGAGGCGGCGGACGAGGCGCTGGGCGATGAACGCGCGGACCGACGAGCCGACGAGGAAGGGCTCGATGTTCATGTCCAGCAGGCGGGTGATCCCGCCGACGGCGTCGTTCGTATGGAGCGTGCTGAAGACGAGGTGCCCGGTGAGCGCCGCCCGGATCGCGATCTCGGCGGTCTCGTGGTCGCGCATTTCGCCGACCATGATGACGTTCGGGTCGCCGCGCAGGATGCTGCGCAGGGCATTTGCGAACGTGAGGTCGATCTCCGGCTTCACGGCGATCTGGATGACCCCGTTGAGCTTGTGCTCGACAGGATCCTCGATCGTGACGATCCGGCGCTCCTTCACGTTCAGGCTGCTGAGGAACGTGTAGAGCGACGTGCTTTTCCCGCAGCCGGTCGGGCCGGTGACGAGGATGATGCCGTTCGGGATCGAGATGAGGCTGCGGATGCGTTTTTCCGCGACCGGGTCGAGCCCGAGGCGCGCGAAATCAAAGTGCTCCTGCCCGAGGAGCCGGAGGCTCACATTTTCTCCATAGACGCACGGGATCGTGGCCACCCGGACGTCGATCGGCTGCCCGCCATGCTCGAGCGAGATCCGGCCGTCCTGCGGGAGCCGCCGCTCGGCGATGTCGAGCCCGGCCATGATTTTGAGGCGCGAGATGACGGAGTCCTGAAGAACTTTGATGCGCGGAGGGACGGGGGTTTCGTGGAGCACGCCGTCAATCCGGTAGCGGATCCGGAGGTCCCGGCCGAGCGGTTCGAAGTGGATGTCCGTCGCCCCCTGGGAAAGCCCCTCGCGGAGGATCTGGTTCACGAACTTCATGACCGAGGCCTCGCTGTCCTCCTCGTCCACGACGTTCACCTCCTCCTGGATTCCCCCGACATCTCCCTCGCGCCCCTCGATGAGCTCCTCGAACGTGTCCGCCCCGACGCCGTAGGTCGTCTTCAGCGTCTCGAGCAGGCGGCGGCGCGTGGTGAGCGCGAGGCGCACCGGGCCCGGCCAGTGCTGGGCGACCGCCTGCCAGCCCGAGTGGTCGAAAGGATCGAACGTCAGCAGGCGAAGCTCCCCGCCCTCGACCGCCGACTCGGGGAGCACCGTCTGCCCGAGCGCGAGGCGCGCGGGAAACCTCTCGCGCACATTTTCTATGGTTTGAATCTCATTCTCCTCGCGCCAGGGGATGTCGAGCGATCCGGCCAGCTCCCTGAGGAAATCCTGCTCGCGCACGAGCTCGGCATCCAGGAGCGCGGCGACGAGCGAGCGCTGGGCGAATGCCGCGCGCCGCAGGGTCTCCCGGCATTTTTCTGGCTCGCTGCAGCCGGTGCTCTTCGCAATCCCGGTGAGGTCCTCGATGAGATTGACCATGCCCTATTTCTTTTTGTTCTTCGGCGTGGGGGTCGGCTTGGGTTTCCACGGGGGCGGCTCATGGGCTTGCTCGGCGAGGGGGGCCGCCATCTGCTGGGCATCCTGCCCGAGCGGCGAACGTTCGCCCTCGTAGGCGCTCGCCTTCATCATCTCGTTGTTGGAATCGACGACGACCGGCTGGATCATCACGATGAGCTCCTTCTTTTCCACCTTGTTATTCGTTCTTCCGCCGAGCAGGGAGCCCAGGACGGGGATCCGCGAGATGTAGGGGAGGCCTGCCTGGCCCTTGGTTTTGTCCTGCGTGATGAGCCCGCCGAGGACGATCGTCGAGCCGTTGGGAACCCGCACGCTGGTGGTGATCTCCTGCGTGGCGATCACCGGAACCTGGTTTCCTGAGATGTCCTGGGTGCCTGAGATCGTGTCGTTTGTCTGCGCAATGACAAGGTTAACCTCGCGGTCCGAGTTGATCAGGGGGATCACCTCGAGCTTGAGGACGACGTCCTGGTATTGGATGTTGGATGTGATCGCCGTCCCGTTGCCGCTGGCCCCTCCCCCCGTCGCCGAGGTGAGGGTCGAGGTGGGCACGGGAACGCGCTGCCCGGAGAGGATCGTGGCCTTCCGGTTGTTGGTGGTATAAATCACCGGGCGGGAGAGCGTCTGGAAGCGGTTCGTGGATTCCAGGAACCGGGCGTAGACGTCGACCGAGTCGGCAATCGTCCCGAAAACGGTGAGGCCGGAAAGCGCGCCGAGGCCGTTTTGCAATGCGGCCGGGCTGGTGATCGATGCAGGGATCGGGAGGGTGCCGGTCGTTCCAGGGAAAAGCAGGGGGTTTAAAATTGCGCCTGCGAGGCCGTTGCCGCTCGCCCCCTGGTATTTGATCAGGTAGTTGACCCCGTAGTCGGTGTCGTTCGTGACGCGGAGCTGCCCGATGACGACCGCGAGGTAGACCTGCTTGGGACGCTGGTCGAGAAGTTCGAGGATCTGCCTCGAGCGCTGCTTGCTCTCAGGAGGCCCGAAGACGATGATGCTGTTCGAGCTGGTGTCGGCGATGATTTTGATTTCCCCCAGCGTGATGGATTGCGGCGCCGACTGCGCCGCCTCATCCGACAGCCGGTCCGGCCGGCTCAGCCCGCCGCTGCCGCTGGATCCCGAAGACGACCCGGACGTGCTGCCGGACGTGCTGCCAGAGGAGCCGCTGCTTTTGTTGAACGGGTTCGAGGGCGTGGGCTGAGCCCCGGAGCTGCCACCGCTTTTCTTCTCGGTTTCTGCATTGGAAAGCATGTCTGCGATGACTGGGAAAACATCGGTGACCGGCGCGTAATTTAGCACGCGCACATACGGCTGCTCGAAGCTGCCCGCCGCGTCGAGCTGGAAGATGATATCCCGCACGTAGCGGTAGTTTTCCTTGCGGGTGACGACGAGGATCCGGTTCGTCCGCTTGTCCGCGAGAAATTTTGCCTTGCCCGTGATCAGGCGGTTTTCGTAGCGCGCCCCGCTGCCGGATGCTGCGGGCTGGCCGTCAGGGGCCGCCGGGGTGGGGATGTTTGCGGGGTTTCCTGACTTTGACGCGGGGTCGGCTTTGCCAAACATCTCATCGAGGATCTCCACAATCCGCTCGGCATTTGCGCGTTGGAGAGGAACGAACTCGGTGACGACCTGCGCGGGCTCGACATCAATCAGTGCGAGAACCCCGAGGGTTTTGCGGATGATCGGGGTCTTGTCGGTGATGATGAGCGCGTTGGTATTGGGGACCGGCGCGATCGCCCCGTAAACGTTCCGCTGGATGACCTGGTCGAGCACGGCGATGGCTTCTTCGGGGGAAATATACGCGAGCGGCAGGTAGAAGCTCACCACCTGGTCGCCGCTCTTCGGAAGCGCCCCGCTCTCGATGTAGAGGGGAAGACCTTCCGTGCGGGGAGCGCGGCTCGGCCCGAGGACTTTGATCGTCTGGTCGTCCACCGGCACGATGCTGTAGCCGTTGAGCAGCAGCGAGCTCTCGATCAGCTTGATGGCCTCCGCCTGGCTGACCGGCTGCGCGACCATAATCGAAAGCTCAGGGCCAGCCAGGTTCGAGTCGCGGATCATCTTCTTTCCCGTCAGCTTCTCGTAAAAATCGAGCACGTCGCTGACGGAGCTCTTAGGGAGCTGGATGTTCACTTGGCCCGATGCCGAGGCTGCTGGCTGGGCTGCTGGCTGGGCTGCCGGCTGGGCTGCTGGCTGGGCT
>JBAXXX010000113.1:0-11353 GCA_037127695.1 Verrucomicrobiia bacterium | reverse complement strand
GGGATGTGGGGGCAGGGTTCGAACTCGCAGGAAAAAAAGTCATCATGTACTCCCATCCGATTTTTGATTGTCCCGGTTTGGCCAACCATCTCAAGGACGATATGGGAAACGAGATTTACCGCAAAGGACGTCAGTACAAATATAATGCGGGTGCTGTGACGACGGAGGACTTGACCGACGGCCATGCGTCAATCCGAGCGGCCCAGGTCAAGCAGCCCAGCCGGCTGATCCTGGTCATCGATCGAGAGGGGGCAACGGGCTACCCTGGCGATACAGTCTTCTCTTCGTCTCAAGCCTGCTTCCGCCAAGAGCATATTTTCCCCCACGCCGGGCGGTTCAACGCGATGTATGCCGACGGGCATGTCTCAACCGAAGCAGCCGAGCTCATCAACGACAACACGTTGAAAAACGCGCTGCCTTGGATGAACTCTGACCGGTAAGACCTTCCCAATCCCATGACCAATATCCTACTGGCAATATTTCTTTTGGCATTTATTTACTGCCTTGTTCCCGGGCGCGTGCCCGAACCTTGGCGCACGCGGATCGTGGCACTGCTCACTCTGGCAGCGGCATCCATGATCGGCTGGCAGTTTTTTCTTTCAAAACGTGACGATCCCGGCGTCATCTCAGCCAAATATCCGACCTCAGCAGCCTATGTTCTCGGGCGGCAGCTCCGGAAGGACATCAACAGGAGGGGGGAAGTTGTCGTGGTGGCCAGCGAGCTGGCGAAGTGGTTCTCCGACCGCCAGATCGAGGGGCTGAAGCAGGCGCTTGAGGGCTCAGGGCTAAAGATGGCAGAGCCGAGCTATGAAAACCCTCTAGGAAATACTTCTGCTCTCGCGCCCGGCAAGCTGGAGAAGATTTTTTCCAAGAACCGGGACGCCGTTGCGATCGTCACGTTCCTCGGCGTGCCGGAGCTCCGCGAGGCCGACAAGTCCGCCGGGCTGCCGCCGATCTACGTTTTCCAAGCTGGCGATGCGGATGACTGCCGTGCGTGGCTCGAAGCCGGGCTGGTCTGGGGGGCATGCTTTTACAAGGAAGCGGTGGACTGGACGTCCGCGCCGCCTCGGATCTCGAGCTTGGAATCTGCCTTCAAAGACCGCTTCAAGCTGGCGACTCCCGGCGATCTCCCCTCACCCAAGCGCGCTGACAAGTGATTTTTCGCGAGCCCGCCCTCGCCGGAGAGGCTGCTCGCCGACAAGGGAAATCAATGGGCGAGGGAAATGCCTTGGTTTTCTATGCGGCGCGGGCGTTGAGGATCTCGATGAGCTCCCTGGCGGATTGCGGGATTTTGGTTCCGGGGCCGAAGATCGCGACCGCGCCGGCCTGGCGGAGGAAGTCGTAATCCTGGGCCGGGATAACGCCTCCCGCGACGACGAGGATGTCGTCCCGGCCGAGGCGTTTGAGCTCGGCAACCAGCGCGGGGAGAAGAGTTTTATGCCCGGCCGCGAGCGATGACATCGCCACGATATGCACGTCGTTTTCGACCGCCTGCTTCGCGGTTTCCTCCGGGGTTTGGAAGAGCGGGCCGATATCCACGTCGAACCCGAGGTCGGCATAGCCGGTGGCCACGACCTTGGCGCCGCGGTCATGCCCGTCCTGCCCCATTTTGGCGATGAGAATGCGCGGGCGACGGCCCTCGCGCTTCTCGAAGTCATCGGCCATTGAGCGCACGGTTTTTATTTCGTCCATATTTCCGTAAGATGAGGCGTAAACTCCGCTGATCGAGCGGATGACCGCCTGGTAGCGGCCGGCAACTTTTTCGATGGCATCGCTGATTTCTCCAAGGGTGGCGCGCGCCTGGGCGGCCTCGATCGCAAGCGCGAGGAGGTTCCCGTTTTTCTTATCCGAGGTGGCGGCGGTGATCGCCTCGAGGCAGCGGCGGACGGCGGCATCGTCGCGTTCGGCGCGGAGCTTTTTGAGGCGTTCGATCTGGGAGATCCGGACCGCCGTATTGTCCACTTCCAAAATATCGAGCGGGGCCTCCTGATCGAGGCGGTATTTATTGACGCCGACGATCGTCTCGATGCCCGAGTCGATTTTTGCCTGGCGGCGGGCGGCGGCCTCCTCGATCCGCATTTTTGGCAGGCCGGTTTCGATCGCCTTTGACATCCCGCCGAGGGATTCGACCTCCTGGATGTGTGCCCAGCCGAGCTCGAGGAGCTGGCGGGTGAGGGACTCGACGTAGTAGCTGCCTCCCCACGGATCCACGACCGAGCAGATGCCGGTCTCGTTTTGGAGGAAGAGCTGGGTGTTGCGGGCGATGCGGGCAGAGAAGTCGGTCGGGAGGGCGATCGCCTCGTCGAGCGAGTTCGTGTGGAGGCTCTGGGTATGGCCCATCGCTGCGGCCATAGCCTCGATGCACGTGCGCGTGATGTTGTTGAATGGATCCTGCTCGGTGAGCGACCATCCGCTCGTCTGCGAGTGCGTGCGCAGGGCCATGGACTTCGGGTTTTTCGGGTTGAAGCCCTTCACAATCTTTGCCCAGAGGACGCGGGCGGCCCGCATCTTCGCGACTTCCATGAAGAGGTTTTTGCCCTGCGCCCAAAAGAACGAGAGCCGCGGGGCGAACGCGTCGATATCGAGTCCAGCGGCCGTGCCTGTGCGCAGGTATTCCAGGCCGTCTGCGAGCGTGTAGGCCATCTCGAGATCGGCGGTCGCTCCGGCTTCCTGCATGTGGTAGCCCGAGATCGAAATCGAGTTCCACTTCGGCATCTTTTGCGATGTGAACTCGAAGATGTCGGCGATGATCCGCATCGATGGCTCCGGCGGGTAGATGTAGGTGTTCCGCACCATGAACTCCTTCAAGACGTCGTTCTGGATCGTCCCGGCAAGCTGATCGAGCGAGAGCCCCTGCTCGAGCGCGGTGACGATGTAGAAGGCAAGGACCGGAAGCACCGCCCCGTTCATCGTCATCGAGACGCTGATCCGGTCGAGCGGGATCCCGCCGAAGAGGATCTTCATGTCGAGGATCGAATCGATCGCGACGCCCGCCTTGCCGACGTCACCGACGACGCGCGGATGGTCCGAGTCGTAGCCCCGGTGGGTCGCGAGGTCGAAGGCGACCGAGAGCCCCGCCTGGCCGGCCGCGAGGTTGCGCTTGTAGAAGGCGTTCGACTCCTCCGCCGTCGAGAACCCGGCATACTGCCGGATCGTCCACGGGCGCTGGACATACATCGTCGCATACGGCCCGCGCAGGAACGGCGCGACGCCCGCCGTGTAGCCCAGGTGCTTGCAGCCCTCGAGATCCTCAGCGCCATATGCCGGCTTCACCGCGATGTTTTCATTCGTCATCCAGGCCATGTCATCGGGAGATTTTCCGGTCTCCGACCGGAACGATTTCTCCCAGTCGGCGGCGCTGGCGGCAGGCAGGTTCTTTGGGCTGAAGGGGATTTGTGTGAAGTCAGGACATTTCATGGTGGCAGAAAAAATCGGGTTGGGCAGCTCAGAGGATTTCCCGGCAGGCTGGCGTTGTGAGCGGCGATGGAAGAGTGCGTGCCGGGCGGATTGTCGCGGTCATCTGGTGAGCCCGAGCGCGCTGTGGAGATTGGTGAGGAAGGAGAGGCAATCCGCTTTGAGGTGGATGAAGCCGTCCACTCCCGAGGCCTTGTGCGCGTCAATCTGGTCGGCTGGGAACCCTGCCAGAAAGACCTTCGTTCCAGGCATTTTGGCCTTCAGCGCCGGGACGAATGCCGGGACGATTTCCGGATAGGTGTCATCCGTCGAGCAGACGACGACGATTGGGGCCTTTGACGCGGCGGCTTGCTCCAGAGCTTCCTCGACCGATTTTGCGCCTGCGGTCTGCTGGCGGACGTCGTAGCCACCGGGGGAAAAGAACCCGGAAGCGAAATCGGCACGGGCTTTAGACTGCTTGGCAGGGCCGAATTTTGCGAGCCAGACCTGCGGGGGATTTTTCTGGGCGGCCGCGCGGAGGCGCTCGTAGCCCTCGGCGGCGCGGAGGGATGGCACCCGTGAGATCTCTGGCATGTGGGCCCCCCTGCGCGGCAGGGCTTTGCTGACCTCCCCAATCGTCGCCCCTGCCAAGAAAGCCTTCGCAACCTCGTCCACGGAGGCAGACTTCAGGCTCACTCCGCCTTTGCGCGCGGAGGCGATCCGACGCGCCCGCTCGGCAAAATGTTTTTGCGAATCGTCCGGCGCTTGCTCGAGCGGAGATTCTGCCGTATTAGGGAACAGGTTGACCCCGAGGATCGCCTCGCGGCGGGTTGAGACGGCATCGAGGCGGGCCTTGGCGCTCGCGGCCACCGATGCCTGCGGGAAGCCATCGCGGAGCGCGATCGCCATGCCGCCCCTCTTCTCGACTTCCTGGAACAACCCCCAGGCCTTTTTGGCAAGCTCGATCGTGAGCGACTCCACATACCATGAGCCACCGGCCGCATCGGCGACCTCAGAAAACCCGCATTCTTCGGACAGGATGGTGTGGATGTTGCGCGCGATGCGCGTGGAGAACTCATCTGGCGTGCGAGCGGGCTCGTCGAAGGCTGAGACGTGCATGCTATCCACCCCTCCGATGACGCCCGAGAAGCCTTCTGTCGTCGCGCGGAGCATGTTGGTGTGGGGGTCGAGGACGGACTTGTTGAACGTGCTGCTCCGACCGTGGATGAAGAGCGGGGCCGGCTCGGCGCCGAAGGCGTCGACAATCCGCTCCCAGAGCATCCGCGCCGCGCGGATCTTCGCGATCTGCATGAAGAGGTTTGAGCCGAGCGAGAGGGACATCACAAATCGCGGCGCGATCTCAGGAACCCCTGCCGCAGCCATCGCACGAAAATAGGCGGCTCCGGTTGCGAGCCCGAAAGCCAGTTCCTCGACAGCCGTGCCGCCGGCTTCCGCCCACACGTTGGCCTGGATGCCCGCCGTGCGGATCCCTTTTCCTGCCGCCCAATTCGAGATGGCTACTAGCTCAGCAAGCGCATCGTCGAGGGAAATATCCAGCTTCCCATCCCTCGCCCACTCGGTCAGCGGGTCGGCCAGAACACCCCCGGAGAACCCCTTTTCTCCAGTGAGCGCTTGGAGGAGCCCTGCGATCGGGAGCGCGCTGGCCCCCGCGAAAATAAGCACGGGAGCCGCGTGGAGGTCCACTCCCGCAAAGGCCCGAGCAGCATCGTCAAGAGTCGCGAGCGAGAGCCCGCCTCCAGCCGCCGCCTCGTCTGGATCCTGCCCGTGCCGAGTCGCCGCATCAGGGAGCACGACCACGGAGCTCTGCCCGCGCATGAGGTCGCTTTTGATCGTTGCGTTGAATTTGTCCGCACACCCGCAGGGGACCTCCTGCGCGACCAGCCAATGCTTGGATTTGAACCCCCCTGCAGCCGATCCGCGAACGAACGGCGGAAGCCCGGGCCAGGATTCCGGAAGCGCGAGCGCCTCGATGTCCAGTTGGTTATAGATCGGCTGGAGCTTGATGCCCTCGGGCGTCAATGTCATCAGCTTCTTATCAAAGGGAGCCCCTTTGAGGGAGTCTTCGGCAGCCTGCCTCCACTCCTCGTAGCTCGTGGCGGGAAATTCGTCGAGTGTCAGGTTCATCGGAAAATTAGAAATGAGAAATTAAAAATGAGAAGTGCGGGTGGCTGAATGCGTGATCAGTGGATCTCCTCGACGAGCGCCTCGCTGGCTTTTCCATTGACGGTGATGCGGAGCCGCTGCTGGCGTCCGGACGAGTGGGAAGCTGGGACTGGGGCGGCAGGAGCTGCGGCAGCAGGCGCTGCGGCGGGCTTGGCGGCGGCAGGATCGGTGATGGAGCCCGGGTTCTTGATCAGCTTCTCGTATTCCATCGGGAACATCGCAAAAAGGACAACCGCCTCGTCGGTGGTCGGCAGGCTTTTGTCTGCGAGCTGCTTGCGGAGGTTGTCCACGTTCGGCTTAAGCGAATCTGCCGGGCGCGATGTCATCGGCCCCTTGCCGGTGTTTTTCTCCGCGAGGGCTAGGACTTCCTTGTCCACCGGAGCGGGAGTCTTGCCGTAGCTGCCCAGCACGATATCCATCGCGGAGGGCGAGAAGTTTTTCCATCGCCCGAATTTGATGTTGAGCATGGCCTGGGTGCCGACGATCTGGGAGATCGGGGTCACGAGGGGCGCCCAGCCGAGGCATTCGCGAACGTAGGGGATCTCGGCCAGAACCTCGTCGATCCGGTCGCTCATATGCATGTCTTTGAGCTGGACGCGGAAGTTTGAGAGCATCCCGCCAGGAACCTGATACACGAGGGTGTCGCTGTCCACGACCTCGTTCGCATGCGAGGTGAACGCCGACATCTCATGATAAACCTTTGTGAAATACTCGCGGAGCTCGGCGAGCTTTTTCCTGTCGAGCTCTGGCTGGCGCGGGTTGCCTTCGAGCAGGGCGAGCATCCGGAGGGTGTCCGGCTGGGAGGTTCCGTTCGCGAACGGCGTGATGGATGTCTCGATGGCGTAGGCTCCGGCATCGGTCGCGGCAACATAAGATGCCGCCGCCAGGCCGGCCGTGTCGTGGCTGTGGAGCGTGACCGGAAGCCCGGTGAGCTTCGTGATGCCGTTGACAAGCTCGCCGGCCACGTGTGGGGTGATGACCCCCGACATGTCCTTGATCGCGATCTGGTCGCAGCCCATTTCCTTGAGCTCGCCCGCGAAAGCCAAAAACGCTTCCACCGTATGCACGGGGCTCGTCGTGTAGCAGATCTCCCCTCGGGCGGTCTTTCCCGCCTTCTTCACTGCCGCGATCGCAGGAGCCAGGTTCCGCGGGTCGTTCAGCCCGTCAAATATCCGAAAAACCTCGATGCCTGCCTCGGCCGTGCATTTCACGAAGAGCTCGACCACATCGTCAGGGAAACATTTGTACTGGACGATATTCTGCCCTCGCAGGAGCATCCCCTGCGGGGTGTTCGGGGCAGCTTTGCGAAGCTCCCTCACGCGGTCGAACGGCTGCTCGCCGAGAAATCTCAGGCTCGTGTCGATCGTCGCCCCTCCCCAGGTCTCCAGCATCGCAAACCCCATCGAATCCAAAAGCGGCGCGATCGGCAACATCTGGCTGGTCCTCATTCGGGTGGCCGCCATGGACTGATGCCCATCGCGCAAAACGGTATTGTTGAATCGAACAGGCTTCATGGTGTTGAAATTTTGTATTAGCAGGTCTAATAACAGGAAATAAATTGGCAAGACATTTCTCGCCGGGCGGCCGGGCCGCATTCCACGGCCCCCGACCCGCCCTCGCCCGCCCCCCAATCTGGTGCTAAGAGCGCTGGCCGCAGGGAGGGCGGCACGACAAACGATAGATGAAGGAGTCGGCGCAGCTTCTGCAGCGCACGAGGCAGCCGCCCTCGCGCTGCCCGGCAAGGTGGCCGGGGGCGACCACCCTCCATTGTTGGACGGGCACTCCACGGGCCCGGACGATGACCCGGATCTCAATGCCTGCGACAACAAGCAGCGCGCCCGGTCTGACGCAAAGGGCCGCAGCGCACTCAAGAAAGAAGAGGAAGAGCGGCTCAGATTTCGCGATTCCCAGCCTGAGAACGCCCGAGAAAAACTCACCGAACGCCGAGCGGTCGGACTGAGGGCCCGAGGGGAGAATTCGTTTGCGGACACCTTGGTGACAAGGTGGGTTGCCACAGGGGCACGTGTTCCCGCTTCGCCTTTTTTCCTTTGCAGACAGCTGATGATCAAAGGAGTGCTCGGGGGGGGACTTGAACCCCCCATATCTACGTAGGAAAATGTTTATTTTGACTCTCTGTGACAAATCTGTGACAAATATTTATGCCAAAGAGCATAAAGGGCGAGAAAAAACGCGGTCCGGTTGAGGTTGTGGAGTCGAAAGGGGTCCGGGTGCCTGTTTATCTGGACCCGGCCTTCGGGAAGGCGAGCTACACGATCGCCTACTACGCCGATGGCCGGCGCGTGCGGGAGCGGGCACCGACGCTTGAGGCTGCCCGCCAGCAGGCCAAGGCAAAGATTGCGGAGCTGACCTCTGGAGCGGCACATGTCGGGTCCCTGACTCCCCGCCAGACCGCCGTTGTGAGCGATGCCGTGGCCGTCATCAAGGATATCGGCGTGACGCTCTCCCAGGCTGCCCGCGAGTATGCGGAGGCCTACAAGATCCTCGATGGCCAGGGATCGGTCGTCGATGCGGCCCGCCTGTTTGTGAAACATCGCGCTGAGAATAGCCTCCCCGCGATTTCCTTTCAAGATCTGGCCGCGAAATTTCTGGAGAGGAACAGGATCCAGGATTACTCGGAGGAATACCGGACTGATTGCCGCAAGCATCTGGCGATCCTCACGAGGGCGCTGGGATCGGTCCTGGTCGGCAATCTGAAGCAGCCGGATCTCGCGGCCACGCTGCTCGCTGCGACAAA
The DNA here is from genome assembly GCA_037127695.1 of Verrucomicrobiia bacterium. Lineage (GTDB taxonomy): Bacteria > Verrucomicrobiota > Verrucomicrobiia > Chthoniobacterales > Terrimicrobiaceae > QYQL01. Next base: position 3,021 of record JBAXXX010000113.1, on the reverse strand, counting down.
CAAGGGCTCCGCCAGGCGCTACAACAACCTGCGGGGGACCGTGAACGCCATGTTTTCCTACGCCCAGCGCGAGGGTTATCTGCCCCGGGACAAGAAGCACGAGGCCTCGCTTGTCGAGCCCCTTAACGACCGCTCGGCCGGATGGATCGAAATCTACACCCCTGCCGAGCTGGAGATCGTCCTCAAGCACATCGACAGCGCGTTTGTGCCCTGGATCGTGCTCTCTGGGTTGGGAGGGCTTCGGACATCCGAGGTGCACCGCGTTACTTGGGAGATGATCCGCTTCGATGCGAAATGCATCGTTCTGGAAAAATCCTTCACGAAGACCAAGCGCCGGCGGGTTATTCCGATGGGCGACGCGCTTCTGGCATGGCTCAAGCCGCGTGTCGGAAAGGGCCGTGTCTATGAGGGGACGCTGGCCGCTTTCGAGAGCCGGATGCACGCCGCCTGGACCGTGATTGCCGACAGCCACGGGAAGATCCTGGTCCCCAAGAGGCGTAACGGGCTTCGGCACAGCTACGGGACCTATCGCTTCGCCCTTCTGCAGGACGAGAACAAGGTGTCGGCGGAGATGGGGAATTCCCCGTCAGAATTGCGGGAGCATTACGCGGAGATCGCCCTCCCCGGGGATGCCGAAAAGTGGTTCAATGTGAAGCCGAGGTGATTCAAGCAGTCCGCTCGCCCTCACGTCCCTCCGCCATTCCTTTCTACTCGGTGATGGCGAACGCCGGGGTTCCGGAGGAGGTTCGACAGAAACTTACCGGCCACGGAGACAAAGACAGTCTTCGGATCTACACTTATTTGGACATGACTGCGCTCCAAACTGAGCTCAAACCAATGCCAGCATTGTCGTCCGCAAAATCTGGTCGAGAATGACCCAGGGGAGGATCGAGATCTTAGCAAAGAAAAGCACAAATTTATCGCCCCGATAAAAGGTCGTGTCGGCGGAATCGTTGAAGGGCATGCTCTTGGCTTCCGTCAAGGCCGACAGGCCATCGAGGGCGATCTTCTCAGCGGTGTCACCGCCGAGTTCATCACGACCCCATTTGAGGAAAGCCTTTGAGGTCTTTCTGTTCATAAGGTACGTGCTGTTATTCAAATTCCGGTCTTCCAGATAGTTCTGGATGTCACCGTAATTCGAACGACGAATCAGGGAATTGATCTCGAAGTTCTGAGCAACGCCGGCCTCGCCGACACCACCCACACTACCGATGATACGATCCAGCCCTTTGACAAACCGGGAATCTTCCTCGGTGTGCATGTCTTTCAGGCTGTTGTCTGTGATGACACCGCGGAGATCCGACTTGTAAGTGCGGAGCTCGTCGACGTTCTTTACAAATTCAGGGGAAGTTATCTTGCAAAAGAAAACAACGAATTTGTCTCCGCGGTAAAACGCGGTGTCGGCGGTGTCGTTAAAGGAGATGGCTTTGGCCCCAACGGACTCAGGTTCCATTTCCTCAATGATGACCGGAACTTCCACATCCGGTAGGCGTGCCAGGTCTGCGTCGCTGCAGGGCTTGAACGGAAGAATGAGCCGGCCAAACCCGTTTTCACGGATCCTGCGGCGGACCATCCGTGAGGACGATTCGCTGGCATTCTTCAGTTGTCCATCCTGAGCATTCGCGAGAGCATCGAGAAGCTGGCGGTTGAAAACGTCTGGTGATTCAAGTTGTTCTTGTGACATATTGTGCTTTCAGTGGCTTAGGCCGCGTTCGGGGCATAAGCGGTTTGGAAGGAGACAACTTGGAGATTCGCAGTGACCGCACTGGAATTGTGTCCGTTGTTGCCCGAACCCGTTGCGCCCAAGAAGAGCGGTCCGTGGTTGCGTGTCACATACCCCATGATCGGAACGCCCGATTTCACAGTGGTAACCTTGAGAGCTCCAGTGACACCATCAGGTCCAACAGGTGCGTCGATGACAAAGTCAGCGCCACCACCAGTTTGGATCCCTGCTGAACCATCGGTCCAGAAAGGTGTTTGGATTTCGAACTGCCCGGCGCTAGAGAGCGCGGGAAGCTTGCCTGCTTCCATGACGTCGGCATCGCTGCCGAGACCAGTTCCCACACCGGGGACCCAGTCATTGATCGCAATGTAGGGAACGCCGGCTGTCCAGCCTTTCACCCACTTGTGATTACCCTCATAGGCGGTGTCGTAAGCCAAGCTCACAACCATGCCCGAGAGGATGGTAACGCCATCAGCGACAGGATACGCCTGGGTAAGAGAGTGCGGTTCGTTGGGATTAAACCCACGCAGCACTTCCACCCGAGGATACTGACGCTTAACTGTGCCGAATCTTGGACGCCGCGCTCATGGCGACCAAGAGTGTGGCAGCAACGTGGGCCACCCTGAAATGAGGCGTGTTCCTGCGTTATAGACCTTTGAGAACGGACAAGTGTCTCTCTCATCAAATCTCAACCGGAATGGAATCATGCCCCGAAAGGGATACTACTCCCCAGCTCTGAGGCGGGATTTGGTCAAACGCCTGTATTTTGCAGCCCGAGATCTGCGCGTCCCCATGACGGTTCTCAACGACCGGCTCATGGAGGATTCGCTTTCCCGGATCTGCGAGGCACCAGCCAAGATCATCCCCCACCGCAGAGACATCAACCAGGCATCGACAAACGTCGCCACCTGAAATCACCAACCAGCACAGCCCGGCCATCACTGTCGGGCTTTTTTGTGCCTGCAACCAAAGAAAGGAAAATTATGGCCCTCAAATTGATCGCCAATTACTCGAAGCGTCTCGGCTTGCCGGGATACTCCAGCCACCAGTTCTCCGTCTGCGTCGAGACGGAGTTCACCAACATGGACGACGTCGCGGGCGAAAGCTCCCGCCTCTACCAGATGCTCCAGCGAAGCGTCGACGAGGAGATCCAGAACACGGGGTTCGTCCCGGAAGCTGGATACGGTAGCAACGTAAAGCCCGGCGGAAATGGTTCCGCCAACGGCAGCGGGAACGGTCGCAGCAACGGCCATTCCAACGGCCATTCCAACGGCCATTCCAACGGCCATTCCAACGGC
>JBAXXX010000112.1:0-11564 GCA_037127695.1 Verrucomicrobiia bacterium | reverse complement strand
AAGTTGCATCGGATGAGAGAAGGTGCCACCCTCCGCTTGAGGCGAAAGGGCTCATCCATGAAAGTATTATTAAGCATCGACGACTCCAGCATGGTCCACAAAGTGATCCGCCAAGCCCTGAGGGATTACGAGATCGAAATCATCGATGCCCTCAACGGGCAGGAGGGCGTGAAGATGGCTCGGAGCGAGAGCCCCGACCTCATCCTCTTGGATATCTGCATGCCGGTCATGGACGGGCTCGCCGCACTCCGTGAAATCCGCCAAATCCCGGAGCATGCACGGACCCCGGTTGTCCTTTTCACGTCGGATGGCTCAATGGCGACCTTGGATGTGGCTTTTGAGGAAGGCGTGACGATGAACCTCATCAAGCCCTTCTCCGCAGAGATGCTCACGAGCATGATCAGCGCGCTCATTCCGCTCGAGCAGCGCGTTCCCTAGCCAAAAGCTTCCAAGGGGATTCGGATCATCGGGGCGTTGCGTTTGATTTTCCCGGAAGCCTCAGCGCGATCTGCGCTGCCTCAGGACCTTTGCCGCAAGGGTGAGGAAAAAGAAACCCATGGCGACGAGGACGATCGTTGCCCCGGATGCGGTGTCGGCATAATAGGAAATCAGGAGCCCGCAGATCCCCGAGGCGAGAGCGATCGCCATGGCGAGCAAGACATACTGGCGGGTATTTCCCGCGATATTGCGAGCGGCGGCGGCGGGCAGGATGAGGAGCGAGTTGATGATCAGGATGCCGACCCAGCTAAGGTTCATGGTGACGACCATCACCAGCGACGCGACAAAAAGCACCTGCGTCCACCACGGGTTCAGGCCCCGGCTGCGGGCGAGGGATTCGTTGATTCCGATGAGGAGGATGCGGTTGTAGAAAACCAGGAGCCCGCCGCCGACGACGAGCGCGGTCGCGGCCAGCCAGGCGATTTCCCGTGGCGTGATGCTCAGCAGATCTCCGATGAGGTATTGGCTGAAGCGGCTGAAATTTCCCCCGCGGGAAAGCAGCACGACCCCGAGGGCAATGCTGAACGACATGCTCAGGGAAATGATCGAGTCCATCGCCGAGCGCGTGAACCGATGAAGGACAAGGATGCCGGCGCCGAGAAGCAGCGCGAACCCGATGAGGGCGAGCAGCGGGTCGGCCAGCCCGAGGAGGACGCCCAGCCCGAGCCCGGTCAGGGAAGCATGCCCGATGGCATCGGAAAAGAAGGCCATCCGGTTGTTCACGACAAGCGTCCCCATGAGCGCAAAGAGCGGAGAGGCGAGGATCACGGCCAGCAGCGCGTTGCGCATGAACTCATACCGGGCCCACTCGAAGGGAAGGCAGGAGAGGATGTCGGCGCTCATGCCGCATATATACGGGCTGAGGAGCCTCCGTGCAAAAGCATTCGGGGATCCACTGGACATTCGAAAATCCGATCTGGCCGGGGCAATGGCTCCATCCTGCAGTTTTGTCCAGAAAGGGGAGATGAGGCATAGATCGCGCTGCGATCTTCGGTCCTATGCTTATCCGGCTCACACACCCACCGACTGCATCTCGTGGTTTTTTCGGCGCGGAATTGACTGCCTGCCACTACCGATTGTGTCCAGGTGCGTCAAACGGATAGCCGATCTTCTCCCTCCGACGGCCGTTGGCGGCGGAATGATTTCTTTCATTTGTGGTTCAAACAATTCGATCCAGTCCGCCGCAGGCGGTATGACCATTGTCTATCTTCCGAAAACTCGCAGTAAACACACTTTTGCGGATGAGCCGGTTTTTCGGTTGTTCGATTCCGTGGGCTGCGATTATGGTTTTGCCAGCCATGCACGAAGAGCAAAACGAAAGGCCGGACATCAATAAATCCCCATTCTCGGTTCTGATTACATCATCGCCGACGCTCAAGCGACTCCGGGGCCGCTATGCTTCGGCAGGTGCGACTGACCGCCAACATGCCGCCGAGTATGTCTATTCCTCGGATATCGCATCACAATTGTTCCGGGCCATTGCGCCCGACATGGCAGCCGGGAACGCACTATCCGGTCCGGTCGAAGCTCTGGCCATTGATCCCGATTTTGCGCCGGCATTGCTCAGCGTCGGGAGCATCGAATACCAGCTCGGACGGCACGAGGAAGCGATGGGGCATTTCCTCCGTCTGACAACTCTTCCTCCCGATACGGCAGACATCGCCGAAATCATCGACAAGGCGGGCGACTTTCTGATCGGCGCGGAAGATATCGCGCGGGCCGAACGTCTTTACTATGCCGCCGTCTCCGCGTTCCCCGCAGCGGCGACGCTCCACTCCGGCCTCGGCTACTGCGCGTCCAAACTGGACAGGAAGCCGGAAGCCCTCGCCCATGCAAGAAAGGCGGTCGCACTCGAACCCGAAAATGCAGTAATCCTCTGCGATTTGGGTTGGGCGCTGATCGAGAACAACCTCCTCACCGAAGCCGAATCATCCCTGAGAAAAGCCATTTCACTTGCCCCCGGAGAAACGCTGGCTGAGGGAAATCTGGAACACCTCGGGACACTGCTCTCCTGTCAAGCCTGACGAGATGGGTTCATGGACCTGCCTCTTTGCTTGATCGGGCAACCTTGTTATGCTCTGCTCCTGTCGGACAGCACTGTATCAGCTTTATGAATCTAAAACTATTGTGCCTTGCGTTTCTTTCTTCGCTCAACGCCCAGGGAGGCATCCCGCAGCCTGCCGCAGGAGATTCTCAAGAAATCACCTGGAGTTTCAAGAGTTTGCCCGCCTCGTTGCACATGAAAATCACCGGCCAGTCCGAACCAGCCAGAGCCACCGTCTATCTTCCGCCCGGGTACACACTTGAGAAAAAATACCCGCTCGTGGTTCTCGTCGGTGGTTCCGAAGGCGGCCAAGGACGGGATACTGGCTTCGCTCGCAGCGTGGTGGGCGACCTGGATTTCATCTGCCTGGCGGTTCCGACTTACAAGGAAACAGTGGAGCCGCTGAAAGACGATGACAGCAATCACTGGACACGCATGGAGCTTAAAAACGAAGGGAAATATGCCTGGAAATGCTATCGTGCCATGCTGGAAAGATTGTTTGCTGAGGTTCCCAATATCGACCTTGACCGGACTTTTTTCGGAGGCTTCTCGAACGGGGCGAATATCACGGCAGCCCTGCTCAGCTCGCCGGAAAGCGCGCCGGAGTTCCTGAAATACTTCCATCATTTCGTTCTGGTGGAAGGAGGCGATGAACTGGAACCGGCGGCCCCGATGAACGCGGATCAATTTCTCGTGCTGCGCGGAGGCAAAAGCGGCAATCTCCTGAAGCAGCCCAAAGGCAAATTGGAGTCCGCCAGGACGAAGTGGGAGGAATATGTGATGGAAGGTGCTGGCCACGAGTTTTCGGCTGCTGGCAAAGAGTGTGTGAAGCAGTGGATTCAAGCCCGGTGTGCTGCCCGGTAACGGGCGGATGTCAAACCTTCTACAACAGACATTCTTGAGCTCAGCAAGAACGAGGTGAAGAAACAAAAAGGCGGCCAATAATCCGATGAGCACACCACATTCAAAAGACCAGAATGCAGAGATCCTTTCGTCACTCCGGCGCTAGACTCCCCGGCATGATAAATTCGGATTCCAGGAATCGGCTCTTTCCATAACGTCCTGAGATTCCTTCGCGTCTAGGTGACCTTGAAGTCACTACAAAACCCGCTGCGATCCACCCGTCCTGCCGAAGCGCGCGTGTTACCGGCCCTCGAGATCCAGGCCGAACGCATGGCGGAATTCCGGATTGGCAAGAACCTGCGTTGGGGATCCGACGGAAATCACCCGGCGGTCAAGAAAGACGACGCGGTCGGAGACGGCCATCACCCCGGCCAGGTCGTGCGAGACCATCAGGATCGAAAGGTCGAACCGGCGCCGGAGGTCCGAGACGGTGCGGTAGAAAAGGTCGCGCCCGGGAAGATCGATCCCGGAGACCGGCTCATCGAGAAGAAGAAGGTTCGGCAGCGGAGTCAGCGAAAGGGCGAGCAGGACGCGCTGGAGCTCGCCTCCGGAAAGCTTTCCCAGCTTGCGGTCGAGGAGGTCGCCGGCCTCGACGCTCTCCAATGCCGAAAGCGCGGCTTTCCGGGTCCCCTTCCGAAACCCCAGCGGGACAGGAAATCGCGAGGTGGATGCGGCAAAAAGATCGCAGACGCTGACGGGAGAGAAGCGGTCGAAATCCAAGCTCTGCGGGACATAGCCGATCGCCGGGGCGTCGCCGCGCCCCGGGCCGAAAACCGGAAGGAAATGAATCGATCCGGCGTGGGGGACCTCGCCGAGCAGCGCGCGGAGCAGGGTGGATTTGCCGGCTCCGTTCGGCCCGACGACCGTGGTCAGCTCGCCGCAATGGAGGTGCAGGGAGACATCCTCGATGATCCGGTGCCGCTCGAGCGTGACGCTGATGCTGTCAATTTTCGTGCAGCACTGGCCGCACTGGTGGGCGGCAATTCCCGTATGGTGATCCGAAGGCATTCCGGTCACTCAGATAGCGCCCGGCGGAGGACGTCGAGGTTTTTTCTCATTGCGGCGAGGTAGGAATCGCGGGCGGCGGCGGGATCCCGCGGGCCCGTGACCGCCGGATCGAGGACGCTGAGGCGGACCCCGGTTTCGCGCTCGATGACCTTGGCGCTCTTGGCTGGGTATTGCGGCTCGGTGAGGCAGGTCACCTCGACGCCCGGCGTGTCGCCGACCACGTTGAGAACGCTCACATACATCGGATAAAACGAGGTGAGGATATCAAGCGGCTTCGCGCTTGCGGCGCAGGCGCAGAGCAGGAAGAGCCCGGCAATGGACGCAGCGCAGGAGCTGGAGAGGTTTCGTTTCAATGCTTGCTTCCTGGCGCTCCGCCCCGCGCGCGGCGAGGGCTTGGGCTGTCCCGCATCGCGCGCTCGACCGCCTCGGCGTCCGCAGGCGTGTCCACTCCCGGTGAAGCGGACCTGGCCCGGACAACGCGGATTTTGGCCCCGTGTTCGAGCGCGCGGAGCTGTTCGAGCTTTTCGGATTTCTCGAGCGGAGACTGGCGGTGCCTGACCAGCCCGAGGAGAAATTTCCGGCGGTAGGCATAGATTCCAATATGGCGGAACCGGGCCGGCCGCGCGTCTCCGTCGCGGTCGCAGGGGATCGGGCAGCGGGAGAAGAAAAGTGCGTATCCCGCAAGGTCGGCGACGACCTTGACGCAGTTCGGGTTGTCGAGCTCATCCGGAGCCAGTGGGCAGGCGGCAGTGGACATCTGTGCGAGCGGATCCGACCGCAGCGCCTCGATGACGCGCCCGGCGAGCCGGGGATCGAGGAGCGGCTCGTCGCCTTGCACGTTGAGCAGGATGTCGGCCGAGGGCAGGTTTTTGGCGACTTCGGCCAGGCGGTCTGTCCCGCTCGGGTGCTTGGCCGAGGTCAGCGCGACCTCGGCGCCGAACGCGAACGCGGCCTCAAGGATCCGGGTATCATCGGTGGCGACGATGATCTGGTCTGCGCCTTTGATGCGGAGGCATCGCTCCCAGACATGCTGGAGAAGCGGCTTGCCGGCAATCAGGTGGAGGGGCTTGCCAGGGAACCGGGTCGAGCCCCAGCGGGCAGGGATGATGATGGCGGTGCGGGACATGTGGGTATTTGAACCACGGAGGGCGCGCAGAGCACAGAGGAAAATGACGGGTCAGCCGCCGCCCAGGATAATTGCCACGGCCTCGGCGATGTCGGCCGCAACATGGTCAGGGGAAGAGGCGGCCGCATGGCGCGCCCCATATCCTGTGCGCACGAGGATTGTCCGGCATCCGGCCGCCCGCCCGCAGGCGATGTCTATGTCCTTGTCTCCAACCATCCACGAGAGCGCCGGGTCAATCCCGAGGTCGCGGGCGGCCTCCTCGATCATGCCGGTGCCGGGCTTCCTCCGGGGCGTCGGGGCCGCAGAGGAGTCGGCGCAGAAATAGACGGCGTCCACGAGGTGGTCGAGCTGGCGGGAAAGCTCCTCATTCACCGCCTGATACTGGGCAAGAGAGATTTTCCCCGAGGCGATCCCGCTCTGGTTCGTGATGATGACGTTGAGCCAGCCTTCCTCGCGGAGAAGCCGGAGCGAGGTGCCGGCACCCGAATAAGCGCGCACGGACGACGGGGCGTTGCAGTAGTGCACCTCCTCCATGAGCGTGCCGTCTCGGTCAAAAAAGACCGCCCGATGGGATCCCCGTCCGCTCATGATACGAGACCGGTCGGGACGGTTGGCTTGGGAAACGACGGAAGCCTGTCCGGGTTTAAGGAAGCGGGCAGCATCCCAAGCGGGCGGCTCATCCGGGCTCCTTCACATCCTGCTCGAAGCTCGCGACGAGCTCGTGGGCTTCGAGCGTGGCAGTGCCAAGTTTTGCCACGACGATGCCGCTGGCGTGGTTCGAGATCTCGGCCGCCGCATGCGAGGATGCTCCCGCGCAGACCGCGAGCGTATAGAGGGCGATCGCCGTATCCCCCGCGCCGGACACGTCGAAGACCTCGCGGGCGCGGGTCGGCGTGTGATAGGGGGGGGAGGCCTTCTCAAAGAGGATCATCCCGTGTTCGCCGAGCGTGATCAGCAGGCCTTTGAGGCACCATTTTTCGAGGAGAATCGCGCCCACCTCGAGCAGGGCCTGATCCGTGAGCGGGTCGTCGGAGGCTCCGGCGTCTTTGCGTCCCGCCATCGCGAACGCCTCCGAGCGGTTCGGCTTGAGGAGGTCCACTCCGCTCCAGTCGAGGGGGTTGTCAGGGTTCGGGTCTGCGGCGAGAAACTTCCCGTGCGCGTGGGCGAGCCGGCACACCTCGTCCTTCAGCTCCTGGCAGAGAAGCCCCTTGCCATAGTCCTCAAGGATGACGCCATCCACCGAAGGCATCAGCCCGGCGGCAAGCTCGATCGCGCGGGAGGTGACCTCCGGGGCCGGGCCGCACTTCTTCTCGCGATCCACGCGCACGACCTGCTGCTGGCGCGCGACAATCCGGGTCTTGACGATGGTCGGAGCCCCCGCGAAGGCTACCAGGGCATCCGTCTCGATCCGCTCGGCGGCCAGCAGGCCCCGGAGCTTATCGGCGTAGGCGTCCTCCCCCACCGCGCCGCAGAGCACAACCCCCGCGCAGAACGGGCGGAGGTTCCTGGCCACGTTGGCCGCGCCACCCGGATACGAGGACTCCGCCTGCACCTCGACCACCGGCACCGGAGCCTCGGGAGAGATGCGGGAAACCCGCCCCCAAATGAACTCGTCCAGCATCACGTCGCCAACAACCAGAATCCTCAGGGACCTGGCCGACACAAGAAGATGTTGTAATTTTGAAGAGTTCATCGCATAATAATCTTGTCAGTTAAGACGGATCACCGCCTGCGCCGAAAGCCAAAATTTCACATGACCAAGAATAATCTGCTCATTCTGGCCCTGCTCCTGCTTGTCCCGCTGTCCGTTTGCTGCGGCCAGACGCCACCAGAGAGCATCGACCTATCGAAATTTCCCGCCGCCGAGGTCGAGGCGGTCGTCGTCCCGGTCCCGAGCGAAATTTTTTCCGTGCTGGACAAGCTGGGGAGCCCGAACTGGCGGGGCGAGCTGCGCGAGTCGTTCGGGAAAAACACTGGAAACCGGGCGCAGGTCGCCCTGCGGCTGGGCACGGTCATTGCGGAGGGGTTCATTGCCGTGGAGGCGGAGGATCCCTTGAAGGTTCAGGAAATCGGCCGCGAGGTCCTTGCGCTGGCCGAGGCGATCAATGTCCGCAAGGCGGTGATCGCCCGCAGCAAGAGCATCACGGAAAAGGCTGACGCCAAGGACTGGCGGGCGGTCCGCAAGGAGTTTGACGGGGCGCTTCATGACGTGCGGGGGGCGATGCGGGAGCTTGGGGATGACGAGCTCGCTCAGCTCGTGAGCATCGGCGGATGGCTGCGCGGCACCGAGGTCCTCACCTCGATCGTCTCGAAAAACTACTCGTCGGCTGGAGCCGAGCTCCTTTTTCAGCCGCACCTTCTCGACTACTTCACCTCCAAGCTCGACAGCTTAAAAAACACGCGCCTCGGCAAGGAGGAGCTCGTCGTCCGGATCCGCAAGACGATCGCCGGGATCCGCCCGCTCATCGGGAAAGATGACGGCTCAAAAATCTCGGCGGATTCCGTCCAGCGGATCAACAAGATGACCGGGGAGATGGTCGCCGCAATCGGCGCCAAGGAGGCACGCCAGTGAAAAAGGTTTTCCTCGTTCTGGCGCTCGCCGCCCTTCCGGTTTACGCCTATGTGAACGATGCGCTTTCGTTCGCGCATGAGGCGGCAATCCCCTATGTGAAAAAAGGGTTTTCCATCCGCGAGGACGCCTGGGGGGGCGATCTGGGAGTCAAGGACCAGCAGGCGGTCACCGCACAGCTTTTCAAAGGGAACGACTACTGGTTTTGCCTGGGCACCGAGGTGCGTGGCGCGGTGGTGACCCTCCATATCTACGACTCCAAGGGCAAGCTCGCGGAAGCCGAGGCCTGGCAGAAAGGGCGGCTTGCCGGGGCGCGGGTCTCCCCCTCCATGACCGGGACCTACTACGCGATCATCACCGTGGAAAAGTCCCCGGAGGAGCGCACGGGCTGGGCGGTCGTTTACGGCTACAAGTAGCCATCCATGGAGACTTTCACGCTGGAATTCGAGAGCGCGCGGGCGCTTCACGCCCTCTATGGAGGCGATGAAAAACTTCTCCGCGAGCTCGAGTCCCGGCTGTCCGTGCGGGTGACCACCCGCGATGGATGGCTGCGCATCGAGGGCGAGGCGGACGAGATCGCCCGCGCCCGCGCGGTCTTCGACCAGCTGCAGGATGCCGTCAAGCGGGGGGTCTCTGTGCGGCGGCACGAGTTCCAGTATGCCCTCAACTCGGCAGACGCCAAAGGCTCCGATGGCCTGGGGAAGCTGATTGACACCCGGATCGTGTGCTCCCCGCGCAAGCCGGCGATCGTCCCGAAGACCGCAGGGCAAAAGGCCTACCTCGAGATGATCCAGTCGCGCGACATCACGTTTGGCATCGGCCCGGCCGGAACCGGAAAAACCTACCTTGCGGTTGCGGTGGCCGTTGCGGCGCTCAAGCAGGAGAAGGTGAGCCGGATCGTTTTGACCCGCCCGGCGGTCGAGGCTGGAGAGGCGCTTGGGTTTCTTCCGGGAGACCTTCAGGAAAAGATCCTTCCCTACCTGCGCCCGCTCTACGATGCGCTCTACGACATGCTCGAGCTCGAGGAGATCCAAAAGCTGATGGACCGCGGGGTGGTCGAGATCGCTCCGCTCGCCTACATGCGCGGGCGCACGCTGGGCAACTCGTTTGTGATCCTCGACGAGGCCCAGAACACGACGGCCGAGCAAATGTTCATGTTTCTGACCCGCTTGGGCGAGGGGTCGCGATGCGTGGTCACCGGCGACCGCACGCAGATCGACCTCCCCCGGAACAAGCTCAGCGGGCTGATCGAAGCTGCGGACGCGCTCCGCGAGGTGCCGGGGATCGGGATGCACCACTTCACCGAGCAGGACGTCGTCCGCCACCCGCTCGTGAAGGCGATCATCCTAGCCTACAAGGAACACCGCGGAGCGAGGGAGAGCAGGATTTAAAAGAGTATGTGGGACTTTTTCAAGCGCCGCCGGCTGGTCGGCAAAGGGCTCGATTGCGGAAAGCGCCGCCGGGTCATTGAACAGAGCGAGTTTTCGGAAACCCTCCAATCCGGGTGGCTGCTCCGCTCGATCCTTCTTGGCGCGTTTGTGTTCGGCCTCGCGATCCTGATTTTTACAGGCCAGCAGGACGAGCCGGCCAAGAAGTTTTTGCTCTGTTTTCTGATCTTTGTGACTTCCATCGTGCAGCTCTGGATCACCCAGCCTCAGACGCTTGCGGTGAATTCCCGCCTCGGGCTGCTGCTCCTGGTGCTGCTCGTCCAGCTCGCGGCGATCAAGATCACGCTCGTTGAGGCGGCGGCCGGGCACATCGACCTGCAGCTCGTCCCGCTGCTCGTCCCCTACGCATTCGCCCCGCTCGTGCTTTCCGTGCTGCTCGGCCGCAACCACGGGCTCTACGCGGCGGTTTTTGCCAGCCTTTGGGGCTCGATGCTCGTCGGCCGGATCGATCCTGTTTTTCTGGTCATCTCGCTCATCACGGGATTCATCGCCGTCTATGTGACGCTCCAGGTCCGGCGCCGGAGCCGCCTGATCCGCGCGGGCGTCTATGTCGGCATCGCCACGTGGATCCTGGCTGCCGCGTTCGGGCAGATCGGCCCGGTGATCTGGGAGTCCCCCTCGCTCACCGACTGGCGGATGATCGGCCTCCAGAGCCTTGCGGCGATTGCCACCGGCATCGGAACGGCAGTGATCGTGAGCGGGATCCTTCCGATCCTCGAGCCCCTCTTCAAAGTGACGACCGATATTTCCTGGCTGGAAATGAGCGACCTGAACCATCCGCTGCTCAGGAGGATGAGCATGGAGGCGCCCGGGACCTACCACCACAGCCTGGCGGTCGCCAACCTTGCCGAGGCCGCCGCCGAGGTGGCGGGTGCGAACCCGACGGTCTGCCGGGTCTGCGCGTATTTCCACGATATCGGCAAGCTCGTGAAGCCGGATTATTTCACGGAGAATATCCCGCACGGGCACAACCCGCACGACGACCTCACCCCGACGATGAGCTCGCTCATCATCATCGCCCACGTCAAGGAGGGGGTGGACCTCGCGCTCAAGCACAAGCTCAACAGCCAGATCGTCGATGTCATCCGCCAGCACCATGGCACGTCGATCGTTTCCTACTTCCACAAGCGCGCGCTCCAGCAGCAGGAGGACGCCCGCCTGGGTGGAAAAATCATGAACATGCGGGAGGATGACATCCCGGCGGTCCGGGAGGAAACCTTCCGCTATTCGGGCCCGCGGCCCCGCACGAAGGAGGCCGCGCTCATCAACCTCGCCGACTCGATCGAAAGCGCCTCGAGAAGCCTCGACCGACCGACCCCGCAGAGGATCGAGGACCTCGTCAACGACATCGTCGAGGCCCGAGTTGCCGGCCACCAACTCGACGAATCCCCGCTCACGCTCGCGGAAATCTACCGCGCCGCGGACAGCTTCCGGTTCACCCTCCTGAACATGCTCCACGCCCGAATCGCCTACCCAAAGCGCGAGGAGCCGGCGGCCGAAAAACGCGAAGAAAAATCGGTGGCCTGAACCTGGATGCCTGTCAGACCTCAGGATGGCGCGGCGCGCGCTTGCAACGCGCCGCCAGTGGAAACCGCCCCGCTCCCCGAGCTCGTTCTCGCCGCCCGCCAGCGAGCGGTTCGCTACGACCATGCGCGCCTCTCCGCGATCGTCCGGTCTGCGCTCCCGGACTGCGTCGCCGTTTCCATCCGGCTCGGAGGCCCGCTGTCCTCGATCCGCACCGTCGAGTGCTCGGTGGTCGGTTCGCGGACGATGGCAAAAATCCATCGTGACTTTTTGGGCGAGCGCGGCGCGACCGACGTGATCACATTCCCCTACGGCGAGATTGTCGTGTGCGCCACGGTCGCCGCATCCCGCGCTCCGGAGTTCGGCCATCCCGTGGCCGATGAGCTCGCGCTCTACTGCATCCACGGGCTCCTCCACCTCGCCGGGCTCGACGACGCCGCTCCA
>JBAXXX010000111.1:0-12244 GCA_037127695.1 Verrucomicrobiia bacterium | reverse complement strand
AACGTATAGTGGAAGGATGTCTTGACATGGCGAGATAGACGTACATCTTTCTATTTCCTTAAAAGGCGACATGCAAGAAAAACCTGATAATTCCGCGAGCGCGGCGGTCTGGGATAGCCGGTGGGTGCGATTCCGGATGGCTTTGACGGCTGCGGGGGTGGATCCGAGGATGCATGATTACTGCCGTGGGTGGGTTTGGGGTTTTCTCGGATTCATCAAGCCTGCAAGGTTTTCCCAAGCGGAGCTGTCCAGCGTTGAAGGATATTTGCAGAAGCTGGCCGAGGCGGGCAAGGAAATCTGGCAGGTGAAGCAGGCGGAGGAATCGCTGAGGATATTTTATCAGGACGTTGAGCCAAGCACCTGGGCGAAACGCTGGCCCGATGGCTTGATTCGGGATTTGGCTTTTCGGGAGGGAGGAAGTTCACACGGAGGCACGGAGAGCACGAAGGGGAAGCGGAATGTTTTGGTGAGTCGGACGGACGGAGGCTCGCACGGAGGTGCGGAGAGCACGGAGGGGGAACGGAATGATGCCGGGCCTCGGAGGGAAGGAGGCTCACGCGGAGGCGCGGAGAACGCGGAGAGGATTGCCCGGACACCCAAGCTGGAAGGCTTGCCATCGTGGGAGCCGGCGGCCGTGGCGAGGCCGCCGACGGCTCGCGGTGCGGCAGATTTTTCTGGCCGCGCGGATACGGGCGACCTGCCTGCGAAGTATCGGAGTTTTTACGATTTGGTGGAGGAGACGCTCCGCAGCGAGCGGTATGCTTACCGGACGGAGCAGACGTATTTGGACTGGGTCCGGAGGTTTCTGATTTTTTCGGCGCCGGCCTCGCGCCGCGAACTGGAGTGGGGGGATGCCAAGGAGTATCTGGATTATTTGACGGTGATCCGGAGGGTGTCTGCATCAACGCAGAACCAGGCGCTGAGCGCGCTGCAGTTTTTATTTGCGAAGGTGCTGAAGCGGCAGGCTGGGGGAAAGCAGGGGCTGCAGCGCGCGCAGCAGACGCGCCGGGTTCCGACGGTCCTGACGCGCGACGAGGTTCGGCAATTGCTGGAGCTGATGGAGGGGCAAGGGAAGCTGATGGCGGAGCTGATGTATGGGGCGGGACTGCGGGTGATGGAGTGCGTGCGGCTGCGGGTCAAGGATGTCGATTTTGGGAATGGAACGATCGTCGTTCGAGGGGGCAAGGGAGACAAAGATCGGCTGACCCCTCTGCCCCGGAAACTCGTGGACCCGCTCAACGTACAGCTTTCTCAGGCGAAGGCGAGGTGGGAGCGGGACCGGAAGCTGGGCCTCGAAGGGGTTTTTATGCCTGAGGCTCTGTCTGTGAAATACGTGAGCGCCGCCAAGGAGTGGTCGTGGTTCTGGCTGTTTCCATCAGAGGTCCTGTCCATTGATCCCTGGGCCGAAGTCGAGCGCCGGCACCACATGGATGCCAACGGCGTGCAGAAGCTGGTGAAGCGGTGCGCGCTGAAGGCTGGGCTGACAAAGCCTGTGACCCCGCACACGCTGAGGCATTCGTTTGCGACGCACCTCCTCGAAAGCGGCGCCGATATCCGGACGGTCCAAGAGCTTCTCGGGCATTCGGATGTGAGCACGACGATGATCTATACGCATGTGCTCAACCGCCCTGGCCTGCCAGTGACGAGCCCGCTGGATTCGATGTAGCCGGCGGGAATAGGCGCCAGGGATCTTGGTGGCAAAGAGATCAAATAATTCTTTTGGGGGCATCGCCGGCAGGGTAAGGTTCTGATTGTCATGCGCTGGCTGACGCGGCGGCAGGCAAGCATTTCAATAATGAAAGGGCGGATCATAATATGAACGAAACCGATTTGTTGACACCTGATAGCTCCGACGCAAGGCCGGCGCCAATAACATGGATCCTGGTGGAGAGCCTGGTTGGCGCAGGGATCATCAATTCGCTCAGGGAGACCCCATCGATCCGGGTCGTGACTAAGGAAGAGCTCCAGGCCAGTCCGGATTTGCGGATCAAAGCCGGGGATAAAGTCATCATTGCCACCGAGACGGTGCTCGACGAAGCCCTGAAAAAACTGGAGGACGATGAGAAAAAAGAGCTGATTTCGCGCCTGAAGAACAAGGTTGCCTGCCGGGAGATGCTGACCTCGATCTTCCCGGATTTTTTCTTTCGTGAAATCTCTGTCCAGGATCTTCCGAAGATCGATCTGGCGCCTGATGGAAAGTATTTTGTCAAGCCGATCAAGGGGTATTGGGGGAGCGCGGCCTTTCCTCTTGATGGGAAGTCAGACCGGGTCGGCCTGATGCATGAGATCGAGGCACAGCTCGCCAAGAGGACCGCGATTTTCTCCGAGCAGGTGGTGGCGAAAGACCGGCTGATCGTGGAAGAGTTCCTTGAGGGCGAGGAATATGCGGTGGATATGTTCTTCAACGGGTCCGGGCAGCCGGTGATCACCAATGTCTGCCACCATCCCCTGCCGAAGAAGCTCGATTACCTGCATGTCGTTTACTACACGAGCTATCAGGTTTACCGGGACCTCTACCCCAAGTTTATCGAGTTCTTCAACGTGCTCAACCAGTCCCTGCATGCGCGCTCGATCCCGATCCACGGCGAGTTTAAGCTCCACAAGGGCAGGCTGACGCCGATCGAGCTGAACCCGCTGCGCTTCGGCAGCGACGGGTTTGCCGACCTCAGCTTCCACGCCTTCGGATTCAATCCGTTTTTGTATTTTGCTGAGGATCGCGCCCCCGATTGGGAGGCCCTCTGGAAAGGCCGCGAGGAGAAAATCTTCGCCTTCTACCTGGGCTACAACGGGAGCGATCTGGATGCCGGCCGGTACCGGCCGGACTTCCGCAATTTCAGGCTGCTATTCTCCCATATCCTCTGCGATATGGCGATGAATTACCAGGATACCCTGGGCTTTGCGATCATGTATATCGAAGAGGACAGCCTGGAGCGGATTCACGAGCTGCTGGAGATCGAGTTCAACGAGTATTTTGTCGACCTGAAACAATACTCGCAAAAATCCTACCAGGAACTCTATCGCGCCGGGACCGAGATGAAGCTCTCCCCGGGGCAGATTCTTTGGAGCGTGGATGACCCCGGCGATTACCTCGTGCTGATTTTGCAGGGGGAGCTCGAGGTTTTTCTGCCATCTGGCGAGGGGGAAATCCTGCTGGAAACCTATGGCCCGGGAGCGGCGGTGGGCGAGCTTTCCGCGATTGACGGCCTGCCGCGCTCGGCTGCCGTGCGCGCCAAAACCCGGGGCAAAGCGATAAGGATTGCCGGCAGCGTTTTCCGCAGCCTGATTCAGCGCACGCCGGATATCCTCGAAGATCTCTTCTGGCAGCAGGTCAACCGGGTCAGAAAGCTCAACCATGAGCTGGCGAACAAAACAACAAGCACGCCGACTAATCCCGCCAATCCGGTAGAAAGCCCATCGGGCAATGAGCTGGAGAACGAGTAATTCGCGAGCGGAGGCACAAATGCCGGTGCAGACGCGTGGAGAAAGCCGAGCTCTTCAGCCACCCATTCCAAGCCGTCCGGAAACCGGCAGGCAAACGGACTGAGTATCAGGGCAATTAAAATCGCTGCTGCAGCCGGTGCCAGAGCCGTCTTGCGGGAAGCCGTCGTCGGAACATAAAAGAGAGAGAACGCGACCACCGTAATGAAGGCTTCCACGATCCCGATCACTGCATGGGTGCCCAGCATCATCGGAGCAGAGGTTGAGAAGGGCACTGCACCCGCAAGCGCCAGCTCTATCGAGCAGCTGAGAGCAGAAAAAACAACCGAGAGCCATGCAGCAAAACCAAGCCGGGCGTAGGATAATGGCGAGCCGCCCTTGAGATGGCCTTTTAATAATCCTCCAACGCCCGCTCCGAGCAACGACAGGTTCAAAATATTCGCTCCCAGAACCGATAACCCGCCATCGGAGAAGAGCAGGCATTGGACCGAAAGAACCAGAGCGATCGCCAGCACACCAAATGGAGTGCCAAGAAGCGCGGAGGCAAGCACCCCGCCGAGCAGATGACCGGAAGTGCCGTCCCGGATGGGGAAATTCATCATTTGCGCGGCAAAGATCAATGCGGTGACTGAGGCGAACCTTGCCGGGGTTGGTTTGCTTTCGCTCTTGAATGCAGCCCACGTGACTCCCGCAATTCCTGTAGCGGCTGCGACGGCAGTCACCGGGCATACCGCCCCGTTCATCATTCCAGTAGGGATATGCATAATATCCGGGATTGAAACGCATCCATTTGGCTGCGTCTATAAATATCTATTCAAGAGGGAATCGATCTCTGCTTGGATTTGGAGGGCGATCTCCCCGGGGGATCCCGAGGCGTCGAGAACGCGGATTCTCTGTGGCTCGCGGGCGGCCAGCTCGAGGTATCCGCTGCGGACCGCCGCGAAGAACTCCTCGGGCTCGCGCTCGATCCGGTCGGCGGCCTGGCCGCGCCCGCTCATCCTGGCGAGGGCAACGTCCCGGTCGAGATCCAGGAGAAACGTGATGCCGGGCAGGCAGCTCCCGACGGCGAACGCATTGATCCGGGCGGTCTCCTTGGGAGGGATCCTGCGGGCGATCCCTTGGTATACGGTCGTCGAGTCGAGGAAGCGGTCGCAGATCACGGTGCGCCCGGCCTGAAGCGCGGGGAGAACCACCTCCCGCACAAGCTGTGCCCGGCTTGCGGCAAAGAGCAGGAGCTCGGCTTCAGGCGTGAGCGATTCGCCCTCGGGCGCATGCTGGAGAAGGTTCCTGATCGCCTCGCCCGCGGCCGTGCCCCCAGGCTCGCGCAGGAGCAGAGGATCGAGGCCGCGAGCTCGAAAAAACTCCGCCAGCAGTCGGATCTGGGTGGATTTTCCACACCCTTCCGAGCCCTCAAACGAAATAAACAGACCATTTTCCCCGGTGCGCGCTTTCATCTCTGCCCTAGTCATACCCGGAGAATACTTTCAGAAAACAGATTTTTCTACTGGATGTCGGGATGTGCATGCGCGAAGGTGGTTTTTTAAGATGTCCGAGCCGCATTTTGCTGTAGCCTCCACGTTTTCCCCGCGATTCCGGGCGGTTATCGCGGAGGCGGATCGAATTGCCCGGAAGTTTGGCGCGCGGCTCAGCGTGCTGCACGCCGGCGAGCGTTCGGACGAGAAGGTCGGGATGTTTCATGAGGCGTTCGGGGATCTCGGCCGCGACGAGGTCGACATCTATTGGTGTGAGGGGGAGACCCCTGGGGAGGCGCTTGTCGATGCTGCGGCCAGCGAGTATTTCGACCTTGTGATCGCCGGCGCGATCGACCGGCCGAACGACTTTCGCAATTTTACGGGCGGGGTCGTTCGGGCGCTTCTCCATCGCGCTCCCTGCGAGCTTCTCCTGATCCCGGCACCTTTGGAAAATCATCCGGGCGAGAAGATTTCCGCATGCCTGCTGGTCGAGTCCCATCGTCCGCGCTGGCGGGCAGCGAGTGCCGCCCTCGCCTCGATCGCTCCGGAAAGCATTGCCGTCCTCGCTGCGGACAGCCCGTTTGCCCATGCCCGGGAGGCCGCGCTCGGCCACGAGCCGAACCACTCGGAAATGGATGAGCTCTGCGAGGCCCTGGAAAAGATTGCGCCGGACGTCGATCTGCGGACGGTGCAGTCGAATACGGGGTTCACGCTCTGTGACATTGTTCAGAATGCGGCGCCGGATTTTCTGCTGGTGGAAGCCGAGTGGAAAAACCAAAAACGATTTCTGCCTCCGCATTTCGATTGGTTGAACCAGATCATCCCCGCCCGGCTTTTCCTTCTTGGCAAGCCCCCTCGCGAGGAAAATGGCGAGCTCTAAAGAGTGGGAGATGTCAGGGGGGCAGGAGCCCAAAGGCCTCGCCCACCCGGGGATTCTTGACGCCTTCGCGTACGATGCCCGCCGCGACACCCTTGTGCTGGCGATGTTTGAAACCCGCGAGTGGGACGGCGGAGAAAGCCAGCTCCTGCAGCTTCAGGAAAAGCTGAACGCGTACGCCTCGTTCATCCTCGACGGGGAAATGGCCGGGGCGTTCCCGCAGCATGCCGGCAAGGCGGTCGAGATCCAGCTCCGGACCATGCACGAGCCCGGCGAGGTCGCCCTCCGGCTCCTCGCGATGGCCCGCGAACAGCTTGCCCTGCAGGAGATCGGCTTGGAAACCATCCTGATCGAGGCGCACGGGTGCGCGTGCGGCGGCGGAAAATAGGGCGCCTCTTTGGAGTGGCGGGCACGCCGCCGGGGAGGTAGTTTTCACGGATGCCTCTTGAATTGCTCGCTCCTGCCGGCGATTGGGATTGCCTCCGGGCGGCTGTCGCGAACGGGGCGGATTCCGTCTATTTCGGGATGCCCCGGTTTAACGCGCGGATGCGGGCGGACAACTTCCGGGACGACGAGCTTCCGGGCGTCGTCGCATTTCTCCACAACCATGGGGTGAAAGCCTGCGTCGCGCTCAACGTCCTCATCTTTCCCGACGAGCTTCCCGATGCGGTCGCCGAGCTGCAGGCGCTCCACCAGGCCGGCGTGGATGCCGTGATCATCCAGGACGTCGGCCTCGCCGATATTTCGCGGCAGATGTTCCCGGGCCTGCGCGTGCATGCTTCGACCCAGATGACGATCGCCTCGCCCGAGGGGGTTCGCTTTGCCGAGGCGCTCGGGATCCGGCAGGTCGTCCTCGCCCGCGAGATCTCGCTTCGCGAGCTCGAAAAGTTTCCCTCGATCCTGCCGCTGGAGGCGTTTGTTCACGGTGCGCTCTGCGTGGCGTATTCCGGCCAGTGCCTGACGAGCGAGGCGCTCGGCCGGCGGAGCGCAAACCGGGGCGAGTGTGCTCAGGCGTGCCGGATGCCTTACGATCTGGTCATGGACGGGGTGCTGCAGGATCTTGGAGGCAGGCGCTACCTGCTCTCCCCGCGCGATCTTTCCGCCATCCGGGAGATTCCTGCCCTCGTTGCGCGCGGGGTGGTCAGCTTCAAAATCGAAGGGCGCCTGAAGTCGCCGGAATACGTCGCGGCGGTCACCTCGGCCTACCGCAAGGCCCTGGATGCCGTTTTGCGCGGGCAGCCGCACGAGGTTTCCGCCTCCGACGAATACCGGCTCGAAATGGCGTTTTCTCGCGGGCTTTCCACCGGATGGATCCACGGGGTCAACCACCAGGAGCTGGTCGGCGCCCGCTACGGAAAAAAGCGCGGCGCGTTCGCCGGACGTGTCGTCAGCGCCGGCAGCGACCATGTCGCGCTCGACGACCCGGCCGTCCACCTCAAGCCGGGCGACGGGCTCGCCTTCGATACCGGAGGCGATCCCGACCAGGAGCAGGGTGGACGGATCTTCGAGATCCGGGGGGCTCGGCTCTTTTTTGAGCATGGCAAGCTGGACTTCTCCGCTATCCCGCCTGGAACCAGGGTCTGGAAAACAGATGACCCGGCCCTCGACCGCGAGCTGCGAAAATCGTTTGCCGGGAACCTTCCGGTCCGCCCCGGAAAAAAGGAGGCCTTGGATTTTGTTGTGAGCGGATCGGCGGCGGGCCCGCTCACCCTCGAGTGCCGCGGTGTCCGGCTGGCCTCGTCCATCCTGCTCGAGCCCGCCCGCACGCGCCCGCTGACCGGCGACGTGCTTGCCGCCCAGCTTTCCAAGCTCGGAGGCACGCCATATGCTCTTGGAGCCGTCACCAACCGCTTGGAAGGGGACGTCATTCTCCCGCTCTCCGAGATCAACCGGCTCCGCCGGGAAATTATCCGGCAGCTCGCTTCGTGCGACGCCTCTCCGCTCGTCACGCTGGCATCGATCTGCTCTGCGGAATCTCTCGCCAGCCAGGCTTCTCCGGTGCCTGGATCTGCCGCCCCCGGCCTCGCCGTCCTCTGCCGCTCGCTCGAGCAGCTCCGCGCCGCCCTCGACGCCGGGATCGCGGAGGTCATCGCCGACTTCGAGGACGTCCGCACGTATCAGGAGGCCGTCGCCATGGCCCGCAAATCCGGCAGCGCGCAAATCCTCCTCGCCACCCCACGCATCCAGAAGCCCGGGGAGGAGGGGATCTTCCAGCTCATCGAAAATGCCGGGCCCGACGGCGTGCTCATCCGGAATGTCGGCGGGCTTGCCTTCTGCCGCGCGCTACGGCGGGTCGGCGACTCCTCGCTCAACGTCGCGAATCCGGCCGCCGCTGCCGTCTTTCGCCGCTTCGGGCTCGAGCGGCTTACAATCTCGCACGACCTCAACGTTTCTCAAATCCTTGCGCTGCTCCGCCAGGCCCCGCCGGATTGGTTTGAGCTCACGATCCACCACCACATGCCGATGTTTCACATGGAGCACTGCGTGTTCGCCGCCTTCCTGTCCGGCGGAACCGGCCCGGCGAGCTGCGGGCGGCCGTGCGAAAGGCATCGCGTCCATCTTCGCGATCGCGTCGGCATGGACCACCCGCTCCGCGCGGATGCCGGATGCCGGAACACGCTCTTTCATGCCGTCCCGCAATCCGGCGCGGGCTTTTTTCGCGAGTTCCTGGAGGCAGGCCTGCGGCGGTTTCGCATCGAGCTCCTCGATGAGCCCCCCGGAGAAGCCGCCCGGATCATCGCCGCCTATCAGGCTCTGCTCGCCGGAGAAGCCGATGGAGCCAGGGTTTGGCAGGACCTCAAGGCAAGCTCCCAGGTCGGGGTGACCCTGGGAACCTACGAGGCATGATGCGGCCCGGCGGGAGGCGCGCCAGATCCCGGCTAAAAGAAGAGCGATCCCGCATAAGAATACAGGAGAAAAATTGCCGCGGCGATTGCGACTCCTGTCGTCCTTGCCGTTTTTTCATTCAGCAAGGCATTGTTCCAGCGGGTGCAGGCCGTGGCGAGGCACACCCAGGCGAGCGGCACGCAAAACAGCCAGAGCCCCTGGTGCGCGAGCGCGAGCGCCAGCGGAGGGAATGAGCCCGACACGTTGGGGGCATACCCGCCCGCCTTCAGGAGCACGTTCATGGCAAGCATCCCGAGTGCGAGAAAGACAAGCTGCGTGCTGGCGATCGAGAGAATCATGCGGCCTCCATCAGCGCGTGCCGCATCACATCGAGCGGTGCCGGGCGGTTGAACCAGATTTCAAAGGAAAGCGCGCCCTGGTGCAAAAGCATGCTGAGCCCGTTCGCGCAGCGGGCCCCTGCTGCCGATGCGTCCTCAAGAAGCCTCGACCTGCCAGCCGCGTAGACCGTGTCATAGACCATCAGGTTCGGGGTGAGCAGCGATGGCGGGATCAGCGGAGCATCGGTCCGCCGCATCCCGACCGAGGTCGCATTGATCACGAGATCCGCATGGGCAAGCTGCTCGCGAAGGTCCTTCTCCTCAAAGGCGATCGCCTGCAGCCGCTCGGACGGCCCCTGCAAGCGGTCGCTGCGAAATGACGGTGCCAGCTCGGCTGCCAGCGCCCGCGCTTTTTCTGCCGTCCGGTTCACAAGCACCAGCCGCTCGCATCGCTCCATCGCGCACTGGACGGCAATCGCCCGCCCCGCCCCGCCGCCCGCCCCGAGCAGCACGACGCGCAGGTCGCGGAGGTCGACAAAAAACTCTTCGCGGATCGCGCGCACAAGCCCCGGGCCGTCCGTGTTGAACCCCAGGAGCCTCTCTCCCTGGACGACAACCGTGTTCACGCTGCCGGACCGCCGCGCATATTCGTCCGCCTCATCCATGGCGGACAGGGCGGCGGCCTTGTGCGGGATCGTCACGTTCGCCCCGATGAATCCGGCCCCCGGAAGCGCGCGGAACGCCGCTGCCGCCTTCCCTTCCGGAACATGAATCTTCGCGTAAGCCGCGCAGATCCCCTCCGCCTTCAGCGCCGCATTATGAAATGCCGGCGACTTCGAGTGCGCGACAGGGTCCCCAAAAACCCCAAGGCGCACCGGCGGAGACATCCGCGCGAAAATCTCCCCGCCCGCGATCAAATCGTCCGCCGAATAAATTGCGCTCATTCCTTCCCTCCGAGAAAAGCACGCTCTCAGCGCGCGGGCAAGACAACAACGACAGGCAACAACGACAGGCCTGATCCGTGAGCAAGCGCAGTGAATGGAGGGCGGTCGCCCCCGGTCGCCTTGCCGAGCAGCCCGAGGGCGGGATCCAGTCCGGGGCTACTTTTTTTTCGGAACCTCTGGCGTGCCGGCTTCAGGAGGCTGGGCGCGCGAGCCGTCGAGCCGGAAGATCGTCTCGCCATCCTTCATGAGCCCGAGCTTATCCCGGGCGATGGCCTCGACGTAGCCGGGATCGGACTGAAGAAGGACGACTTCGCGCTCGCGCTTTTTTTGGAGGAGCTGAGAGGCCTGAAGCTTCGCCTGCTCGGCCTCCAGCCGCTTGGCGAGCTGGCCGCGATGCACCCATTCGGGGTAGAAATTCAGAGCCGCGAACAGGAGCGCCCCAACGATGATCAGGCCGGTGAGCAGCCGGTTGACATGGTGCCAGAGAGCCGGGTTGCGGCGGCGTTTGGTTTGCTCCACAAAATCTCATTACGCCGTCCCCTGGAAAAACACCAGCCCCGACACCCGCCGGCAGGGAATTTTTTCATCGGGGGCACCCGATTCGGAGGGTGTGATTAAAAGTGGGTGAGGTCCCATTTTCCATTGATCCGTAAAGGTAGGGGCAGACCTCCGGGCTGACCGAAGCGGCGGGCCAGGGACGTCCCGCCCTACCAAGCCTTGCATCCAACCTCACCCATTTTTAATCACACTCCTCTTGGGAAGCGCGCCAGGCGGGCCAGCCAGCCGCGAAGCGTCAGGTCTGGCGCATCGACGTATCGCGAAGGAACTTGGAGTCGTCCCGGTTCAGGTAATCCAGCGTGAAGTGGAGGCCCCGGCTTTCTTTCCGGCTGAGCGCGCAATCCACCACGATCGAGGCGACGGTGACGAGGTTGCGAAGCTCGAGGAGGTCGGTGGTGATCTTAAAGTTCCAGTAGAACTCCTGGACTTCCGCGTGGAGGTTGCGGAGCCTCGTGGCCGCGCGCTGGAGGCGCTTGTCTGTGCGGACGATCCCGACGTAGTCCCACATGAGCCGCCGGATCTCCTCCCAATTGTGCGAGATGACGACCAGCTCATCCACGTCGGTGACCTGGCCGGGCAGCCATTCCGGAAGGTTGAAAGCAACGCGCGGCGGCCGGATGCGGGCAGATTTTTCAAATGCGTTGTGCGCGATGACGAGCCCCTCGAGGAGGGAGTTGCTGGCAAGGCGGTTTGCTCCGTGGAGGCCAGTGCAGGCGACCTCGCCGATGGCGAAAAGCCCCCCGAGCGAGGTCTCGCCGCTGAGGTCGGTCTTGACTCCCCCGCACTGGTAATGGGCGGCAGGAACAACCGGGATCGCCTGCCTCGTGATATCGATGCCGTTTTTCAGGCAGGTTTCGTAAATGGTCGGGAACCGGTTCTTCACGAATTCGGCCGGCTTGTGGGTGATGTCGAGGAAGACGCACTTGCTCCCGCTGCGCTTCATTTCGGCGTCGATCGCGCGGGCGACGATGTCGCGCGGCGCCAGCTCTTTTTGCGGGTTGTGCTTCTCCATGAACCGCTGCCCGCGCGCGTTGAGGAGGATGCCCCCCTCGCCACGCACCACCTCGGAAATCAGGAAGGATTTCACCTCCGGGTGGAAAAGGCAGGTCGGGTGGAACTGGATGAATTCCATGTTCGCGACTGCGGCGCCCGCCCGCCAGGCCATTGCGACCCCGTCTCCGGTCGCGACATCCGGGTTGGTCGTGTAGAGGTACACTTTGCCGCAGCCGCCGGTGGCGAGCACGTTAACATCGCTGCGGAGCGTCTCGACCTCTCCGGTCGCCTCGTTGAGGACATAGACTCCGACGCAGCTGTTCTGCATCGCGTAGCCGAGCTTGCCCGTAGTGATGAAATCCACGGCCATGTGGTTTTCCATGACCTCGATCCCTGCGTGCGCCGCCACCTGCTCGAGAAGCGTCCGCTCGACCTCCATGCCGGTGGAATCCTGATAATGCAGGACGCGGCGCTTCGAGTGGCCGCCTTCTTTTCCCAGATCCAGCTCGCTTTCTCCGTTCATCGCCTCGCGGCGGTCGAAGTGCATCCCCATGGCGGCAAGCTCGGCAATCCGCGCCGGGCCGGCCGTCACAATCTCCCGGACCGCATCCTCGTGGCACAGGCCGGCGCCGGCAGCAAGCGTGTCGCGGATGTGGAGGTCAAGGGAGTCTTCCTGGCTGGTGACGCATGCGATGCCGCCCTGCGCCCAAGCCGTATTGGAGTCCGCGCATCCGCGCTTGGTGACCAATGCGACGCTGCCTTTTCCCGCAGCCTTCAACGCGAAGCTCAGGCCGGCGA
>JBAXXX010000110.1:0-12901 GCA_037127695.1 Verrucomicrobiia bacterium | reverse complement strand
CCATCCCGACCCCTCACAAGTTGAGAGCGAAACAACGGGGAAGTTTTCAGGAAGGATCGGATCTCAGAAAATATCCTGCCCTCGCGCCCCACTCATGCCCCCGACCGCCGCGCGATCTCGCGCGCCAGATACCATCTAGCCTTTTTCAGATCTTCTATGGCGTCGCTTTTCAGATCCGCGCGCCAGATGTATTTCACGGCGTTTCCGAGGCAAAACCCCATGTGCTCAGTGATCGCGATGCACTCCACGCCCGAGGGGTGCGTTGTGTAGTGCGGGGGATGGTTGACCGGATCGCTCATTAGGAGAAAACATCCTGTCCGCTGGCCTTCCGCGCCAACAACTTCGCGAATGCTTCTGAGTCCTTGAGCCCCTCAACGCACGGCGGGCGCAGCTGGAAATGCGGCTCGTCGCAGAATTTCCAACTCCCGCCCCATTCGAGGCCAACCGCCTTCCCGATTTTTCCCAGATCGGCATACTGCGGGGAATCCCCCAGGTAGGCCTGGCCATCAAAAAGGCCAACGTCAAACGCGCCCGCCCAGCAATGCCAGCTATATCCCCCGCGCGCATTCGTTCGGATTGTGCCTGGCTTTGTGCGGCCCTCGGCGAAGATGGCGTTTTGCTCAGCAAACGTCCTCATGCCAGCGATGACTCGCACTTCAAGCCCGTGCTCGCGCATGGCTGGCACGGCGAGCGCCATGAACTTGCGGGCGAGTTCCTGCGCCTTCGGATGCAGAGTTGCTATGTTGCGTTCGGTTCTTTCGTCAAAAACAGGGTTCATGGCTTTTTAGGGTTCAAATGTTCGCAATGTTCGGGACACATGAGGGAGCAGATGGTCGCCTGCGCATCGGCGATCTCCACATCGCCAGCGGCGACCGTCTCCCATGAGTCGCGACCGTCAATTAGCGTCTTGCGCTGGATGACATTCTGGCCGTTGGCGTCCACGCGATGGCGGTAGCGGTTGCTCAAAAGTCAGTTCCTCCTCGGATTTCAACGGTGATGTCTTTCGGGTTCGACGGCTTGACCGACAACTTGACCTTGAGCGATTCCACCACCCGCCGCAGGAACGTCTTGCGACTCTCTGGTGTGACGGGATTCTCCATGCCTCTGATGGCGTGCTCCATTATCTCTCGGTCAGTCATAGCGTGCTCGCAAGGGCATGTGTTGAGGCCGCAGCGTGTCGGGTCTTCGCACCACCAGTCACCGTTGTGATACATGTCATGGCAGCGGGGGGACGAATTTCGTTGGTCGCTCGTAAAACTAAGTCACCTTCCGAACCTCACATGCGGGATTGAATTTCCCTCCCGGCACGGACGGTTGCGAGCGAAACACATTGATGAGCGCAACGATGGCGAGCGCGGCCCCCACGAATGCCTCCTGCTGTTCCGGCTGGAAGTGAGCCCCAAGCAACCCGGCGAGAATAATGATCCCGCGCCAAGTGCTGTTCTCTTTCAGGCGGTCAAAGATCCAGTCTTTCATTTTGTTGGATCGTTCTCCTTCATCAAGAGCACGGCATTCTCAACCGATGCGTTGAGGACGCTCACACCGCAGATGATGCCCGTGCGGAGGGCTTCGCTTTGCAACTGCTTCAGCGCCTCAATACGTTTGTCGGGCTTCGAGAGGTTGTTGTTGAGCGCGAGATCCGTCACGATCCCGAGCGCGATAGGAAGGAGACGATCCATCCCGTTGACTGCCGCCACTCGAAAAATTGGCAGGAAGAATTCGAGGATGCTCTTGGAGACGCCAAGCGCCTTTGCCAGTGCGGAGATTAGGTATTGTTTCATAGTGGTTATCGTTGGGAGAAATAGAAGGCCAAGCCGAGGAAACCGAAGCAGGCCAGAATCAAAGTCGTGGCGATGGTTGCGGGTAGGTGTCGGGAGTTCATAGCAGGAAGAAAAGGTAAGAGATCCCGGCGCATAGGAGCATTCCAACAAATTTCTGATTCGAGGTGAGCGAGTTCATTTTTTTGGAGGCATGGTAGTGTGGGTGTGATTCTCAACGTGCGGGTGATTGGTGAATGGGCAGATGCGCTCGCGCTGGCGCATGGTGCAAATATCGTCGTGCATCCTGCGGAGTTCATTTCTGGTATCCTCGCGATCCATCCGCCACTTCCTGCGGAGGTCAAGGACAAGAGAGATGGCGAAAACGATAGATCCGATGGCAGTAATTCCGTAAACCATCTTTGCGAGGATCTCGAAGAACGGGCCCAGCGCATTGATCTGCGAAAGCATGTTCGACATCGCCGCCGTCGAGGTCGTGGCCAGCATCCCGACAAATTTATGGAGAGGGGAGGAATGCATTACTGTGCCAGGAGAGGAACGCACTCTTGCGCGACCGCAGCGAACGTCACCGGAGGCGGCGGAAATGCGGATTGGTTTTGCAGCGCCATCCCCGTCACAAGGCCAGTCCACTCGAAAAGCGAAACCAGCTTCGGCGTCGCCGCGTGCGGGATGAGATCCAGCCACACCTTGCATTGCAGCAATCGCCCCGTCGAAAAATGAGAATCTATGTGCGCCTCCGCCAGCGAGATATAGTCTTCGACCGGCGCAACGTATGGACTAGGAAGGTTGCCCCCGCCGATCCACGCAGCATAAGCCTCCTGGCCACCCAGCACATTGTCCGAGTAAGGAGGCAGGCAGATCATGACCGCTCCGCGATCCTCAGTCTGGACCTCCACAGCATCTCCGGTTTCGTTCGCAAATCTGGCACTTGTGATATTCATGGTGTTATCCTTTGATCTCCTGAAGCATCAACGTGCAGGCCGACGATCCTCCGAATAGCCTGCCCGACGTATTTCCATTCAATCTCATGGTTCCTGAGTTTGGGCCAATTCGGATGGAATAGGTGAGAGAATTGGTAGAGGATGGAGAATGCACCTTAGTCAGAGTTCTATTCTCTGGATACGTTGATCCTCCAGGCACTGTCATGGCAGCAGAGGCTATCGCATTCACGCCAGATCCGAAGAACGCAGATATAGCCCCTTTGTCTCCGCCAACCACTGAGTAAGCTGGGATAAAAACATTTATGAGGATTGTGTTAGAAGCTGAAGAAGGTGTGATTGAAGATGACAATATCTGCGTTCCCTCGGATATCTGAGGAATTGTGTCATCGTAAGGAATCGCCGTCGTTATATCCGAGTTTGTGGCATATTCCGCGTAAACCGTCTGAATCACAGCACCGGAAGGCATGGATCCAGCCGAGGCGATCGTTTTCAGCTCCGCCAGCGCAAGCTGCACGCTACCGCTCGTCATCCCAGAGATGGCAGACACAGAGATTGCAGTTGCCGCATGCGCCCCCGTGCTTCCCGCGTGAGCGAACACAGCACCTGATGACTCATAAGCCGTGCTCGCAGAAGTAGCCGATCCCCCGAGGCCCAGAGTCGCACGCTGGTCGGCTGCGGTAGCATCGTCAAGCAGAGCCTTTCCCTGAGTGGTGAGGACATAGACGCCCGCCGAATCCGTCCCGGTAAACTCAATCCCTCGCCCTGCAAGGACGCCGGTAATGGCCGCCACGGCTGCGCTCGCAATCGTGCGACCCTGCGCCGCCAATGCCGCCTGCCCCTCTGCGGCGGTGGCAAATGCCGAGGAGTCCTGCAACGCAGTAAGCGCGATACTGCCCTGCGATGCCGTGGCGAAATCCACGCTCGCCGCAGTCGCCGCTGACCCAAGCCCAAGCCCGCTGATCAGCGTGGCGGCGGTGCCCGCCGTCTCAAACGTCGCCTGCGGGAGAGGCGTCCCAAGCACGCCGTCCGTGACCACGACAATCCCCGTGCCTGCCGGAGCCGGTCCTGCCGGCCCCTGGATCCCCTGGGAGCCAGCCGCACCCGCCGCACCAGCATCCCCCTTCGGCCCCTGGATCCCCTGAGCGCCAGCCGCACCCGCCGCACCAGCATCCCCCTTCGGCCCCTGGATCCCTTGGGAGCCAGCCGCACCCGCCGCACCAGCATCCCCCTTCGGCCCCTGGATCCCTTGGGAGCCAGCCGCACCCGCCGCACCAGCATCACCCTTCGGTCCCTGGATCCCTTGAGCACCATCAGCGCCATCAGCGCCATCAGCGCCATCAGCGCCTGCTGGTCCCTGGATCCCTTGAGCACCATCAGCGCCATCAGCGCCATCAGCGCCTGCTGGTCCCTGAATTCCTTGTGGGCCTTGAGTTCCCATAGCATCAAATCGCGAATCGTCGCCAGCAGCGACCGTTCCCGCAGTGGTGCCAACATTGAGTGTAGCCGCGCCACCAAGGGAAAGATTCGTCCGCGTGTCCGCAGCGGAGGTTCCAGAGAACCCGATGCCGGACGAGAAGGTTTTCTGTCCGACAAATGTTTGGGTCTGATCGCTTACGTGTCCGTATGTTTCTCCAGAATCCGCCAAATGGAGGCCAGGGAGCTGATCATGGAGCAACGCGATGGGAGTTGCCATTGAGGAGAGCATCCCAGCAGACGCATTGTGCTCCCATGTCACTGTTGCAGAGTTCGCCCCGCGCTTTCCAGAGATGACCACTCCGATTCGATCCGTTGCAGACCAACCTGATTGCTCGGAGAGATAGACCGATGCGAGGTGGGCGGCTGAGGTTCCGGTGTTCGTGAACTCTGCGGTTTCTGCCGTCGCCAACGCTACCCCGACAATAGCCCCAGAGGCACCCACTCGATAAATCTGCGCCTGCAGACGCCCGACGCGAGACGACGTGGAAACCTTCCCGAAAAGAGCAAACCTCCACTCTCCGCCTGGGAATGCCGTGACACCGAGCGCAGGGGAAACGTATCTGTCCATCTCAGAATACGTGCTTCCGGTTGCCGTATGGCTGCCGGTTGCCCCGCCGTCCACGCTCGTCTCCAGCTCATGCCAGAAGGGGGTTGTTCCGGCAAAGATTACATGCTCGCAGAACCAATATGTCACCGCCGCGCCGACCGTCGAATTTACTGGGGTATTGGCCCATGCGATTCCATTCCATGCGAGCCTGTCATTTAGAGCGGGCGCTGGGGCCGCTACGTCCGAAAGGTCGTCTAGAGCGTGCGTGTGCTCTGCGTCGGAGAATGTAGCAGGATCAATCGGAGTCCCCAGCACTCCATCATCCACCACCACAATGCCCGTGCCATCCGGAGCCGGACCTGCCGGACCCTGAGCGCCAGCCGCACCAGCATCCCCCTTCGGCCCCTGGATCCCCTGAGCACCAGCGTCACCAGCAGCCCCATCGTCACCCTTCGGCCCCTGGATCCCCTGAGCACCAGCGGCACCCGCAGCCCCATCGTCACCCTTCGGCCCCTGAATCCCCTGAGCGCCAGCGGCACCCGCAGCCCCATCGTCACCCTTCGGCCCTTGGATTCCCTGAGCGCCAGCAGCACCCGCCGCACCATCGGCCCCTGCCGGACCCTGAATCCCCTGAGCTCCGTCAGCGCCATCAGCCCCATCTGCGCCAGCAGGTCCGGATACTCCGTCGAGCGTGCTTGGCACATACTGCTTTGTAGCAGCATCCCACACCAATGCCTGCCCATCAGTTGGATCGAGAACGGACACAGCCTCGCCCCGGATGCTGGTAGCGTCCGAGTTGCCCCCAGGCCCTTGCGCCCCAGGGAACATTGGCTGGATCATCGAGGACATGCCTTAGATCCGAGTGGCCGTGAAATGGCAATCCGCCGAGCCAATCCTCTTGGTCACTGCGATATCTGAGTTGCAAACCACGATCCCCGACGCGCAAGGCAGCCCATTCTTCCACTCGAACGCGAACGAAGACACAGCCGGCACAGCAACCACCAGGATCGGCACCGCGCCATTCGCCGGCAGAGCCGCCGCATCATGGAGCTGGAGAAATTGAGCCGGTCCAGCATTGAACCCCGTGAGACTGAACAGCGTCCCCGCCGCCGCCTTGACCACAAGCGAGGCCGCAGACATAGCCGAGGCCAGAGTCATTGCAGGCGAATTGGCCACCAAAGCCCCACTCGCGACAACCACCGCGCCCGTGTTCACCGCCGTCACCTTTGCCTCCAAAGCCGCAAGCGTCGCCTCTGTAGCCGGAGCAGCGATCAGCTTCGCGAGAATATCCGCCAAGGTCGTCTCCGTAGCCATCCCCGAGGCGATTGCTGCAAGCGATCCGTTCCCCGTATTCTGAGCCGCCTCCGTAGCAGGAGCCGCGATCACTTTGGCAAGCAAGGCAGCCAGTGTCGTCTGGGTTGCGGCACCTGTAGGCAAGGCGCTGGAGGAAACCACCACCGCATCCGTAGTCCCCGGAGTCGAGTGATCAATGGAAACCTCCCCCACGCTCACCGTTCCAGTGAACTCCGCCGCCAAGAGCAATTTTCCATCCGCATCCACAGCCACCGGCCGGTTTGTTCCATTCGCATCTTTCCCAACAATTAGTGTGTTCATAGCTTCAATCTCCGATTTTTGATTTCTGATTTTCTTTTCATGCGCTCCATCGGCGCTGCTGCCCCTGCTTGAGCTCGATTTTATCCAGCTCCTCATCGAGCTTCGCGAGCCCCGCGCTTTCCAGCACGCTGCCCTTTTCAAATTGTCCGTCCTCCCGCTGCGCATCTGCCGACGCGAGCAGCTTCACGCACTCCGCGAGCACGTAGGGAAACGTCGAGGAATCCAGCACCGCGCTGGTAAATACCGGAGGGCGAAGAGTGAACTCGATCCAAGGCTCAGCCGGCCAACCCGTCACCAGCAGCCCCCCCTCCACCAACGAAAATCCATAACGAGACGTTCCTGGAAACAACCGAGGATCAGCTCCGTAAACCTCGATCACCTCACCGATCGGCGTCTCCCCCGCCTGGTCGAGCGAAATGACCTTCACCAGATCATCCGCAACCTCCCAATGCACCGCATCCGTGGGCACGTTCCCAATCGTTGCAGAGAGAGCCCGGTAGTAGGCTCCCGCATAGAACACCTCATCGCCCGCATCGTAAGCCGTCCCGGCCGCATAATCCGCCCGGTAAGTCCGCTGCTCGATCCGCGTCCACTCCGGAAACGGATATCGTTCCCAGACCCCGCGCAGCGCCGAGTTGATGTATTCCAAGAAAGTCGCCACCGTATGCGGAGGGATCACCTGCGTGATATCCATGCCCATGCGGGCACACACGCCATTGAGCACAGAGCGGGCAGTCACCGCGCGCATGCCGTCACCTTCCTTCCCATATCCAGCATCACGCGATCCGATCTCCCCTTCACCTGTTGAACCGCCCCGCGCTTCACGCAATCCCGCACAAACCCCTTATCAGCCCAGCAGCCGGCCCCGAACTTCGCGCGCATCGCCCAATAAAAATCCGCATCAATGCGGTGAGTCAGTTGGCCGATTCCATCCATGAGCCTGCTCTCGATCGTTCGGGAGGCCGCATTCAGCCGCTCCTGCCTCACGGCAGCCAGTGCCGTATGCACAGCAAACCCCTTGCGGAACTCGCCAACCACCGCCTCAGATGCCTCGATGCATTCAATCATAAAAGTTTGATCCGTCCGGCAGACCCCGGCGCAGCCTTAACCTCCGCGCCGGGGTCGTCTCGCCAAATTACATTTTCAGCAGGTTCACCACAGAGAGGAAGATGTGGACCTCCCCCGCCGTAAGCACCGAGACATTCGCCCCGGTCGCCGTGAACGTGGCCTCAAGCGTGGCCACCTCCTGCGGGGAGAACCCCGTGCGCAGCGTCGCAAATGCAGCCCCGTTGCCATCGCCGGAAAGGATCTCCGTGCCAGCCGTAGCCAGCTCGTAGTTATCCAGCAGGACATCCGGGTCATCCACAGACGCACCGTTCCACCCGACATCCAGCTTCAGCGCGGTCACGTCCGCCCCGACAAATCCAGACACCAGACGGAACGCCGCCTCCTTCACCAGGAACCCTGCCACCAGGCCAGAGATCAAAGTGAATACCTGCGTGACAGCCGCAGCGGAGAAATCCGCAAACGTGATGATCGCCTTGTGGGTAAACCCGCTCTCGCGAGTCTCCTCCGCACTCAATTTTGTGATTTTCATGATTTTGGTTTTTGTTTCCGATCCGCCAAAATCCTACTCCCCTCTCAGGTTTCAGATTTCAGCGTTTCGGATTTTCCTCAGCTGACGGTCGCCGCGATCTTGCAATGAGCAGTCGGGTTCTTGACGCAGAGCCCAACGATCGCCTCGATGAGGCAGCGCGGGCCGCCGCCGAGATCCGGCAATGGCTTGATCCGCGGCATCGTGTGGGTGCGCAGTTCGAGAAACGCGGGGTCCAGGATGTAGCCGCGACACATGTCGGGAAGGTAGTTGCTGAGCATCAGCTCCATCGTGCCGTAGTCGCCCACATACATGTCCACCACGCTCTCCACCTTGCGGGTGTTCTGCGGCTCATAGGTGCGCATGTTCGTGTAGTTGCTCACCGTCGGGGTGTAGCGGGTGAAGTCCGTGATCCGGTTCTTCACAGCGCTTCCAAGGATCCCGATCAGGTTCGCATCTGGAGTCCCTGTCTTCTCCCACCGGCTTTGAAGCAGAGTGCGAAGATCGTCCTCGTCGAACGTCAGGTAGCCGGCAGCGAAGATGCTTGCTGCAGGCGTGCGGAAATCCGCAGGAACCGGCAGGTAAGCCTGGGCGGTTGCGAGCAGGAAGTTTCCGAGCCCGCGCGTCTTGTATGGCAGCGTCCCGTTATCTTCCTGCGCAAGGTTGTCGCTGAGCAGAGCGGTCTCGATGTCGCGCTTCAGTTCGACCGTTTTCTTGGCTTTCGCCCGGGCGAACTCAGTTCCTCCCGCAACCCCCTGCGCATCCGCATCAGAGATCCCGGCGACCTGGCTGACCTCCTCGGACATCACTGTCACCATCGGCTCGCGACGGAAGAGCTGCACATGGTTCTCGAGCTTCGCGCGGCTCTCCGCAGCGTTCTCGTAAACACTCACGTCGGTCCCGTCAACGACTCCGGTAGTCACGGGATCCGCGTATTTGTCCGCCTGCCAGGCGAACTTTGTATTGGTAGGCTTCTTGCCCTTGGCGATGAGCGTCGAGAGGATGCATTTCTTGGCATCAACGACGCTGATGATGTCGGCGAGGTCTTCCCTCTTCCCGACCTGTGTGATTTCTGTTGTAGCTGGCATAATTTTCTTTCTTTCTTGCTCAGTCGATTATGACTGAAAGTATTCCTCCAACGCCTCCAGGCTCCCTCCGCGTTCGATCACATGACCGAGCTTCGATCCCCTGTCTCCATTGGTTCTTGGTTTTGGCGCGCTCACTTTTGGCACCGGCGGCGCAATAGCCGGTTTCTTGGTCACCATTGCTGGCTTCTCCGCCGCCGCAGCCTTCTTGCCGCCGCGCGCATTGAACCCCGCGAGGTAATCGCCAAGCACCAGATGGTAATCCGGGAACCTCGTCACCTCCGGCCATGCCTTCACAAGGTTCTGAAAAGCCTTTTCCATTTCAGTCCCGCGTTTGAACATGTCGGGGTAAACCTCCCGCGCTACCTTCCCGTGCTGCTCATTCTCCACAAGAAACCTCTCCCGGCGTGGCGCATGGACCGTGATGATCTCCTCCGCATCGGCCAGCATTTTCCTGACCTGTGCGCTCTCGAACTCCACCTCCCCGCCATCCTTATCCTTCACCGTGCCGCCATCCGGGTTCTCGATGCACCAGCGTTTCACCACCACCGCATTGTTCACCCTCGACGCAAGCTCCCCGGGATCCGACACATCGGACAAGGGATTTGCCGCACTCGGCGCCGCGACGACACTTGGTCGCCCGCCAGCCTCACGCAGCTCCGCCGCCTCAGCACGAGCCTTCTCCAGCTCCACCTCCGCAGCATTCGCCTTCTCCTCCGCCGTCTTCGCCCGCGCCGTCAGCTTGTCGATCCGTTTCTGGACCTTCTCGCTCCCGGCCGGTTTCTCGTCTTCATCGGCTTCCTCCGCCTTGTCCGCCTCCGCGCCGGCTTGATCTTCGCCCGCGTCGTCCGCTTCCTTAGCTTCGGCATCCGGATCCGCATCCACCGTTTCCGATTTCAGCTCTCCGATTTCCGATTTCTCCCTGAGCAAATCCGCCGCATCCGGGAGAAACTCCAAGATAGCCGCCGCATCGCTCGCTCCGGCGCTCTTCGCGCCCTGTTCGTCTGTGTTGTCTTTTGCCATGAGTTTATCCCCTCAAGAGGGTATGCCAGCACCGCGATTCGGCAGGCACCATGCCCGCCAGGCTGCTATGCAGTATCGCCTTCATAAAATTGGTTTTGCGCGTCAGCGCGCCCCCGTGCAAGCCATTGACTCCCCGACCCCTCCCGACCCATCCCGACCCCTCACAAGTTGAGAGCGAAACGATCATCGCCCGGCCTCCATTTCGCCCGCTACGTCACCCGCAATCCGCCGGCGCACAGCCTCCGCGCGCAGGTTCACAAGGTATCCCTCGAGTTGTTCCAGCCCATATCGCCCGCCCAGGTAGAATGCCGTCTCTCTCTCGCAAGCCACATTCGCGCCCGCCTCGCCCAGGCACTGGTCTTTCCCGCGCGCGATCAGCTCCAGCACGCCCTGGAGCACCCGGTGATCCTCCTCGACATCAAACGCCGCCAGAAGCTCCTCATCGTTCATGGATCGCGCACGCAGCACGCGCGGAAGGAAGAGCCGGCGGATCCGCTCGATCAGTCCGATCTTTCCCATCATTGCATCACAGGCGCAGCGCCCACCCTCCCGATCATCGCATTCGTTTGCTGCCCGACTTGGAAATTGAGAAACTTCATCCGGTTATCCAGCAGCGCCGCCGTATCCGGCTGAGCCGCGATCCGCCGTTGCATCTCTGGATTCTTCTGGATCGACTCCTGCAGCACCTGCAAACGCATCTGGTAGTTCATTCCCGGCTGCGGATCCATCGGAGGTTCTATCCCCGCCAGCATTTTTGCCAGGGCATCCTGTTCCTCGGAAACTTGTTTTTGGTTTGCAGCCTCCATCGGGATCAGCACGCTCTCAGCCATCGAGGGATCAATCCCAGCCATTCCAAACTCGATGAGCTTCCCGTAATCCACGCGCCCCGCGCGGTCATACTTCATGATGATTTCCAGGAACCCCCACTTTTCCTTCAGCGTCTCGATGTTGAGATCCCGAGGATCCGCCTCGACCGACAAATCAAACTGCCCTTGGATCTCGGCCGCCGTAA
Source organism: Verrucomicrobiia bacterium (assembly GCA_037127695.1). GTDB lineage: Bacteria > Verrucomicrobiota > Verrucomicrobiia > Chthoniobacterales > Terrimicrobiaceae > QYQL01. The sequence goes on along the minus strand of JBAXXX010000110.1, from coordinate 1,831 downwards.
GCTGCCATGGCCTACCCAGCGCCCCGGCCACACGCGCCACTTGGGCATCGCCCATGTATTGCTGGCAGAGCTGGAGAATCTGGCCGCACACCTGCCGAACCTCCAGCAGCCACCCATCCACCAGGCTCCCCTGGTGCAGCCCGGTCAACTGCGACGGAACATCCGCCGCGATCCTGCCAAAATAAATCCCGATCGCCCGCTCCGTCGCCCGTTCGATCTCGATAGAGCCAGCGTCATACGGCGGCGTCCGCATCCATTCGTATTGCTCATTGCGGCCCGCCGCAGGAATCTGAGCACCCGGCCCCAAGCGCAACCGACCGGCCCCGCGCCGCGCCGGAACAATGAGCGGAGGCAACACCGTCACCGCCGTCCGGTCCGTGCGCGCATCGCGCTGGACCTTTTGCTCATACTGCCAAGGCGCGGCAATCTCCGCCACTCCCCGGCTTTCCAGAATCGGCCTCGTCAAGTGCTCGCGCTGATGCACCACATACGGGTATTCCCCATGCAGGTAAGCCAGCGGCTCCTCCCTGCCCTCGGAATCCGGCACACCGGCGGACACCACAGAACACCGCACCTGCGGGATCCCGGTCCCGTCCACCGTGCGCCGGTAAACATGAAAAATCTCCACAAGGTTCTGCTCCGCCGTCGAGCCAGCAACCCGAAACGTCAGCGATGCAGCCGCCGACCAAAATCCCCCGGCATCAAACCTCGTCCCCTTCGCAGCAATCGCCCGATCCACCCACCCGGCATCATACCCGTGCGTGTTGATCCTGTCCCTCAGTTCCTCCGGGCTCAGCTCCTCGCGATGCGCCACCCAAGGCGCGCGCTGAATATCATCGGTCAGCGCCGGAAAGAACACATCCACCATCGGCAAGAGCGCTGTAATCCGTGGCTCGGCCGCAAAGACCTCCGGCACATCAAACCGAGTCTCACCCGTCTCCCGCAGCTCCTCCAGCGCCTTGCGAGCCGTCCGCCGCGTGAGAATCTCGCTCAGGCCCATGAGAACCTTCAGCGCCTGCTCCTCGCGCGAGGGATCCAGCACCAGCTGGCGCGCAGCTTCCAGCCCGGCTTGCGCCGCATTCGGATCCTGCATCTCCTGCTCCGTGAGCAACACCGCAGCCAGCCCCTCGACGCTCACAACCTGCTCCATCTTTCGGAGCTGCTGATCCCACATGATCGCCGTCACCGACGCGCCAAACCACTGCCGCCACTGCGCCGCCAAGGTCAGCTCGCGCCGCAGTTGGCTCTTCATCTTCGTCCAAAGCACATACTTCAGCACAGTCGTCACCTTCTGCCCCCACGCCGAATCGCTTGTTTCCGTCCCCGTCGCCTGGACACGCGCCCGCACGAACGACTGGAACATCAGCATCACCTGTTCATTGGTGATCTCATCCACCGTCCGCACACGCGTATCGGCAGCCCCCTCCCAAGGGAACGCATCGCGCCCGCCAAGAGCCGCCTTGTGCTTCCGGCCGTCCGAGCTTTGCCCGGCCCACACACATTTGCGATCATCCGTCGCCCGCTCCATGCGATCAAACCAGTCTCCCGCATCCGTTGCAGCCTGTCGCAAATCATCAAGGAATCCGCTCATTTCCCCCACCACTCCCCCGGCCAGGCCTCTGCGACACGTGTCGTGGCGCGCCCGCTGTTGCACCACGAGCTGATTCACGGCGTGGCCGTGGCCAGTGCTTCCGCCTCATCCTGGATTGACGACAGCAGGCGGGCGGCGGACTGGATACGCGACCAGCTTTCGTCCAGGCGCTGCGCCAGATGCGCCAGCTCAGGGGTCATCCGGGCGCGCTCGATGGTGGTCCGCACCCGAACCAACAAC
>JBAXXX010000109.1:0-13042 GCA_037127695.1 Verrucomicrobiia bacterium | reverse complement strand
TGGAGCCCACCCCTAGGTTTTATGCGGGTTCAAGCCCATCCATAAGAAACTTGGGCTAGCCCGGAGAGATGGGTTGTCGCGTTGCTCCACGGAGGCGTAGAAGGCGTCCATGTCGAGGTGGAAGATGACGCGGAGCACGCCTGAGGGAGGTATCAGCGGAGCAAGCCCGCCTTTGTCGCGGATTCGATCATGGCTACCGAGGCTTGACGCACGGGCGTGGCTGTGGTCTATTCAAAGTGCAGGCAAGCGCAGGGTTTGTAGAGGTCGCCGGTAACGGTGGCAGCCCGTAAAGGGTGGGCTCCTCGAACCTGGGGTCTGCACATTTTATGCTTCAGCAAAACCCGCCAAGTGCGGGTTTTGCGCTTTCAGGGCGTCGAAATCGCCGGGCCAAAACTTGAGCCCGTATCCCAGCGCATCCCCCTTGTGGCGATAAACCGTGGGGAAAATCAGCCGGGCGTATCGGTCTTCGGTATCCCCGTAGCGATTCGGGTTGACGGCGGCAAAAAGGCTCGACGCCACGGCATCGGCAACCTGCAACCCCGCAAGCTGGGAGTGCTCGACAGGGCGGATGTGGTCGGGGTCAATCACCGACCAGTCAACCGTCACGCTCATCGAGCTCGACTCCGATTTGAGCCGGCGGACAGAATCCCGCAGCTCGTCGTAGGACATCTGGCCACGGTTGGAAAATATGACCTCCGCGCGGCCGTCTCCGGCCCCCTCCTTGCGGTGATCCCGGCAAAGCCAGGAGACACGTTCGAGCAACATCCGGCTTGCGTAGCGGTAGAGCAGGTGTTTCTGCGACTGGAACTTCTCGGGCTCGATGATGGATGGCTTGTGGATGAGCACAGAGACCGTCTTCAGCTCCGCTTGACCGATTTCGCGCACCCACGGAATCCGCTGCGCATGGCCGAGCTTCACAAAATGGAGCGCCTCCTTGTGCCCGCGCCCGAGCAGTGCCCTCACCTTTCGCATCAGTTCCACCACGGCCAAATCCTTCTCGGATCGCGTCACCACCGCCGACAGGACCAGCCAGCGGGAGCTTCCGCCGTTGTCATCCCGGAACACGAATCCCTCATCGCCGGATTCATCAACATAAACGCGAAAGCTGTGGGCAGGCATGGCGGCAGTCTTCTGGCTCATAGCTCCCCCTTGAATGCCTGGTCAAGCAGCGAGGGCATCAGGGCCGCGAGGTCGGCTGCGCGGGAATTCTGCGCGGCGCGGAGGCTGGTGAATTTCTGGCAGAGGGAGTCGAAGGCTTGTTGGTGCGCGAGCGGGGGGACCGGGACTTGGATTGCTTCCTGGGCTGTAATGCCCAAAGTTCTGTTTCGACCGGCTCCACCAGGCGATGCTTCACCAAGGGTTTTCAGTCCCTCTTCTGTGAGAAAGTAGAAGTGAAGAAAGTTCGCGGTGGCAATTTCTGGATCGACGACACAAGTCAAAAATCGGTGAGACCCCACGCGCCCGGCATCGTCTTTTGACGCGATGGCAATGGCTCCCTCCCATGCAAATACAATGTTGAAGACGAGATCGCCGGGGGTGATCCAAAAAATGCGCTTGTCGCCAAGTTCTACCGCTGACAGCGCAGGCTTATGGAAAGTGCCGCGCCCAAAAGAGCGGACACCAAGTTCGGGGTATTCTTTGTCGTCTTCGATTTTGACTGGGCGACGGACAAGCGGTGCCACTTCGCGCATGGGCCGGCGTGGAGCATTGCTGGTGATGCGATGAAACTCGGCCAGAAGCACCTGGGCGAAATCCTCAGCATTGTCGGATTGGGCGGCTTCGATGCGGGCGATGCGCTCGGCGGCGGCATCCAGCTTTGCCACGATCCTCCGCTGCTCCTCAACGGGCGGGAGCGGGATGCGGACACTCAGAACCTTGTCCGGTCGAATGGATGCGTAATTTGTCGAACCCCTTGCCTTGATTTGTTCCTGAAATCGCGAGTGTTTGGATGCCCAATCGAGCCAGCGCGGCTCAATGAGGGAGCGGTCGGCAGCAAACAAAAAATAGTGACTGGAAACAACAGCTCCCTCGTGCTGTTTCGGAACAATTCCGAAACCTCCAACTTTCGCATCAATCTCGGCGACAAGAAATTCGTCAGATTTGATCGCCTGCTGTTTTTTTGTTTTGATCTCGAAACCAGTGACTTGATCGCGGGAAACGATGCCCTTTGCTCCTGTCTGAACTGTAACGCGCCTGTAGGTCGCTGGATCATCGATCAGGAAAAACTCTGACCGGTGCTTTATCACCTCCCCCAGCGGTCGTTCCTCCCACTTCATGCGGAAACCTTTTTACCGATGATCCCCTCGATCTCCGCGAGCGCGGTCTGGATCTCCTGCTCGCGGCCCCGGATACGGGCGAGGAGTTTTTCCGGCGGCAGATGTTCGGCATCGTCCTTCGCGTGGGGATTTTTGCGGTCGAGGTTGCACGAGAGGAGCTGGCCTTTGGCGTCGTATTTCAGGACATCGGCCGCCGGCACGCGCCACGCATGCTCGTTCCCGACGCGCTTTTTTGCCCGCATCCATTTCAGCACCGGCGCGAATTCCTCGAAGCGCATGGGCTGGGTTTTCGAGTATTTTTTCCGGCCCTCGGGCGGAGGCATCTGGTAATACCAAATCTCTTTGGTCGGGCCGCCGCGCTCGAAGAGCAGGATATTCGTCGGGATGTCGGTGTAGGGGGCAAAAACCCCGTCGGCCAGGCGCACGATGGTGTGAAGGTTGAAGTCCTTGAGCAGGTCCGCCTTGATGCGTGCGCACACTCCATCGCCGAACAGCGTGCCATGCGGGACGACCACGGCCGCACGTCCCGCCTTCGGCTCCGAGCCGGAGTGGCTGATACGGCGCAGCTTTCGCATGATGAGCATGAGGAACATGTGGGCGGTCTCCGCCGTTTTCCGGTCGGCGGGGAAATTGCCCGCGATGCCCGCCTCTTCCTCCCCGCCAAATGGCGGATTGGAGAGAATCACGTCCACCCGGTCGGCATCGGTGATGTTCGCCAGCTTGTGGCGCAGGCTGTTGAGGGGATCAATGCGCGGAGTTTCCAGCCCGTGCAGGAGGAGGTTCATCTGCACAAGCAGATACGGCAGCGGCTTGGCCTCACCGCCGAGGATGCTGCCGCTTTGAAGTGCCTGCCGGTGCTCGACCGTGCGGCATTGCTTCTCCAAATGCGCGTAGGCTTCCGCCAGGAATCCGCCGGATCCACACGCGGGATCGAGCACTGTCTCGCCGATCCGGGGATCCACCGCCTCGACGATGAATCGGACGACCGCACGCGGCGTGTAGAACTCGCCCGCATCTCCCGCCGCGTCGAACATCTCGCGCAGCATGGACTCGTAAAGGTGGCTGAGCGTGTGGATCTCCTCCGTCGAGTTGAAGTGGATTTCGTTGATCTTGTTGACGACCTCGCGGAGCTGGTAGCCGCTGGTCATGCGGTTTTGAAGTCGAGCGAAGATATTGGCGATCACCTCCCGGCGTTCCGCGCCCGCGACCGACTGGAGGGATTTCAAATAGGCGAAGAGACCGGGGCCGCGTTTCCCGTCCGGGCGGGATGCCTCGTCGTTGTTGATGAAAGCGGTGAGTGTGTCGCCGGTCATGCCCGAGGAATCCGTTGCCCAATCGCGCCACCGGTAGGGAGCTTCGATGGCCGGCAGGTATTTTTTGCGGCCGAGCTTGGCGGCGTGTTCGCGGGCGAGTTCCAGGTCGTCCAAAAACTTCAGGAACATGATCCATGTGAGCATCGGCAGGCGATCCAGGTCGCCGCTGAGCCCCTTGTCCTTCCGCATGATCTTGCGGGCGGATTTGATGACCGTGCCGAGCTTCTGGGCAGAGGTCAGAGGCGCTGTGGGTGTTTTTGCTTTTCTGGCCATCGTTATTGACTATGCAGCATAGAGCAGGTGCTGAAGCGCCTCGACAGCGGAACGGAGCTGGTCCGCCCCGCCGAACAGTTGGACGATTTCCGGCAGCTTGCCGTGCCTGTTGATCGGCGGGAGTTCAAGGACATCCGGGAGCGTGAATTGGCCAGGACCACCCTCGGCGTATTTGTCGAGAATCTCGTTCAGGATTTGTCGCGCCTCCGGCTGGAAGGCTTCCAGAAACTCACGGTGCGCCTTGCGGAGCTTTTCGGCGCGTTGGCGTTTCGTCTGCAACGGAGCCTGAAACGTGATGTGTAGCAGGAGGTCGAGCGGGTCGGCATCCGGGGCTTTCATCGCACCGCGCAGCATCTCGAAGTCAATGCCGCGTGTCTGGATGTCCTCCAGAACCTCTTTGCGGGATTCGTAGTCGCTCCATAGCTGCTGCAGATTTTCCGGCGACGTGTAGAGCGTGCGGACTTTCTCCGCCGTGTAATCGGTGATTTTTTGAGTCCGCAATAGTTTTCCGTCCGGGTCGAGAACCGAGACGATTTCGCCCATCACCTCGCAGGTGCCGCCGTCCACATAGTATTTGCGGCGCGGCACTCCAGGCGGTTCGTTGATGACGCCCGGAGGTTGGGTGCCATCGTCGGAGGGATAAACGGTGGGGGGAGGATCGCCGATCTCCTCGGTTTCCTTGGTCGTGTTCCCCTCGTCGTCCATCAGGATTTCTGCCTGCCGTGCCGGGATGCCGTCAAACTCCGGGTCGGCAAAGCGTTTGTGCGCGGAGCCGGCGTAATCAAGAATGTTGAACCAGAGTTTGCCGAGACTCTCCCGGACGCGGGTGCCCCGGCCGATGATCTGCTTGAACTCGCTCATGGAGTTGACCGCACGGGCAAGGATCACGTTCTTGCACATCGGCGCATTGACCCCGGTGGTGAGCATCTTCGATGTGGTGAGGATGACAGGAGTGTCGTTTTCCGGGTCTTGGAACCGGGACATGTGCCCTTTTCCGATGTCCTCCTCCTCGGCAGTGACACGGCACACGTAATCCGGGAAGCGTTTCACCAGATCGGAATTCAGGTTGTTCAGCGCATCGCGCATCGCCAGCGCGTGCTCCTGGTCCACGCAAAACACGATGGTCTTCGCCATGCGGTCGGTGCGTTTCAAAAAACCGGTGATGTGGCGAGCGATGGCCTCCGTGCGGGCACGCAACGCAACCAGGCGCTCGAAATCCGGCGTGCCGTAGAGGTCGTCTGGAATCTCCCGTCCGTAGCGATCCATTTCATCCTTGGAAGGCCGCCATCCCGCCGCATCGAAGCTGGTGATGACGCGGTTCAGGCAATAGGGCGCGAGAAATCCGTCCTCAATCCCCTGCGCCAGCGTGTAGGAATAGATCGGATCGCCGAAATACTGGTAGGTGTCCACGTTGTCGTCGGAACGCGGCGTGGCCGTCATGCCGAGTTTGATCGCGCCGGTAAAGTATTCGAGGATGTCGCGCCAACTGCTGTCGTCCTTCGCGCTGCCCCGGTGGCATTCATCCACGATGATCAGGTCAAAAAAATCTGGCGGATACTCTTTGTAAAGCGGGGCGCGGGTCGCATCCCCTGCGAGCGCCTGGTAGATAGCAAAGTAGATTTCCCGCGCGTGGTTGATCTTGCCCCCTTCGATCTTGAATCGCGGTTCGCCGCCAGTCGCGCTGCCAAATGGCAGGAATTCTTTATCCTTCGGGTCGTCCACCAGGATATTGCGATCCGCGAGGTAGAGAATCTTCGGCCTCCGGTTGGGATCGCCCTTGCGATTCCATTTCGCCGTCCAGAGCTTCCAGCAGATTTGAAAGGCAACATGGGTCTTGCCGGTGCCCGTGGCCATCGTCACGAGGATTCGTGGGGTGTCGCAGAGAATGGCTTCAACGGTTCGGTTGATAGCGATCCCCTGGTAGTAGCGCGGCGTCTTGTCGCCAGTGACATACATGGGGGCAAGCAGTTTCTCTGCGATCAGCCCGAGCGACCCTCGGCTTGCCACAAGGCGAGTCCACAGCTCCTGCGGCGTCGGAAATGCGGTGATGACGGACTGGAGACCGGTCGTGAAATCAAACTCGACGATCTCAACACCGTTCGTTGCGTAGGCGAATACGAGGCCGAGCATCTGGGCGTATTCCTTGGCCTGTTGGAGCCCGGCCGAGGCGGATTTGAATTCCGCCTTCGCTTCGACGACAGCAAGAGGGAAATCCCTGCGAAAACGCAACACGTAATCAGCTCGCTTTGGTGCCTTGCGCCGGTATCCAGAACCGACAGGCACAATGCGCCCATCGGTAATGACGGCCTGCTCGGAAAGGACATGCGGCTCCGAATCCCATCCTGCACTCTGGAGTTTTGGAACCACAAACTTTCGGCACGTATCGGCTTCGTTCGGCATGCGAGCGAAGATTTTTAACTGGATTCTCGGCGAACGTCGAACCGAAAAAATACGAAGCCCATTATCGAAGGGAGCCGTCGTCACCGGTCTTCAGCGTCACATCCGCGCCGGGATCAAACCGCAGCACGGACTCGCCCCGGACCAGCATCACCCACTCCTGTTCCTTCTGATCATACCAAACCCCCTCCACACTGACCTGGCCGTTGGAGACAATCTGCTCCAGCGGGATGCCGGGCAGGTCGAGGAGGGTTCGGAAAGTCTCCGTCTCTCCCGCCGGAGACTCGATGAGGTTTTTGACGATGGGAGGCATCTGCTCCCCATACCAGACAACGGGAGCTGCTCCAAGCGCGATGGGTTGCATTCTTTTCACGGTTCGGGCACTTTCGTTCTGTCCCGCGCCGACGGGCGGGATGTAAACTGCCGGCATGACCACCGAACAGATCCACGGGCATGAAATCATCGAACTCGTCGCCAAATACCCGGAGGGCATCGCGACCGGGACGCTGACTGACATCGTGGCGGGCGAATTTGGCACAGGTGCCAGGTTCTTCACCTGCTCGGCGGAGAACATGTCCCTGCCGGAACTCCTGGCCTTCCTCGGCGAACGGGACAAGATCCTGCTCCGCGACGGCCTCGTTTTTCCCGGCGGATCGCCTGCCTGCGAGCACCATTGATCAGACGCATGAAAGCTCTCTTTGTCCTCCTGAGAAGCCTGTTCCAAAGGCCGGTGACGGTGCCACGGATTTGGACCCGGTGGATGCCGTAGCCTCTTTCCCCGATGCGACGTTTTCTTGAACGCGGGGGAGGATGGGTTGCCGGGCAGTTCCTGCTTCTCGCGTGCCTGCTCGCGCTCGCGGCCCTGTATCCCGGGACTGGCCCGGTGGCTTGGAGGTTCGTCGGAGTGCTTTTTTTGGTCATCGCGGCCGCCGTTGGTGTCGCCGGGGCAAAGGCGCTCGGCAGAAACCTCACCCCGTTCCCGAAACCCGCCGACCACGCCGAACTGGTCCGGCACGGGATCTACGCAAAGATCCGCCACCCGCTCTACTCGGCCGTGATCCTGGCCGGATTTGGCTGGGCGCTCGTCTGGCTGAGCTGGCCCGCGCTCTTGGCGGCAGCCGCATTGTTGCCTTTCTTCCACGCGAAATCCTGCCGGGAGGAAGGCTTCCTCCGCCAAAAGTTTCCGGGGTATCGCGAATACGAAACCCGCACCTGCCGGTTTATCCCATGGATCTACTGACAAGAGCCGCTCATGAATACGTCGGAAATCGTCGCCAGCATTCTTGACCGGCTCCGGGACGAGTTTGAGTCCCGCAGCCGCGTCTCAAAGATCACGCGGGAGGGAAGCAACGACTCCAAGAGCAATCCTCTACACCGGGATCACGAGCGACGTTCAGCGGCGGCTCAAGGTCCACAATGCCGGAAAAGGGTCGGCGTATGTCCGAGCCCACCGGCCAGCCAAACCGGTTGCATTCACGGCAGAGGAAAGCCGGTCGACCGCCTCCCGGCTGGAATACTCCGTAAAATCCCTGAGCCGGTCAGAGAAGGTCAGCTTGGCTCAAAATTGGAAATCCCGCTCACCCGAGGTCGCCTGACTCATAAAGTTTCCAGGCCTTTTTCTCCTCTTCCTTCAACCATTTTCTTGAGCGTGCCCCCCCAATCAGGCGATTTTTCCAAACTGGAAGGCTGAATGCCATGTTGGAAATCTCACAGCATAGCTCATCAATCTGCGAATATCCGAGCTTCCCTTTTTGAAGCAAGGCGTTGGCCACTTTATTTGTGGTTTTCCATACCTGCGGGATTTCAAACATTTCGAACGTCCATTTTTCGGCAAGCTGCAAAATTCGATGTTGGGGCATATATTTCCGGATCATGAGTGTGGAAATCCGATTTACCCTGAAAAGGTCGGAGCCCTCAACATACCATTCGTCACCTAACCAATCCAGGATCAACTCACGGTGGATACCTTTGACAGCACGGAAAGCGGCTACTCGCCCGGCCAAAAATATAAACAAGAGATTGCGACCAGTCCCTTCTTCTCTCCTTTGCTCCGGATCCCTGCCGAAATTTGCCTCGCTAAAATTCCTTTCGGAACTTAGCCGCCCATGGTTATGCGCATTAGGGATGATGGATACGGATAAAATATGGGCTGCTTCATGGCCTGTGAACATTTTCGCGACAGCATGGCCGGCTTCGTGAAAAGCAATTTGATAAATGTATCGGAGGATGTCTTCGCGATTGGCATACACTTCTGGATCCAAAACCTTTTCCCATTTCTGGAACACCAGTTTATCAACGTGTGGGGAAATTTTCATTTTGAATAATCTTTTTCACTGCAGATTGTCGTAGAGGCAACGGATCGGAATGGCCGGGATGATTTCGTATGGCAGGTAAAAAATGGGGGCGATCCGCACCCCCATTTGATTGCCGGCCGGACGGGGGCAGTGCGGCCAACTCTCATACAGCGGTCTCAACCACGAGGTCGCGGATCCTGAAGTCCGACTGCTGCCAGTCGGGCTTGGGCTCCATACCGGGGAACTGGCCACCAACCGCGAGGTTGATGATCAGGTGGAACCGCTGGTCGAACGGCTTGGCCATGCTGACCTCGAAGGTCGGCACGGTATTGATGAACCAGCCGAAGCCCGTGGCATCCCATTGGAACGTGAACTGCTGCCAGAGCCCGGGGAAGTCCCCGTAGAACACCTGCTTCGACTTCATCTGCCTCTTCTCGAAGCTCGGCCCGTAATGGACCGCGTGGTAGACGGTTCGATGCTCGTCGTTCTTGGCCTCGAGGATGTCGATCTCCCCGGAGGCCGGCCACGGGCCGTAGGCGTTGTCCGTGGGAAGCATCCACACGGCGGGCCACAGCCCCTGCTGGCGTGGAATCGCCGCCCAGAATGAGAGCTCCCCGTAGCGGAAGTCGAACCTCCGCTTCGTCCGGATCCTCCCGGACGAGTAGGGCATCACGTGCCCGCAGATGTTGGCCTCTTTCCGCTTCGCGGTGATGCGCAATTCTCCATCTCTCCAATGCGAGTAGTCCATGTCCGCAAACTCCGGGGAGTCCACATACATCTGCCGCTCTTGGTTGCCGCCGCCGAAGTCGTTCACCTCGTATTCCCAGTGGTCGAGCAGGTTTCCTTTCAATAGTTCAGTTTTCATAGGTTTTCATAATTGGTTTTGTCCTTCATGGACGGATGGAAAGGGTCATCCTTTCATGGGTATATAATGAGGGCCGTGGTGGAATTTTTGAACCATTCAGCCCCGGCTGACGTTCCAGATGCCTTTTTGAGTTGATCCATCATCCAGCCTTACCAGATAGGTTCCCTTGATCGTTTTCCCCTGCATGCGCCCGAACCAGGTGATTTCACAATATGACGCGCGCGTGGTGAAAGTCAGCTGATCCCCTTCGAGGCCCCCTGTGATCGTTCCGCCACCATCCAGCGCACCGAATATCTCCAAATTCCCGGAAACCTTGCCTGCCTCATCATGCATATCCAATCGCAGGCGGGCCGTGACGGCGCAGGTCTGGTTCGTGCAGGTCCCGGAGTAGCCGCCGCCTTTGATTGTCACTGTAGGCGCGGAGGAATAGGTGAGCGCCTGCCCCAGCAGCACTGCGGATGCGAGAAAAGTGAAGATGTTCATCTTGTTTTCAGTGGTTGAAATAATTGCCGCAGAGGGCCTGCGGTAAACAGAGGAATTGAGAAGCTTTCATCAACCCGTATTCGCTGGCGTCCAGAAAATCTCTCGGGAAATTTCTCCCCTTACCGGAAAATGTGCTGAGGAGTTCTTGGCAGGGCTGGGATGCAGGGGCTAAAAGCGGTGAATGCTCCAACCCGGTGAATCCCTCGACGGCTACCGCCTCATCCGCCTGATCGGGTCGGGTGGGTTCGGGGTGGTCTGGCTTTGCCAGTCGGAGGCGCTGGGCGACTTCCGGGCGTTGAAGTTCATCCCGGCGATTGATCCCGGGCGGATCCAGAAGGAATTTGACGCCCTCTGCCGGTATCGCACGGCAGCCGGTCAGCTCCGCTCGCCATCGATCATGCCCATCGAGCATGTGAACCGCAGGAGCGACGGGCTCTTTTATATCATGCCCCTGGCGGACGGGTTTGGCGCGGTTGACCCGATGGCCCCGGCGTGGTCCCCGTTGACGATGGCCGCCATGATCGAGAGCCGCCGGGGAGAGCCGACATGGTTCACGAGCGAGGAAATCAAGGGCTACATCTCCCCGATTCTCCAGGCACTCCAGCTTCTTTCCAATGCCGGACTGGTCCACCGGGACGTGAAGCCCGAGAACATCCTCTTCCTGAATGGCACGCCCTGCCTCGGAGACATCAGCCTGCTGGGGGAGGATTCCCACAGCATCACTCGTCGCGGCACGCCCGGATATTCGGCTCCAAGCTGGTTTGTGGAGAGCGGAGGGCACCCGGATATGTTCGGGGCGGCAACGACGCTCTACACGCTCCTGACCGGAAACCCGCCGGACAAGATGGGGCGGACGGCATTTCGGTGGCCTCCGCAGGGCGAAAGTTCGCTCTCTGCTCCTGAAAAAAAGGAGTGGCAGCGAATTCACCGGATCATCCGCCGGGCGGTGGACGAGCGACCGGCCGAGCGGTTTCAGGATTTCTCCACCTTCGCGCAGATACTCGAAACCGGCATCGTCGCCGAGGGACAAAAGCCTGGGGCCTCAAAGCGCGGGCTTTTCTTCGCGGCCACGGCAGCGGTGATTCTTCTGGTGGTGGGGTGTTTGGCTCTCGCACACCGGCAGGGCACCACACCGAAGCCAGGGGCTACGCCTGCCGCAGCCTCCGCCGACAGCGGAAACATTCCCGCAGCCTATCGCGAGGATTTGAAGCGCCTTGATGACACATTGAAAGCCGCGAGGAAGGAATTGGCTGCCAATCGGGCCCTCGTCTCTGTTCCGGGAGATACCGCCTTTATGGCACTGAAGCAGCTTTCACAGAATACAGCAACACCGCTCGCGGAGGTCGCCAGACGACTCTCTGAAATTCAGGAAGCCCTCGAAAAAGCACTGGAAAAAGTCCCGCCCCTCCCCAAAGGTCCTTCGATATCGAAGATAGAAGCCCCTTTGAATGCAATCGCAGAGAAAATCCGCTCGATTCCCCAAACGACAGAGGAAAAGGTCAATTATGGATGGGAAATTGAACCGATGGTGAAGCTGAAAATTCAAAAGTTCGATGAGGAACTAACGTACGCTGAATACGCATTTAGAATCGAGCTGATGAATAAAATCAGTGGCGCTCTTTACAGGATTGAAGAGAAATTTGGACGCCAGCTCACGCCAGACAAAAGTGGGTTGGATCCAAACAGCGAGGCCATCATGAATACGACCACTTCGATCTATCTCAGGATCAATGATCTGACAAAATTGTAGAAAACTGAAAAAAGACCGAGAGATTTTCCCGATCCCCACGAATCCGTGGTGTGAACAATCTCCATTTCGCAGGATTCCGGCCCGAGTTTTTTCTCTCCCTGCCGGGGCCATGATTCCCGGCAGGAGTCAACCGCCCCGCTCGCGGCAATGTGCCACGGGCGTCTGTGACAAGGCAGAGAAAAGCGGGAGTCAACTTCAACAACACACCATGAAAAAATTCATCATCACAGCCGTCGCTCTCGCCGCCATCACTGGGGCGGTTTTTGCGGGCTCAAAATGCATAAATTGCAATGGGACCGGGTGGAGCGGGCCTTTCCGTTGCGTCCCCTGCAAGGGAACCGGGGAATATCCGCCTCCACGGTAGAACCGACAAAAACCTCGGCGAGGCGTCCTCTCCCCAAAACCCGGGAGGGGACGCCGAGCCATGTCCCCGCAAACCTCATGCAACAAAAACCGGCTTCCAAAAATGCTCAGTCGCACCCCTTGAAGAGGTCTTCCCATGCACACTTCAGAGTGGACTTGATCCGGGCCAGGGTGGACAGGGGAGGGAAATACTCCCCTGCCTCAAGGCTCTGCCAATACCGGGTGCTCAAGCCCGCTTTCTCTGCCATCTTCTCCTGAATGATGCCTGCTCCGACCCGCAGATCTCGTCACCACCAAGGCCACAGCCGCATGGAAAAATTAGAAAAATCAGCCCTACTCAGGAAGTGTGTCGCTTCGAAAAAGGTGCTTCGAAAAAGGTTGCCCTTCAGTTTTAACAAGGTTGAATGAGGTTCATGGGTGTGCATGTTGTTGACCGCCGGGCAGGAATGCGACTGGCACTGGCAAGCTTGGCGTTGATTTTTTCTCAAGCCCTGTCTTTTGCGCAGACACCGGTTGCCCCGGTGCTCCCCTCCACGTTCACGGGTCCTCAGACCGTGGCCATGAACTCCTTTGAGTCGGTTGAAATGGAAAAATTGCGGATTGCGAAAGAGGTGGGGAAGCTTGCAAAAGACGACGCCGACTTTGAGGAGGCGGTTATCAAGCTTCAGAAAAAGCTGGCGGAAGCGTCGCTGTTTTCCATTCTTCCGCCGAGTGTGCCGTCGGAGCTCAGGACATTTCTGAACGCGGGCGCCTCCGAGGTGGAGCGGGCGAAGACCTACTACACCCAGCTGTCTTCTGTTCTCAACCAGCTTTCCCCAGAGAGCCCCTACAATTCCGGAACGACTCTCGACACGGTCAACCCGAGGAAGGCGGCCGACATCCTGCGCAAGTTGGCCGCCTACGAGGAGGACGAGGGGCTCTCGCAAACCATCCTCAACCAGTGGGGCGCGAAAGAGGGCGGAGCGCGCGACGATGCTAGTATCACGTAACATCTGCTATTTCGTATATTGACTTGCCTGTTTTTTCGG
>JBAXXX010000108.1:0-13042 GCA_037127695.1 Verrucomicrobiia bacterium | reverse complement strand
GAGCACGTCGAGAAGGTTCTGCCGGTGGAAATTGCCAACGCCGCCCAACTCTCCGCCTACGAGGAAAAGTGCCTTGCTGAGGGATACGAGGGGGTGATGGTGCGCAATCCCGTGGGGCCGTATAAATGCGGGCGTTCGACCGAGCGGGAAGGCTGGCTGCTCAAGATCAAGCGGTTTGAGGATGCAGAGGCAGTCGTGCTCGAACCCTACGAGGGGATGACCAACCAGAACGAAGCCGAGCGCGATGCCTTTGGCCGCACAAAGCGGAGCATGGCGCAGGCCGGAATGGTTGGGCGCGGCGAACTCGGCGGGTTCATCGTCCGAGTGCTCACAACGGGCGTGGAATTCCGCCTTGGATACAACCATGTGCTCGGCGGCATCGACCGCGCAAGCCTCTGGCTGCGGAAGGAAACTCTTGTCGGGAAGCTCGTCAAGTTCAAGCACCAGCCGAGCGGAGCCAAGGACGCCCCTCGATTCCCCAAGTTCATCGGGTTCCGCGAAGCTTGGGACATGTGAGGCATGTGGGTTTAGCGGCTTTCGGCATCCACCTATACCACCCCGCAAAGCCGCTGCCCGCCACGAGGCATAAACACAAGTTCCGGCCATTTCGAGGCTGACGAGCAAACGCATTCCTACGCCTGTTAAATGCTGTCCGCGCCGCTTGTGCGGGATCCTCAATTCTCATGCCAACACGGGCCGTCCGCGCAAAATGGGAGACAAATATGGTGTTCATTTCCGATGGACACTACGCGGCTGCCCGGAAGAGGTTCAAGCCTCAGTCAACATTAACCACAGCAATCACTTATATGAAAACGACAACATCGGATCAACTGGCCGCCAGGGTGGAAGCCTATGGGGTGAAGGGCATGAAAAGCACGAGCTGGAGGCGGGTCTTCAAGCACCTCGCCGCCCTGGATAAATGGGTGGAGAAAACGGGAGCCGAGGTTTACGGGGTCCGCGATTACGAGGGCTGATTATGAGACCAGCAGACATCAAAGCCACGGAAATCCGCTTCGGGATTGAGCTGGAAACCGCCATCCCCACTACGAGCGGCATCACCATTGGAGCTTACCACGGTGGACGTCCTGTGACCGGCGGGCTTCGGGCGGGCGAGTCCACGATCCTTGCTGCCCCCGCCTTCAACGGAGCCAAATGGAATGCCGAGCGCGACGGTTCAATCCGGTATCAGCCGGGGGAGATGGCCTGCGAGTTTGTGTCACCCATCCTCCACGGGGAAGCCGGGGTAGAGGGGATGTGCGACTTCGTTGGATGGCTCAATGGGATCGGGGCGCGGGTCAATGATTCCTGCGGCTGCCATGTGACGGTGAGCGTGGACAGCGTCGTCGGGGCCTCTGACGCCCAAGCCCGCGCGGACTTCGCCCGCAAGCTTGCCCACATCGCCCAGTGGCACGCGCGCGCGATCTACGGCCAAACCGGCACGGGACGCCACTTGAACCACTTCAGCCACACGTTTGCGGCGGATGTGGCAAAGCTCGTCAAGCGGATGCAGGCCGACGGGGACTTGCGCAAAAAGGAAGCTGCAGCAGTGGCGTGTGGGCGGGGCATGATCAACTTCCGGAAGCTCTTTAGCCACGGTCTTGTGGAGTTCCGCGCCTTCGCCGGCACTGTGAATCTCGCGAAAGTGCAGCACCATGTGGCTACTGCCATCGGGCTATGCCGGCGGGCACATGAGGTTCAATGCCTCGGAGGCTTCGCCAAGAACAAGCTCCAGCAGGCCCGCACCCGCAACGCCGCCGAGTCGGTGCAATTTCTTTGGGATTACCTCGGATGGACGGGACGCAGCCGCCCGGTTGCCCTCGGCCTCTTCGGTCGCCTGCACGAGGACTTTGGCAATCACAGCCGCGAGGCACTGCGCCTCTGTCGCCAATTCGACGGACGGTATGCCGATGCAAATCTCTGAATCTTTTGTGCTCATGACTACGCGATGTGCGTAGCCGGCGGCACAGAGCAACCAACCAACAAATGAAAGGAAAGCCATGTGTGTAATCATTGTATGTCCGCCTAAAGTGCGGCCGGGTCTCGACGCCCTGATGTCGTGTGCCTCCTCCAACCCGCACGGTGCGGGGGTGGCATGGAGAGCAAGTGGAGCGGTGCGGTGGACGAAGAATCTCGGCCCCGTGGAAGTCAATAAGCTGGTGCGCAAGCTCAAGGGGGAGGTCGTGATTCACTTCCGCTTCGCGAGCGTGGGCGGGGTGAGCCCGCAACTCTGCCATCCGTTTCCGGTGAGCCGGGCGGCGCAAACCGACCTCGTCGGTAAAGCGCCCCGTGTGCTCTTCCACAACGGGACGTGGATCGGGTTCAAAGACGCGCTCGCCTATATTGAGAAGCAGGAAAAGCGGAAGGTGGGCGGGGAGATCAGTGATAGCCGGGTCATGGCCCTGCTCGTCAATCACCTGCACAATCCGGATTTGCTCCAGAGCGTGGAGGGGAAGTTCGTGCTCATGAGCGGGACGAAGACCAGCCTCTTCGGACAGTGGCGGGAATGGAACGGCATGCAGTGCTCAAACCTCGGGTTCCTCTATGAGATGGAACGCTCCTGCCACCGGTATTGGAAGAAGAAGCCCTCGGATCAGCTCGCCCTTTGCTGGGCGGACACGGAGGAGGCGCCATGAAACTCTTCAAAATCATTGCGAGCCGGTCGAGTGCGGTGGTCTTTGATGAGAGGATCGAAGCCGAGACTCCGCGCGAGGCCCGCGAGAAGATGAAGCAGGCCCTTGGGATTCCGAGCCTGACAGGGGTTGTCTATGCGATTACGGAAATCCCGCTGGAATTGCTTCGAGAAATCGTCACCTCCCAGATGGCTGCAATCACGACCTCCCGAGGCGGCACGCCCGCCGTGGACATCGCGAAACTCGTCGGGGCAGCAGTGGACGCGCTCACCAGCACAGCACTTGTGGGAATCCAGCATAGGGTGTCGCGGCTGGAAACGGGCAAAGGAACCGGCCGATTCAACCCGATGGCAGAATCCCAGTCCTCCAATGGAACTGCGGAAGTTGGAACTATCCCCATACCAGCGCCCCGGCGGAGTGCGGAAACTCGGCCTATTCCAGCCCCTCTCCGCGCCATCCTCGGACCGGATTGGAAGGCCATCAAACGCCGCTACTTGCGGGATCGGAGCGTGAAGCAGACGGCAGCGGAATTCAACGTGCCAGTCAACACGCTCAAGGCGAGGATCCGCAGAGAGGGGTGGGGAAAATGAACGTCCTTCATCAGCCGGAAATTATCCCTTCCCCGATGGGGCGCGGATGGACAGTGGTGCGCGGCGGCCGGGATGCGGACGGCGCATTCGAGCGGTGGATCGGGGAGCACTTCCCCACCCATGAGAGAGCGGAAACCGCTGCCCTGGACTGGGAGCGGCGCACACCATCCACGGAGGATGCGCCATGATCCGGATCGCCAAATACAGCAAGAGCCGGTTCTGGGCAGTGTGGCGCGGGGACGACCTCATCGCGGTCGTTGTTTACAAAAAGGGCGCGGAGGCGGTCGCCGCCATCGCCCGCAAACTGGAGGGCCAGCCATGACGCGCTACGGAAAATCCACGTTCGAGGTTCGCGTCCAGCGGCTCAACGAGACGCCCGGAACAATTCGGGTGGATGATCCGGTTTCCGCAGTCGCCTACTGGCGGGAGAAAATTGCGGTGATGCCGTGGTATGACCCCGAGCGGGAAATGTGCGTGTCCATCATGCTCAACACCCGCCTCTCGGCCATCGGCCACACGCTCGTCGGAATTGGGTCGTTGAATGAATGCGTCGTCCATGCGCGTGATGTGTTCCGGGGGGCGGTGGCCATGGGAAGCTATGGCGTGCTCGTCCTGCACAACCACCCGAGCGGAGAGGCCAGTCCGAGCGTGGCGGATCGCGCGATTACCAAGCGGCTTGTGGAGGCGGGGCAGATCCTCCAAATCAGCGTGCTTGACCATGTGATCGTCGGCGCAAACAGCCACTACAGCTTCCGGGAGGCTGGCTTGGTATGAGAGCGCCCGCCTCATTCCGCCCGGTCGTGCCGGATGACCTGATCGGCTCGGCCAGGACTGCCGCGCGTGCGCTGGTTGCCAAGGCTCGGAGGATCCGCTCCGGCAAGGACGGCTCGATGAAGATCCTGCTCTATGGGCCGCCGGGCGTGGGGAAAACGACCATTGCCGACATGGTGGCCCGCGAGCTAACCGGTGGCGAGCCATGCGCGATTGAAGATCACAACGGGCGTGAGATCACGCTTGAGGCGGTGCGGCGGTGGATGGACGGCCTCGCTTACGGGAGCATGTTCGGAGGGGGATGGAGCGTGCGGATCGTGAACGAGTTGGACCGCAGCTCCCGAGACGCCCAAGACTTGATGCTTTCCTACCTGGACAGGCTGCGCGGTGGACGGGCTCTCATCGGCACGAGCAACCTCCAACTCGACCTGCTCACGGAGCGATTCCAGACGCGCTTCCAAGCGTTGAAGATTACGGGGCCGGATTCGGATGAAATTGCGGCGTGGCTCACCCGCCGGTGGAAAGCCCCGAAGCGACTCGCCCAGGAAATCGCTGTAGGGAGTGGCGGATGCGTGAGGGCTGCGCTCGCCGACCTCGAAAGCGCGATGGATCTCAGGGAGGGAGCATGAAGGGCGATTGCTACGAAGCGGCAGCGAGATTCGTGATGGCAAACGCCCGGTGCCCCGGAATCCTGCTCGCCCATGGAGAAGTGACCGGGCAGGGGCCGATTGCAGGAATCCGCTATGGCCACGCGTGGGCCGAAATCGGAGATGCCGTGGTGGACCCGAGCAACGGGCGAATCGTCTGCGCCCGCAAGGATGCCTATTACGCCCTCGGGAAAATCACAGGCGGCGTGGTGCGGTATTCGCCCGAGGAAGCCCGCCGGATGATGCTCGAAACCCTCCACTACGGTCCATGGCCGGAATACCAACACCCCACTGGCCACGCCAAGTGGCTTCCTACGCCTGTTAAACGCGCCCATTTTTAGTGCTTCGGTGGCCGATGGGGGAGCCAACCAATCCAGAGCAGATGGCCTCCTCGTAGGCTTTCATCCAAGCCCAAAAGGCCCAAAGAAAATGGTGCAAAATACTGATGGACTCAGTGCGGGAACTGCGAGAGGCCAAGGAAGATGACCACCATATTTCTGCGCCAAAGACTACGCGAGTGGCGTAGCAGGCGGCGCACCAACGCAGAAACCAGAAAGACAAGAAAATGCCCGATAACAATGACCCAGAAATGATGGAGGACCGTGAGGACCACCGCACGCCGCACGGTCGCCGCCGGGAACGGCAGGCCGAGCCGGTCGGCATCCTCGTTGATCCTGAACCACGCCACGACCTCGCTCGCCTCGTGCTCCACAGCACGGTGAGCGAGGACATCGCCGCAGCGCTCCGCTCGATTGAGATGCGCGAGCAGTTGGAAGCGGTGTGGAAGCTGAGCGAAATCCAACCGCAGGCCGGGCGCTGCATCCTGAACTTCTACGGCCCGCCGGGGACGGGGAAGACCCGCGCCGCCCTGGGCATCGCGTGGCGGCTCGGCAAGCCGCTCTACCAAGTCGATTACAGCCAGATCATCAGCAAGTATCTGGGCGACACGGCCAAGCACATCGCAAAGGCGTTCAAGGAAGCCGCCGAGGCCGAGGCTGTGCTGTTCTTCGATGAAGCCGACAGCCTGCTTTCCCGGCGGGTGGCGATGGGCGAGTCGTGCGCCACTTCAATCAACCAGAACCGCAACGCACTCATGCAGGAGCTCGACCGGTTCGGCGGAGTGGTGGTGATGACGACGAACCTGTTCGGCAATTACGATGAAGCGATCCTTCGCCGGATTGCCCGCCATGTGGAGTTCGCCCTGCCGAACGCATCGATGCGTGAGAGGATATTCCGATCCCATCTGCCGAGCATCGACCGTGTGAGCGCCGACCTGCGGAACGTGGCCATGAGTTCCCGCGGGCTTTCCGGCGGCGACATCCTGAACGTCTGCCTGAACGCGATCCACGCCGCATCGGTTGACCCTGATCCGGCGAACTGGCGGCTGAGCGAATCCACCCTGCTCGCGGAGATTCGCAAAGTGCAGGCGGGCAAGAAAGCGCACGAAGGCCGCACGGCTGACGTCAACCTGAACTGACCATGATTGCCGCCCATTTCCAACGCGCCCGCACAACGCGTGCCCATTACGACCTCGGCCACTGTCCGGCTTGCGGACGCGAACACGATGCCCCGCATCTTCACCTTGCCCGCCGGTGGGTGCAGGCGGTGGCGTGCTCGGCGGATTGCCAGCGCACGGTGGCTCTGGCGCGGGTGGCATGTTGCACCAAAGCCGAGCAAATCTGCTGCGTGTGCGAGATTGCTTTCAACTGCCCCGTTCACGGCGAACGCCACTTCGGAACCCATGACTGACCGATGAAAAAGTTCACCGTGATCGTTGCCGCCGATGTGCCCAGCTATGGGAAGGTCCAAGTGGAGGCCGCATCGGAGGAAGAAGCCAACCGGATCGTGAATGAGTCGTTCGAGCGCGAGGGATTCGCCTCACCCTTCTGGGATGCGGCGGACGACTTCGACTCTGACTGGAGCAACTGCGACAACCTGAGAACAATATGAAATCACCCTGCGAAGGAGCCGTCCAAGTCGGCTACGCGAAAGACTTCCGCGCCATCTGGCGGCGGGGGAAGGAACGCCCGTTCATCGTCGTCCATGACGCCCGGTTGAACCCGCATATCATTCCGGTGCTCGTCAAAGACATCGCGAGAAAGTGCAACCCGCCGATACCCTACAAGCCATGACGCCGCGCCAAGCCGCAATCCTCGACTACCACCGGGACGTTGCCTCGTTCGGCACGAGCCCGAAGGCACCCGTGTTTGTGATCCTCGATTTGGAGGATTCGGTCGGATTTGAAATCGCCTCGTATTACCAGCCTAACTGCGCGGAGAAACGGGACGCGATCAAAGCGGGTGGGGCGTATCCGGCGTTCACGCTCGCCCTCACAGTCAAAGATGCGAACGCGCTTCTCGCCCACGGCTGGCCGAACGCGAAGAAGATCGCCGCGGTTCCCGAAGGCATGGTTCCCGTGATCCTCATTTCTCAGGAACGCTGCCTATCGGTCCTCATGCGAAGAGAATGAGCGCCGGGTTTATCTCCCAACCCGCCACTCGGCAAAAGGGAGAAATCAGGCTGATAAAAGAGCCTTCCAGCGCGGTCTTTATTCCTCCAATCCTTGCCGCCAGCAGATACGTGTCGCCCAGGTCGCGGCCGATCACGCCAGAGGAATCCGAAACCCGACGGATCGCCTACGCGCTCAAGCGGGGCGCGGAAAGCGGGGTTGCTGCCCGCGAGATGGCCGGGCTCCTGCCGCCCGATTTGCCGACGCTCACGCTTGTTCCCGTTCCGGCGAGCACCGGCAGCATCGAAGCCAACCTGATCCTCGCCCGTGCCATCGCCGCCGAATACGGCATGCAGGCCCGAGTTGTTCCGGCGCTCAGCCGGCGAGTGCCAGTGGAATCCTCGTGCTCCCGTCGTCGCCGGGGGCTGCCGGGACTCACCGCGGCCAACCACAAGTTCGTGCGGGTCGGCGGGTGGTTCGCCCTGCCGGTCTTCCTCGTGGACAACGTGGTCACGACCGGGGCCACGCTCGCCGCCGCGCGCCATGCCCTCGGGTTTGGAACGGGCCTCGTTTTCGCAGACGCCTCACCCATCTACCAGCCACCCGTCAAATGAGCCACCAAAGCCTGTTAAACGCAAAATCCGTTCCCATCCCAGCGCATCCACCCACGTTCCCGGCGCGGCCGATCCGGGGCGGCAAGCTCGAACTCGCCCCGAAGAAATCCGGGGTCTGGTTCGCGGAACCGAAATACAACGGATGGCGGGCGCTCGTCCACACGCCGACCGGGGCCATGTGGAACCGGCACGGCCAGAGGCTCACGATCGAGAGGGAGTTTGCCCAGGCATTGGCGGCGCTGCGCGCTCTTGCCGAAAGTGGCCTCGTGTGGGCCGATTGCGAAGCCCTCGAACGCCGGCACCAGATCGGGCGGGGAAGTCTCGTCGTCCTGGACTGGATCCCCGAATCTGGCTCGCCCACCTACGAGGAGCGGCGGGAGTTCCTCGCCGGATTGATTGATATTGAGCAGTTATCCATCGGCGAGTGGCAATCGTTTCCAGAGAACGCCTTGTTCCTGCCACCGTCAGTCCGAGACGAGGAAACCCGTGTGCCGGATTTCTACACCGGCCTGAAAGCGATCAACCGCCGTCTGCGGTGCGATTTCTTTGAAGGAGTGGTGATGAAGCGCGGAAATGCGCCGTATCCCGTGCAGTTGCGAAGCGACACGGAGGAGTGCCGGGCGGCCATCAAGCATCGCTTCGTGAATTGAAGCCTACTTCTTGCTGAGTTCCTGGGTCCGCAGGAGCACGCGCTGGCGCATGATCTTTCCAGCTTTGAACTTCACGGTCGCACGAGCCGGTATCGTCACGTCCTTTTCCGGTTTCTTCGGATTGCGGCCGACTCGGGATTTTGTCAGACGCACCTCGAATACGCCGAAGTTCCGCAGTTCCACATCGCGCCCGGTGGCCAAGGCCTCGGTGATGGCGTCAAGCGTTTGCTGGATGACCGTGAAAACTTCCGCCTGAATGATTCCGGTTCCCTTGCTGATCTGCATCACGAGATCACGTTTTGTGAAGTTGGCCATGGCTGGGAATGTTATGTGGAGCAGCAAGATAGGCAGGCCGTTTCGGATTTGAAAACCGGAATCCGCCCGCACCCTCCAAGCACCCCCATCAGCGATGGATTCCCGCGAGCGGCGCGAACGAGGCTCATGGCGGTATGAAAACCAAATCATCGCCAGCAACTGCCGCCCCGGTCGCTCCCGCAGCCGGGCTCAAGCGGATCAACCTCGCGGGAATCGCAACCACGGCACCTGCGGCGAAAGCCGCCAAAACGTACCCCGAGCTTCCAGATCCAGACGGACAGGTGGCCGAGCTCGTCGAGGGCATCCTCGAAATGAGTGAACAGGTTGAGGCTCTCAGCGGTGCCCGCGAGATCAGCAAAGGGGAGCTGATCGCCATCGCCAAGCCGTTCTACTTCGCCCACCACGCCGGCCAGATGGCAGTGGCCTCATCCGTGGAAGCCAAAGCCGGGGAGAAGCTCGTGCGGGTCGGGTTCTCGAATTCCTACCGGGGCACGACCGACGATGCCGCCATCCTGCGCGTTACCGGCGAGAGCCGAAACCGATGGGTTCGGTTGAGACAGACTGCGCTTCCTGTGCAGCCGCCTTTTGCGGGACGTCAGACCGGGAGGGATGCGGATCAACGGAGCCTCGTTCTTCAAGCAATCGTTCGAGCTCAAAATCAAAGGAGACCTGATCCCGGAAGCCGCTGCCGAGGAGATCATCGGCGAACTCAAGCCCTGTTTGCCCGACACAAGGCCGGGGCTGCCCTGAGTGCCAAAGCCGTGTTCAAGCCCACCAAGGAATTCCACACTGCCCGCCACACGCTCTATTCAGCGGTGGAGAATATGGAGATCGATAAAGTTGTGCCGGTGGCGGCAAGCGTGAAGACGAAGCTCGGGAAGGGCGGATCAGCGGAAGATTGATTCGCCTGGACCCGCACCCTCTCGACCATGCGCTCGCCAATCACGGCTGGCAGCTCGCACGCTCTCGATAACGGAATCGATGTCCACCGAAGGATTCGCTGCCACCGAACGTGCCCATGTCTCGCCGTCGAGAACGCACTTCGAGAGCATGCCCGCCGGCAATGCCTCAACGAAGGCATCCGTCCGCCGATCCACCGGGCGGAACACGTTGATCGCAGTCTGCGGGCGACCCCACAACTCAAGATGCTCGCTCGCCTCAATGGCATCGGCCAGCGACTCAGCAACCTCCATCAGACGGTCGAGCCGCTGCGCGAGGCCCTCACGGCCCCACGCAAGCAGGGTCGCCAACAAGGGAATGGCCGCAGCTGATCGGGAACCCTGGACACCGACGTTCGGTTTGGCGAGATAGCCTCCGCCGAAGCTGATCGCGGCGTTTGCAGCCTCGAGCTCACGGAACATCACGAGCGCCGAGTCCTTTGGCTGGAAGAGCCACTTGTGAGCCGACACCGCCACCGAATCTGCTCCGTCGATGCCGTCGAGCTTGGCCGCATGCGCGGGGCTGAGTCGCAGTGGGCCTGCCCATGCGGCATCGACGTGCGTCCATCGCGCCGCGCCGATGATGTCGAGCAAGTCGATTGAGCCCGTGGCGGTCGTTCCAGCGGTCAGCACCAGGCATGCGTCGTCGAGGTCGGGCAGCAGCCCACGATCCAGCCGCCCCAGCGAATCCACCGGAACCTTCACAAGTTCAAGTCCCAGCAGGCGACACGCCTTGTCGACGCTGAGATGCGCCGCCTCAGACGTGACGACCGTCTTGACGCCCACAGCGTCGCGTGCGGCCCAGATGCCCGTGAGGTTGGCGATTGTCGAACCCGAGCAGAAGTGTCCGCCTTGCATCCCGAAGTATGGGGTAAGCCACGACATGACTCGCGCCTCCGCCTGAGTGGCGAACGGGGACGTCATCTCGTGAAGCATGTTCTGGTTGAGGCTCGCGTCCCACAGCGCCATGGCCCATGTGATCCAAGGAGTTGGCGGATCCATATGCGCCAGCGATGTGGGCGCGCTCAGCGGGGCGGCTTTGCCGAGGACATGGCCGGAGAGCATTTCGAGCGCGAGCATGTCACCAACGCCAGACTCCGGAAGCACGGACGGCAAGTCGCCCGGCGTGCCGCTTGGCGAGCGCATCAGGTCCACGGCGGCGTTCAGCCCGTCACTGATCATGAAGCTGGAGTCTGGATTGTGCATGCGAATTCTGTTCGAGTCGCAGGTGGATCTCACGCCCCTAGCCCAGCGACGGTTAGGCATCATGATCATACGGTAATCTCAATGCGATTTCCATCATGATCGAGGGTGACGCTCTCGTAACAACCATCACCAGTGCGGCGCGGCCCGTCCAGAATGGGAAAACCATCAAGGCGGAGTCTCTGCGTGAGATCGTCCACAAGCTGTTCAGAACTTACTGAAACAGCTATACACAGTGTCATAAAAATGGAGATCGATAAAGTCGTGCCGGTGGCGGCGAGCGTGAAGACGAAGCTCGGGAGGGGCGGATCAGCAGAAGATTGATTCAGCAGTGCCCTGTTCGACAATCCTTTCGGCCGGGTTCTGGACCAAAGGCCCGCGCCGAGCGTTCCATCCGGAAGATCAGCGGGGCAGTAAACACGGCGTTTGGAGGATGCTCGGAGGCTGGTGCGTGGAGTGATTCTCTACTGCGGAGCCCAAACCGCCAGCCGCGAGGATCTCCTTTCCGTGCCGACACCACGCGGAACCCGGACTTGGTATCCGGGCTTCATGATGCTGCGGGCCTATTGCTGCGGCTGAAATTCCTGTGGCGGGATTTGGCGTTTGAGCACGGCAGAGAGCCTGCCAGCGAGCCAGAGGTAATGATCGGATGGCAGGCCTTCAAACGTCCCGAATTCTCCTTCCGGCGGCTCGTTGGAACATTTGAAGATGGCTGTGCTCTCGTCCATCTCGTCGAACATCGCGACGTAGAGCATTTCGGTCCCGGCCTGGGAGAGAGCAATCCCCTGGCGCCAGAAAAAATCCCCTTTCTCCCGGGGAATTTCTGTGCCGGGTAGCTCGTGCCGGAGTTTTTGCATATTGTTCCAGCGGAATCCCGGAAAGATGACAGGCATGTAGGTGACGTTCTTTTCCTTGCACCATGCCAGGTCGGGCTTCGACACTTTTTCCAATTTGTTGGCGAATTGGGGCGGGTGATATCGGCCCACGCTCCACGGGCTCACGATGTCGGCCTTCTGCACGAGATCCAAAAGTTGCGGGTCCGGCAGCGCGTCCGCCTTCATCTCCCTCCAATAATAGGGAACACAAGCATGATGGCGTTGCCTCCGTATTGGGGATCGTTCTTGAGAAAATTGACCAGCATGGCGCATTCGTTTAGAGAATATTCGCGTGAATCGTTGAAGCCGACTCCCCAGATGGCAACGAGGGGTTTGCTGTTTTGGTGTTGGTAGGCAGGGTCTTTTGTCACCTCCATGCGATCGATCAGGCACTTCCAATCTTTCATCACAAGCGATTCGATCTCTCCCTCGTGCAGGCCGCTAAGGTCATACATCACCGCCCATGTGCGGCCGTTCGCATTAGCGGCAATCCTCACATTATCAAGAATGGCGTTTCTCGCGTCGAACGATTTGGGCTGCCGTGTCTCGGAGGCGAAACGTTGGAGAAAAACCCCGTCGATTCCGAATTCGGCCATCCATTTGAAATGGCGGTCCACCGTCCGGGGATTGTAGGAACTGAAAACCGTGGCAGGTGATCCGTCGGCATTGCGGTACTTCGTGGGATACCGTTCCCCGGGACTCGTCTCCTTCATGTCGGGCCAGAGATCGATGGTGCAGGTTCCCGGCTTGAAGGTCCCCGGGCCATAGTGAACCCACCCGTTGTCTGAGCCGTCTCCTTCCGCGAAAAACCAGCCTTGATATCCGCACATGAGCTTCCCCACCATTGTCGAAGGGTCTGCCCCGCCAGAAGCGTGTGGACCGGTGAAAGAAGACATGCGGGCCCAGGCCGCTTCCCATGTCGTGGCAAGCGGGCCGCGCGATTCAACTCCTTTCCCACGGGCACCCGGCGTCCCTGCAAGGGAAAACACAGCCGTCCCATAGGAACGGCTAACCAACTGAGGAAAAATGAACGGGGAGTTTTGAACCTTCCCTCTGGCAATGGGTGAAAAACAGCAAACTTGGAGCCCCCTCCTGAAGCGAACAGAAGCAGTCGTGGCGGGATCAGAGTTCCTTGGCGAAGGATTCCAAGTCCGCACACCGGATCGCCGCACGGTGAAGCACATGTAGCCGGACGGAATCTGCGATGTGCTCGATTTCCTCGCGGAGTCCACCAGGAACCCGATCAAACCGGATTTCCAGAGCCTCGACGACAGCCTGCTGCTGGGCAATGATCTGCCCCCTCTGCTCGCCTTCCTGCCGCCCTCTCAGTTCGCCTTCCTGCCGACCTTCCTGCCGTAAA